>JAYUCP010000306.1:0-4760 GCA_043740245.1 Acidobacteriota bacterium | reverse complement strand
ACAACCTCCCCATTCGAAACCTGCAAGCCATGTATGCCGAGTGAGTAAGCCGCCCCGCCACCCTGCCAATTTTCCGCCGCTTCGCCCCGCCCAAGGATTGTCGTTGGCACGTAGTACGGGTCATAGTAGAACGTCGTCGCCGCCACCTGCCGTTCGCCGCCCTGCCCATTGATCGCCGGCGCCCAGCGTGCAATCCCGCTGATCTGGCCGTAGCCGTTAAAGGTGAAACGCAAACTCGCGCCCGTCGGATACGTAATGCGCCCTAGCATCCAGACCTGCGAGCCAGTCTGCAATGGCGGGTCGGCTACCGGCCCAGCCAATTGCAAAGTCACGGGGACATAGTCCAGCCGCACGAAATAATAGGGCCCTGTCGGGCGATCCTGCCTGATTCCAGTCAGCCGGTTATTCTGGTACTCAAAATCAATCCGCCGCCCCGCCGTGTCGGTCACATAATCAATGACTTGCTTCTCGTTGTTGCTGCCATAGGTCAGTGTCTTATAAACAATCGTGATGAAATTGCCATTGCAGTCGGTTATTTTCACGGGCAGCGCCAAATAATCGTAGTTATTGATTGAATAAGAATATCCGTTATTGCCATTGCTATTCCCAAATTGTAGCTTGGTCCCGTTCGGAAAACTCAACACCTGCGCCGTCGCGTCAAATTGCAAGTAACTGCCGTCATAGGTTTCATACACGCCGCCTCCGGCTGAGCGCATATCGTGGCGCGTGCCGTCGGGCGCGAGATAAATGATGCCGTATTGCTGGGTCACGCTGTTGTAATAAACGCCGTTGATGGGGTCGCGCACCTGAATCGCGCCGAACCCCAAGCGCCAGCCCGGCGCCGGAAAGCCGCGATCCACATTGAACCCGCCCGCCCAGATGTTATTGCTGTAACTCAAGGCCAGCCCCAGGCCCAGCCCAGCGCGGCCCCCCAGATTCAATACTGGCGCCGAAAAATGAAAGCGCCGCCGGATAATATCCGCCGACAACCCCGCCGTGACCGAATTGCTCACAGTCGGATCAGGCGCTTGCAACGGCAACGCACCCACCGGCCCGGTGGCGTTTTCAGGCTGCACGGCGGCAGTCAAATAGGTGTCGTAATTGGCCGTGTTTGTTGGCTTCGGATCGTCGCTGTTGGGCCACACCGGGTTGGGTTGATAACTCGCGGGCGCTTGCGGCGTCGTGCCGCGCAAAGTGTCCAGGATGCCGGTTTGAAATAAACCTGTGAGCTTATGCCATAACACCACGGCAGTTGCTAACTGTTGGGGGGGGGCGAAGTTACGGGGATGCAGCGAACTCTTGGGCGCGGCGGCGGCCACCGGTTTGGGCTGCAACGCCAGCAGCGGCGCATAAAACAGACTGACGATCAGGGCGACAGTTAAGGTGTCCCGCAAAACGGATGAACAAAAATGGCGTCGGCGCATAACATAACCTCCTCTGGCAAAGAGTGACGTTGTTAATTTGTGTTAGTCGCACAGCTACGCCCTGGGCAACCGGCAGTAACTTACTGCCGGAGCGCGGTGTTGTGACTAACATAGCGACATGGCGCGGCCAACCGCGAACGGTTTGAGGGAAAGCCGCAAAGAACTGGGTTAAGATAAAGTTGAAGGCCCGTTGTTAATTGATTGCCTGCTGCGTTACCCGGCTTGGTGGCGTAACGCATTGTGCTGGCTTATACGCCTGTGTTACTCGCCTGTCAATTGGAAAATTTACCGCGCCTGAGAATTGATACGGGCATAACCATCCGGATGCGCCACCTGCCACTCCCACGCCGACCGCAAGATCGGATCAAGCGTGGTGAATTTCGGCTGCCAGCCCAACACTTCCTTCGCCTTCGCCGCATTCGCCACCAGCCGTGAAGGATCGCCGGGGCGGCGCGGTTCCATTTTCACCTCAATGGGTCTGCCGGTTACGCGGCGCGCGGCTTCGATCACCTCCAGCACGGAGTAGCCGTGCTCGCTGCCGAGGTTGATGAAATCAGAGGCGCCACCCGCGCGCAGATGTTGGAGCGCGCGCAAGTGCGCGGCGCCCAGATCGCTGACATGCACGTAATCGCGGATGGCCGTGCCGTCGGGCGTGGGATAATCGCCGCCGAACACCGACACAAACGGCAGTTTGCCCAACGCGGCATTCAACACATTCGGGATCAGATGCGTTTCGGGTGTGTGATCTTCGCCGCGTTGGGGGATGGCGCCACAAGCGTTGAAATAGCGCAGGGCGACAAAGCGCAGGCCATACGCTTGATCGTAAGCGGTCAAGATTTTTTCCAGCATCAGCTTTGACCAACCGTAAGGATTGGCCGGGTGTTGCGGATGCGTTTCGTCCATCGGCACGCGCTCGGGTTCGCCATAGGTCGCACAGGTCGAAGAGAAGACGAAGCGTTTGACGCCAGCGGCCAGCAATTCGCCCAATAGCGCGATGCCCTGCGCCACGTTGTTTTCAAAATAGAACTGCGGATCGCTCACCGATTCGCCGACGTATGCGGCGGCGGCGAAATGGATGCAGGCTTCGATCTCGTGTTCGGCGCAGAGGCGCTTGACCAGTTCACGGTCGCCGGCTTGGCCTGCATAAAATGGCACGCTGGCGTCCACGGCGGCGCGGTGTCCGCGAAAGAGGTTGTCGAGCACGACGACCGTTTCGCCGCGCAAGCGCAAGAGTTCGACCATCACGCTGCCGATATAACCTGCGCCGCCTGTCACCAGAATTGCCATGCGTTTTGCTTACTCCTTTTTCAAACGTAAATAACCGAATTGCGCTGCGCCGGGTGAGGAGCCGCGAATGCCGAGCGTTGCGCGGCCCGTGTTTCGTGTGTATTGAGCGGCGATGGCTTCGACGGCGGCTTCGGATTCGGGCCGTCCCAGAATTGCCACCGTGCCACCGCTGCCGCCGCCCGTGATCTTCGCGCCGAAGAGGCCTTGCGCCGCGCCCGCCGCGCGCACCAGCCGCACCAATTCATCAGTGCCGTCCGAACCCAGCCCGCAAGCCGAATAGCTGGCGTGCGAGGCGTACATCAACTCGCCTAAGAGGTCACCCAACAACCGTGCGTTACTTTCGCCCTGCCAGTGGCGCAGCAGTTCGGCGAATAGGTTGACGCGTTCGTTTTCATAAATCGGATGGCGGGTGGCCGCGGCAATCGGATAGCTGCGCTCAGGCTCGACTGTCGTAACGAGGTCGGTGATGCCTTGGTATTGGGCCAGAAAATCCGCGCCGGTGAGGTGTTGCGGCAGGTAAGGCGCGAACTGTTGCTCGAATTCAGCGGCGCTCAGATTGGCCAGATAACCGTGCCAGCGCGGATCGTTGATTCGCACCTTGCCAGGCGTGTCGGTCGCCTCACACGTCAGCCCCGCCAACTCGGCCAGGATGCGATAGCCCATAAACGCCGCCGTGCGCACAGTGCCATAATCGCTGCCGCCGACGGCGTGGCGTATGCCCGAATCTATGCCCCACACCGCGAGTCCGGCGGGCAATTGCACCGGCTCTTGCAACGTGCCCGGCTGACAAAGCAACGCCAGCAATTGAGCGGGCGCACCGCACATCGCGGTCATCTGATCCATCACGCCACAGGGCGCACCGGCGACGAGGTTCTCAACCATCCGACAGAGAAAGGCACATTCGCTCGGCTCCAAAGCAATGTCGTAAGCAGCCACGACCGCCTGCATCACCGCGACTTCGAGCGCGGCGGATGAGCTGACACCTTTGCCTTCGGGCAAGCGCGAGCGAATCAGCAGGTTTGCGCCTTCGGCAAATTCGACGCCGCGTTCGCCGAGCAGCACCAGAAAGGCGCCCGCGACATACGCCGCCCATTGCATCTCGGGTTTTCGTTTGAAGCGTTCGCAAGCAGTGGCGTAAGCGAGCGGCGCGGCAGCCGTGCCGAATTCTTCGAGGCCCATTTCAAAGCTGCGGGCAGGCGCGCCGGAGTCAACAGCCAGGCTGACGATGCGCACGCGGCGGTCGGTACGGCGTTGCAAGGCGACGTGCGTGGCGACAGCAATGGGCAACTGCAACACCAGCGCGCCCGAATAGTCGGCAATCCCGCCCATCACATCCAAGCGCCCCGGCGCGCGTGTGACAAACAACTCGCGGTCGGCCGCAAAGAAGCTTTGCCACGCGGCTGGCAACTGGTTGAGCCATGCAACAAATGCAGCGGTGTCAGGGAAACCATCAATTGAGCCGTGGGTGAGCGTAAACATCGCAGTCAGGTGTTTTCCTTCAAATTCAAGCAAGGTGCGCGGATTCTAAATCGAAACAAGCAGGATTGGCACACTCGCGTTCAACTGAACGCGTCGCCAGCAAGTGTTTAGAGTCCCGCCTTGAGGCGGCAGCGCGCCGCAGGCGCGTCGTTGAGCTGCGCGCCCAAGCCGCCTGAAGGCGGTACTCTAAACACGCGCTCGCCAGGGTTGCAGTTTCTACCGGTGTTCTTAGTGGCTTTAGCCTATGACTGGCCGCTTGTAATGCACTGTGTCTTGCGCCCGCAATTCCGCCGCCTTCTCTTCGGGCGCGGTATCGCTCAGGAAATTGCCGCCGCCGATTTCGGGGCCAGCCAGATACTTCAACAAATTCGGCTTGCGCAGCGGCGGGTGAAACTCGAAGTGGAAATGGAAGCCGCGATAATCGCCGCCATCCGTGGGCGCTTGATGCAACGGCATCACATACGGAAACGGCATCCGCCAGAGGTTGTCGAAACGAATCAGCACCGCGCGCAAGACGGCGGACAAGTCGCGCACTTCGTGATCGCTGAGCGCCGCCAGGCTCGGATGCGT
>JAYUCP010000305.1:0-11558 GCA_043740245.1 Acidobacteriota bacterium | reverse complement strand
ACCGCCGCTTGACGTTCACACTGAACAGGCCGTTTTTGGCGGTTAAGGGTGAACTTTACTTTCCTTCGGTTCCAAGGGGCCGGAGGCTTCGGAGGAGGGCATATGTCGAAGCACGCACACAAATTGCAAACCGTGAAACTACAGCCACCTTGGGGGGCTGGATTGCTGGAAGAGATGCGGCGAGAGTATTGGGCAGACCCTGAGTTGACCGAGGAAGAGAAACGCTACCTTGACTCCATGGCGAATCTCTCGGTGGAGGAATGGGAACCGATTGAGTACGACGGGCCATTGATTTCAGAGGCGGCCATTGAAGATCGAGGGCCACGATGAAGCTCTGGTTTACAGACACCAGTGCGCTGCTTAAACGTTACGTGAAAGAACATGGGAGCGACTGGTTGCGCGGAGAGTTGATTCGGTGCGAAGTGGTCATTTCACATTTGACGCCGATTGAACTGACCGCGGCGTTGGGGCGCAGATACCAACTGGGCAACATCTCAAAGTTTATTTTCTATCAGGCGCGCCACGGCTTTATGCAGCATTATGAGGCTGGAATCTATCGAGTCGTCGGTTGGCAAGAGCCGCTTTTCGATGAGGCCATGCGGCTGACGTTTCGACAAGGTTTGCGCGCGTATGACGCCGTGCAGTTAGCCGCCGTTTTGCTTGCCAGCAAAAGCGTCGAGCGGGGCCGCTTTACGTTTCTCACGGCGGATGCCGCGCTGGAGAAGGTCGCGCAAGCAGAAGGTCTGGCAACCGATAATCCGTTGCGGCATTAGCCGCCCATCACTCCAACGCCCACAAGACACGTCACACTGAAAGGCTGAAAGGTTCGTAGTACCGGCTTCAGCCGGAAGCGTGCGGTAAGACCCAATGAACGTGACTGGACGCTTCCGGCTGAAGCCGGTACTACGAACGAGTTTCGGAGGAACACGATGAACAAACGATTCGCCTACATCCTGCTCGGCGGCGCGCTGTTGGCCGCGCTCAGTTGCAATCGCGGCACGCCCGCCGACAGCGCCAAGCCCACCATCGCGCTGGTCTTGAAGACGCTGAACAACCCCTTCTTCATTGACATGCAAAAGGGCGCGCAAGAGGCCGCGCAAAAACTCGGCGTCACGCTGATCGTCCAAGCCGCCGAGCGCGAGGTGGATGTCGAGAAGCAGATGCAGATCATCGAGAATCTGATCCAGACCAAAGTCGCCGCGCTCTGCATCACGCCCAGCGGTTCCAAAGAGGTCGTACCCGCCATCGTCAAGGCCAATCGCGCCGGCATCCCGGTCATCATCGTGGACACGCGCGTGAACCCCGAAACGCTGCAAACCGCCAACGGCAAGACCGCCGGGTTCATCGGCTCCGACAACCTGGAAGGCGGACGCGTCGCGGGCGCATTCATCGCCAAACAACTCGGCGGCAAAGGCAAGGTCGCCATTCTCGAAGGCATCCCCGGCCATGAGACTGGCGATTCGCGTATGAAAGGCTTCCGCGAAATCGTGGCAAAAAATCCCGGCGTGCAAATCGTCTCTTCGCAACCGGCCAATTGGGAGCGCGACCAGGGCTTCAACGTGTTTCAAAATATGTTACAGGCGCACCCCGAAATTCAGGCGCTGTTTGCCTGCAGCGACCTGATGGCGCTGGGCGCGGTCGAAGCCATCGCGGCGGCGGGCAAGACGGGCAAGATCATCGTGGTCGGCTTCGACGCTTTTTCAGAAGCGCGCGAGGCCGTGACCAAAGGGACGATGCAGGCGACCGTGGCGCAATCGCCGGCGGAGATGGGCCGGACGGCGGTCGAGAATGCCTGGAAGGCGCTGAAGGGCGAAGCATTCAAAGATGACGTCTCATTGGGCGTCACGCTGATAACCAAGGAGAATGCAAAGGCAGCAGCAAAGTAACATCGGGAGGAATATGTTATGAGTAACAAACTAAATATCGGTGTCGTCGGCTTAGGGCGTTTGGGCGCGCTTTACGCTAGTTACTTTTTGGGCCGCATCGCCAACGCCCGGTTAGTGGCCGTGTCGGATGTGCTGGCCGATGTGGCTGAGAAATTCGCCAGCGAACACGACGTGCCGCGCTGGTATCAACATTACCAGGACTTGCTCGCCGACAAAGCAGTGGACGCGGTGGTGATCGTCACGCCGACCAGTTTGCACAAAGATGTTTCTGTCGCGGCGGCGCAGGCCGGTAAGGCGGTCTTTTGCGAAAAGCCGCTTTCGATCTCGCTGGACGAATCACTGGCGATCAAGGCGGCCGTCGCGCAGACGGGCATTTTCTTTCATCTGGGGTTTATGCGGCGCTTTGACAAAGGCTACGCGGCGGCGCACCAGAAGATTGCGGCGGGCGAAATCGGCACGCCCATCGTGTTCAAATCCACTTCGCGCGATCCGTATCGTCCGAGCCTGGAATATCTGGCACCCGAACACAGCGGCGGTTTGCTGATGGATTGCGGCATTCACGATATGGATTTGGCGCGCTGGCTGATGGGCGAGGTGCGCAGCGTTTACAGCATTGGCGACGTGTTGGCCTATCCCGAAATGAAAGCGATCGGCGACGTTGACAACGCCATCGCCACGCTGACCTTTGCGAGCGGCGCGCTGGGCGTGATTGATCTGAGCCGCAGCGGCGTGTTCGGCTACGACATACGGACGGAGATTCTGGGCACGCAGGGCACGTTGCAGGTGGGCTACATACGCGAGACGCCCTTGCTGGTGCTGACCAAAAACAATGTCGCGCACGACACGGTGCCGTATTTTATGGAGCGTTTCGGCCAGGCGTATGTGGATCAGTTGCAGAATTTCGTGGCTCACGTGCGGGGCGATCAACCGCCCGCCATCACGTGCGATGATGGGATTGCGGCGCTGCGCGTGAGTTTGGCGGCGACGCAATCGTTGCACGAGCAACGCCCCGTCACGCTCTAAATAAGCGCAAGTAGTTCTCACCACGAAGAGACGAAGAGCACGAAGGAGAGAAAGAAGACAAACCGGTTTTCTCTTCCGCTTCTTCGTGCTCTTCGTCTCTTCGTGGTTATGTCTTGCTTTGTACTGGCGGCCTCAACGCTGCCGATTCGCCTGCCAATACAGCACGCCGCCCAGCAACAACAGCCCGACCACGCCTGCCAAGGCCTTGCCGCTGAAATCCCACCAACTCACACCGCCCGGCGGAATCATCGTCAGCACCATCGCAAACAACGTCACACCCAAGCCGCAAATGCCCAGCACATACACGCCCAACAGCCCGACCGGTGCGGCCATCACGCCTTCGCCCACGCCCTCGCGGCGGCGATGCATGATGAAGACGACGAACAAATAGATATACGGGATGAAATAGATCAGCACCTGCGCGCTCAGCAGAATCAGATAGACCTGCCCGACCTTCGTCCCCTTGCCCGCCACAAAGACCAACAGCAACACCGTTGCCAGCAACGCCTCCACCAGAATCGCCACGTAAGGCGTGCGCCAGCGCGGATGGATGCGGCTGAACGCGGGCGGGAAGTAACGATCCAAGCCAATCGCAAAGGCTACGCGCGCGGGCCCCGTCAGCCAAGCGCCCACGCCGCCGATGTTGCCGATGGTGTAAAGCACCGCGCAGACCGGCGCGACCCAGAACAGCGCCGGGCTGATGCGCGCCATCCCCACCTGAATCGTTTGCAGGAAGCCCGCGACCAGATTGACCTCGCCGCGCGGGATCAGCCACAGCACGGCGCTCGTGCCCGCCAGATACATCACGCCGATCAGCGGCGCGGCGATGAAAATCGAAAGCGGCAGATTGCGTTTCGGATTCTCGACCTCGTCGCCCATCGTCGCCGACAATTCCAAACCAGCATAGGCAAACGCAATCGAGATCCACAGATTCAACGAATCGTAATCGGCCTTCTTCGGCAACAGGTCGGCGGGCGCAATCGGGTTCGCGCTGGGGTGCGTGAAATACGCGATTAGCCCAACCAGAATCACCAGCGCGCCGGGAATGTAGGTGCCCAGGCCGCCCGCGTTTTGCAACCACTTGCCCGTGCCTACGCCGACGATGTTGGCGATGACGGCCAGCCACAGACAGACCAGCGTCGTCACCGTCACAAAGGTCAGATCGTCTTTCAACGGTGTATCGCCCTTGCCGATGGCGTAAGTCGCAATCACCGCCGCCGACATCAACAGATTCGGGTAATAGAGCACGTTGTTGATCCAGTAACACCAACCGCAGATGAAGCCGTGCCCCTCGCCCAACGCGCGTTTCGTCCAATCATAAACGCCGCCCGAACTGGGGAAGCGCGACGACAGTTCGATCACCGCCAGCCCTTGTGGGATGAAGAAGAACAGCGCGGCCAGCACCCACAGCGTCAACGTCACCGGCCCAGCGGCGGCCGTCGTGCCCAGATGACGCAGCCCCAGCACGGCGACCAGATTCATCAAGACCAGATCGCGCAGCGTCAGGGCGCGCACGAGGGCGGGTTGCGACGTCGAATTCGCTTGGCTCATAAACTTGTCCTGTAGTGTTTCGCGTTGTTATGGAGTGCGGTACGGCTTTAACTGCGCGGCCATTCTCGCTGAAATGCGGGATGGCGTAAATGGGGTTCGCCTAAATCCGCAGGCCAAAGGCAGCAGCACAGCAGTACGTCATGTCCCGTGTCGAGATAGCGGATTCGGTACTCGTCAATCAACCGGCGACCAGCGTCGGCGGGGAGCACCTCGAAAGGCAGCCGCACCAGATCACCGTCCTGGGTCAACAGCAAGCGTTTGCTACTGCCGAGTGCAGGCAAGAGCGGATTGAAGAGCGCCGCGCGCAAATACCTTCCCCGGGCTGTCGCCCTCGCCGTGGCCACCCCAGCTTCTCGGCGGACGCGAACTTCAACGGCATAGACCCGCAGACTGGACGTGGGCAGGGCTTTCTGCTTATCACCGTCACGCCGGTTGTGGGCAGAGGCAATCTATTTCAGCGCAGCAGCACGCCGTACAATATTCAGCTTGCGATCAGACTGATCTTTTGATGTAACGAATGGGACGGGTCGAGATTGGCAACGCCTGCGGCAAGCGGCCGCCTGATGCTGTGTCACAGTTTTGATTACACCCTCTCAATTAAGGTTTCATTGCCCGCTCCCTGCCGCCTCCATCTTCGCCGCCCCATTGATAAACGCCGCCACGTCTTTGTGCAGCTTCTCGCGCGATTTCCTTTCGATGTACATCATGTGTCCGGCTTCGTAATAGGTGAAGCTGACGTTCTTGCGAATCGCCGGTTCCAAGCCCATGTGCGAGATCGTATGCTCGATGCCGTTGTACGGGGTAGCAACATCGTAATAGCCGCAGAGCACCAGCAGCTTCATGTGCCCCTGCTGCGTCAGCGCGGAACGCAACGACTCGGCGGGCAGACCGGGCGTGCCTTGATCCCACGGCTGCACGCGGGCGCTGAGGGTGTAATACATATCCGTATTCCACTTCAATTCGCGGCGCACGTAATCCTGAAACATTGCCACGTAAGAGCCGTCATACGAAGCCAGGCTTGGGTCGTATTCGTCGCGCTCACCTGCTGCGTCCGCGTCCATCCCGATAAAGCGTGCATCAATGCGGCCCAGCGTTTGGCGTTTGTCGCGCAGCAACTCTTTGAACCAACGTTGCGGGCTGATGCGCAAATTTGTCTGTTCGAGGTATTTCGGCGAGAGGCCGGTCAGCCGCGCCAATTCCTTGACGACTTTCTGCTGTTCGGCGGGCGAGATTTCATCGCCTTTTTCGAGCGCGGCGGCATATTCGCCGTGCGCGAATTGGCGCGCGCGTTGTGCGATTTCAGTGGCGCTGAGTTTTTGCAGGTCGGGCGGTAGCAGCTTGTGATACCACGCCGAAGCGATCAGCGTCGGCAGGAAGAAAATCGTGCGATCATCCGCGCCCCAGTTGCCGAAGCCGACCGAAGACAGCAGCGCGACGCCGTTCAGGTAAATCTGATGGCGGCGCTGCAAGGTGTAAGAAAGCTGCGCCGAGCGCGTCGTGCCGTAGCTTTCGCCAATCAGGAATTTCGGCGAGGCCCAGCGTTCGTTGCGCGTGATGTATTGGTAAATGAAATCGGCGAACCAGGTGGCGTCTTGCTCTACGCCATAAAATTGCGCGGTGTTTTCGCCGGGCGCGGGGCGGCTGTAGCCGGTCGAGATCGCATCCACAAAAACCATGTCGGTCGCGTCGAGAAACGAATCGCCGTTGTCCGTGATCGAATATGGCGCGGGCATGCCAAAGCCGTCATCGGTCAGCACGATGCGTTTCGGCCCCAGGCCCATGTGCGTGTACGACGAAGCCGAGCCGGGGCCGCCGTTGTAAACAAACGAGAGCGGGCGTTTGGCTTTATCGGCTACGTCGTCTTTGGTGTAGCCGACGAAAAAGAAAGTCGCCTTGGGCGTGCCGTCATCGGCCTTGATGACATAGGTCGCGGCGGTCGCGGTGTAATTGATCTGCTGTCCGCCGATGCGCGCGCTGCCTTTGGTAACGGAAGATTTCTCTTCTGGCGGCAGCGAGGGGCGTGCCGGTGCGTTGGGCGCGGGCGGCGCGGTTTGGGGTTGTTGTTCTGTGCGGCCACGATTGCCGCGTGTTGCTGGCGGATCGGTTTGCGATTGGGCCAGTGCGGCGACGGTCAACAACAGTGTGAGTGCTACGGCAAAGAAAGGTTTCATGGTTGTCTCTCCTGATAAGGTTACTTGGCGGACTGGTTTTGTCCGGCCACGATTATGGAAGCAAGCCAAGCCGCTGCAGGTCGCTTTCGTCCCAGCGGGCTTGTTCTTCGATCATTGTCCGCAAGGTCTTCGGCGGAAAGGTGTCGGACTGCGTGTGATATGAAACCGTGACGCGCCGCCCATCGGCGTGCGCATAACGCCGGTGGCTGCCTTTGGTACGCTTGTGGGTGAAACCGTCGCGCATCAATGTGGCAACAATTTCGCGGGCAGTGACGCTGCGCAATTTGCTGTAGTCAATTGCCATTGCTCAAACAGTCACAGCGACGCGCGCGTCAGCAAACACCTGCACGTCCGGCGGCTGGCTCGCGGGTAGTTGCACGCCTTCTTCCAGCAGTTCTTCGACGACCATTTCGACGACTTCTTGAATGTTGCGCAGGGCTTCGGCCTGGGTCTCGCCCCAAGTCGCCGCGCCATACTGTCGCAGCGCGGGACAATAAGCGTGATAAGCCGGACGGCCATCCTCAAACGCATCGTCTTCGACGACGACCTTGAAGACATAAGTTTTAACGTTGATATTCATGTCGCGGCCACGATAGCACGAGTGTGAGTAAGCGCAAGACAGCATTTCCTCATTGCCGGTTTGCCGGCGCTTGATTGCCGGCGATCCAGACCGAGGCGATGCTGCGCGTGTTGCGTATGTCCTGCAAGGGATCACGCTCCAACACCACGAAATCAGCCCAGGCGCCTTTGGTGAGCGCGCCGATGCCGTCAACACGCAAGGCGCGCGCGGCATCGCTGGTCGCGGCGCGCAAGATTTGCGCAGTCGTGAGCCCCGCTTCCGCCATCAACTCCATTTCGAGATGCTCGAAGTAGCCTTGAAAGCGGTTGGCGGTAGGGCCCGCGTCGGTGCCCATCACGACCAACAGCCCGGCATCAATCGCGCGCTTGAGATTGTGCTTGGCAACGACGAGCGCTTCTTTGTAACGCTGCGACGCCAGCGATTTTCTCATCGCTTCTTGCCGTTGTGGTTCCTGCAATTGGGCCATCACTGCGCGGTCGGCTTCGCGCAGGAAAAAAGGATCGGAGAAGAACGGCGGCGTTGCTTCGTAGACGAAGGTCGAGATTTCGCGCGTCAGGGTCGGGCAGTAAGGGATGTTGCGTTGCTTCATCAGCGCGATGAATTCGTCGTCAATGTCTTTGTCACGCACGCTGTGGGCGATGAAGTCGGCGCCCGCGCGCAGCACCGCCTTCGCGTCTTCGAGGTAGAAAATGTGCGCCGCGACGCGCAGCCCGCGCTTATGAGCTTCGTCAATGACCGCGCGAAAAACTTCCGGCGTCATTTTGGCCGTCGTGCCGAGATTGTCGTCCACGCGAATCTTGATGATGTCGGGTTTTGCGGCGGCGACACGCGCGACCATCTCGCGCGCTTCCTGCGGCGTATTGCCGGTGATGACATCGCCGGCCAGATAGAGGCGCGCTCGATCTAACGCGGGCGTGTTCTGCGCCTCGCGCGCTTTGAAGGCCGGTTCCTTTTCACCGCCCAGACTCAAGACTGCCGTGACGCCGTAACGCGCGAAGACGCCGAGTTGCCGCAGCGTGTTCTCAGTGGTGTAAGCGGGCGGCCGCACGCCCTGAACGTCGGAGATATGAACGTGCGTTGAAATCAGGCCCGGGATGATGAACTTGCCGGCCACGTTGATGATTTGTGCGCCGGCGGGAGGGCGTGTCGCTGAGGCTGGCCCAATTTCTGCCACCCTGCCGTCACGCACGACCAACACGGCATTCTCGCTGGCACGCTTGCCTGAGCCGTCAATGATGCGCGCGCCGACGAACGCTTTCACGTTGGCCGGCGTGCCGCTTTGTCTGTAACTGCCAGCGCCACTCAACAGCAGCGAGGCTGCGAACATTACGAGGATTTTGCTCAGCTTCATCCAGTAATCACTCCTTCACTGTTTTCTGCGTCGTAGCAACACTTGGGATTAATTATCTGCCCGCACCAACCGCACCCCAAACACACCCGCCGTTTCATTCCCGCCCGTTGCCTGAAAGCGCACCGTGACTTTCTGTTTGCCTTGCACGACGGCAGCCGGAATCGCGTACTCAACATCGAAAAAGCTCTTCGTCGCGCTGCCAGGCCGATGGCGTTCGATGCGCTGTTCGCCGATGCGCACGCCGTCTACCAGAATCTCGAAAGTGCGCGTGGCGCGCTCTTCGCCGTGATAGGTCGCAATCAGTTTCAATGGTTGTGTCGCGTCAACCGGCAGATCGAAGGAGAACCATTTGCGCGCGCTGCGGCCCGCCCGGCCCGCTGTGCGCACTGGCGCGGTCTCTTCGCCCTGCTGATTGAAATCGCGTTCGGGTTGCATCTCGCCGGGTTGCACGAAGCCGAGTGTGGCCGCCGCCAGCTTGCGTTGCCGTTCGCGTTCGGCCAGCAATTCGACGGCTTTCTTTTCCCACTCGGCGGGCGTGAACAGATCGAAGTAAACCGAATAAGTGCGCCGATGCAGGCGATAAAATGGCACGAGTTCCACATCCTGTTCGCGCCCGACGCCGTCCGTGCGGAAGTTGCCGGGCTTGTCAGTTACCCCTTTGATCCAATCCGACAAAGGGCGCGCTGCCGCCACGAGCGAGGGGATGCTGAGCGGTTGTGCGGCGGCTTGCCCGGCCCCTTGCGCGCCACGGCCCCGCGCGCGTTCGGGCCCCAGATCACCAGCCAGCACAATCGGCCCCCACATAATCGCGGTCACGTGCGGATTATCCGGCAACGGTTCCAAGCGCAGTGTTTTCGGCAGCGTCAACGCCACCGTGTCGCCGCTCTTCCATTTGCGTTTCAGTTCGACATAAGCGCCCGGCTGCGCAAGCTGCTTGACGGCTTGTCCGTTGACCTTGACGGTGAAGCCCGCCTCGGCCCACGACGGACGGCGCAATGCCAGCGTGAATTGTTTGGGTGTTTTGAGTGTGAGCTTCAGCGAAGCCGCCTCGCCTTCGGGAAAGCTCGTGTCCATCGTCAGGTCAAGGCCAGCCGCTTCCCACTTGGCTGTCGAAGGCGCGTAGAGATTGACCCAGAGCTTGTCGCCAGTGTTTTTGTCAGAAGACTCGTAATACAAGCCGTCGCCGTGCAGCGCGTGGCTTTCCATGCCGGAACCGACGCAGCAGGTGAAGCTGCGAAACATGTCGGCGTATTCGTGCTGCACGCCGCGTCCGACCGGCACCATATAACACGTCCGCCCATCCACATTGTCTATCGAAGCCAGAATGTGATTGAAGAGCGCGCGTTCGTGGAACTCGGCGTACTTGTTGTCGGGATGCAGCGCGAACAGCTTCCGCGTCATTTTGATCATGTTGTAAACGTTGCAGGTCTCCGCCGTGCGCCCGTCAATGCGGTCGCCGAGTTCGTCCGGCGGGCCAAAGTATTCGTCCTTGCCGTGACCGCCGGTGGCGAAGCTGTGATGCTTGACGACGGATTCCCAAAAGAAATGCGCCGCAGCGCCGTCGGTCTTGTCGCCGGTGTAGGCATAGCGCACCAGCGAGCCTTGAATCTTCGGCACCTGCGTATTGCCGTGCAACCCCGGCAAAATGTTTTGCCCGCGCGCCAGCGGATCGAGCACGGCGCGATGATCGAAGCGGTGCGACAGCGCCAGCCAGCGTTGATCGCCCGTGTCGGCGTAAAGATCAGCCAGCACCTCTGGCATGCCGCCGAACTCTGTGTTGAGCATCTTTTGGGTTTGCGCATCGTCGAGCTTCGCCAGAATTGTTTCCGCCCACGCGGCGAATTTGATTTCGATTTCGAGCGCCGTGCGATTGCCCGCATAACGATAGGCATCGCGCAAACCCGCATAGGTTTTATGCAGCACGTACCAAGGCGACCACAGCCCATTCAGGTCAAAGCCCGCCGAGCGGATGTTGCCTTTGGAAAGTTCGATAAACTGCTCCTTGCCATTCGCCAGCGCGCCCAGATAACCGTCGCCGTGTTTGTCCTGCACCTCTTTCATTTCGCGGACGAGGTACTCAACCCGCTCTTTGAAACGCGCATCGCCCGTCGCGGCGTACATCATCGCCACGCCCGACAAGTAATGCCCACCGATGTGGCCCGTCAGGTTCCGGCCATCGCCATCCCAGCCGCCATACGGTTCCGCTTTCGGCATCAGCCCCGCGCGCTTGCGATAAAACGCCAGCATCCGATCCGGTTCCAGCTTGAGCAGATAATCCGCGTCCAAATCCTGCGCCAGCTTGAGCGGCCCGCCCGTCACGCGCACGGCTGAGAGCGGCAGCGGGCGCGCGACATCGGGCACCGCGTTTTTGATCTGCTGGGCCTGTGCGCCGCTGGCAACCGCCAACGTAGCGAGCAGCACGTGAAGGGCCAATTTACTGATTTGTGTAAGTGACATAGAGGGCTCCTCGCCAGGTGTTACAGCATTTGCTTCAACGCAGGACTTGCGCGTCAAAAGCATGGAGTTCAGGCGTCAGCCTGTCTTGGCAACAATGCGCAATGACAAAGACTCACATGCCGGGCCTTAGATTACGGATTTTCGTTTGCACCGTGAATTTGCAGGCGGCAGCAAGCTCGCACGCTTGGTTCGTTCCGCTCGGACCCTCGGCGCGTTACCCTGCGCCAGTTTCTCAAGCTTGCTGCCGAGGTGCGGATCATAGCATTGAAGCTGGCTCGCAGTTAGGGCCAGCAGGCCTATTTTCAGACCGTGACACAAGCACCGGCGCGACTCATTGCCGAGTGTAAGATCAAGCGAGATGCTGACAAGCGAGCGGTGAGATTATGGGAGTAACATTCAACGCAACCATTCCCGACGATGTCGCTGCCGGAATTCAAAATGGCAGCAGCACGCCGCTGGTTCGGCGCTGGTTGGAACTGATGGAAGAAGGTGAACTAATAACTCGGTCTGAGATTTCAGAGGTTGTGCCCGCAGGAAAA
>JAYUCP010000304.1:0-11590 GCA_043740245.1 Acidobacteriota bacterium | reverse complement strand
TCAGGGCCGAAGCCCCTTTCGCGTTCGACTTGCATGTGTTAGGCACGCCGCCAGCGTTGATTCTGAGCCAGGATCAAACTCTCAGAGTAAAATCCTGGTTGCTCGTTCATTCTTCCGAATGTTCGAATAACCTTGCTACTATTGGTCTCTCAAGACACAAGATTCTCAAAGTTTCGACGTAATTGTGTACTCTACCTAGTTTTCAAATATCGCCTCGAATTGTGATTTGGATTGCTTTCGAGTTGTTGCCCGGTCTCGCGGGCAAAGGCGGAGTATAAGCACGAGAAGTTTTTTGTCAACGGCATTTTCAAAAAAACTTCGCGGCCCAATTCCCAAGTACGGCAAGTCACTGAGCGACAGTCTTCCCTTACCCGAAGATTGCTGTGACCGAATGGGCAATCCCGCCGTCCTAACCATTGCTTCACCAGCCGTTTGTCGCTGGCTCAAGCGGTTTCACCTCTCTAAACTCTTATCGAAAACTCGAAAGGATTGCTGCTATGCAAAAGACCCTGCGCACTCTGCATATTCTGGCCGTGCTGGCTTTGTCATTCTACGGCTTCTCCCACGCTGCGTCACAGGCGCAACAAAGCCCCGGTGGTGGACAAGGCAACCGCCCCACTCCGACGCCCACGCCTACGCCGATCAATGAATCGAAAGACCCGTTGCTGCGCGGCTTTCGCTGGCGCTCAATCGGCCCAGCCAGTATGGGCGGGCGCATTGATGACATCGCGGCGGTCGAGTCCAACCCGTATGTCATCTATCTGGGCTTGGCGACCGGCGGCGTGTGGAAGTCGGTCAACAACGGCACGACCTGGGAACCGATCTTCGATGTCTATCCGACTGCGTCTATCGGTGACATCGCCATCTGCCAAACCGATCCGAATATCGTTTGGGTAGGCACTGGTGAACCGAACAATCGCCAGAGTTCCACTTTCGGCTACGGCATCTACAAATCCACAGATGCGGGCAAGACCTTCACGAACATGGGGCTGAAAGAGACGCAATCCATCGCCCGTGTCGTGATTGATCCGAAAGACCCGAACATCGTTTACGTTGCGGCGCTCGGCCGTCTCTTCGGCCCAAATAAAGAGCGTGGCATTTTCAAGACTACTGATGGCGGCAAGAACTGGACGAACGTTAAATTTATTGACGAAAACACTGGCTTCACCGACTTGGTGATTGACCCGGTTGATACCAAGACCCTCTACGCCGCTTCCTATCAGCGCCGTCGCGTGGCGTGGGGCTTCAACGGCGGCGGCCCCGGTTGCGGCATCTGGAAGACAACTGATGCAGGCAAGACGTGGACGAAACTCGAAGGCAACGGCTTGCCGGAAGGCTTGCTAGGTCGCATCGGCATTGACATCGCGCGTTCCAATCCAAACATTCTTTACGCCCAGATCGAAGTCGGCGCCAGCACCGGCACCGGCGTCACTGAAGAGCAACCCAATGAAGCGGCGGGGCAAGCCGGTCAGCCGCCTGGACAAGCCGGGCAAGGTGGTGGTGGCCGTGGCGGCGGCGGTGGATTTGGTCAACAAGCCAATCAACCACCCGATCCCAAAAAGCCCGGCCTCTGGCGCACTGACGACAAGGGTAAAACGTGGCGCTTCGTCAGCAACGAAAACAATCGCCCGATGTACTACAGCCAGATTCGCGTTGATCCTTCCAACCCCGAAATCGTTTTCACCGGCGGGTTGAACTTCTCGAAATCGCTCGATGGTGGCAAGACTTTCAAGAACCTGTCTGGCGTCGCGCACAGCGATCACCACGCCATCTGGATCAATCCGAAGAATGGCAATAACGTGATGGTTGGCAACGATGGCGGCCTGGATGTCAGCTACGACCAAGGCGAAACGTTTGAGTTCGTCAACACTATCGCAGCAGCGCAGTTCTATGCTGTCTCCGCAGATATGCGGAAGCCGTATTACGTTTGCGGCGGTTTACAAGACAACGGCAGTTGGTGCGCGCCGAGCGCCATTCGCACCGGTAGCGGCGGATTCGGCGGTGGCGGTGGTGGCGGCGGCGGTGGAGTTGCAATCACTAACGCCGAATGGTTCCGCGTTGGCGGCGGCGATGGTTTCTATACGCAACAAGACCCGACCGATCACAACATCGTTTACGCCGAATCACAGGATGGTGCCGTACAGCGGCTCGACTTGCGCACAGGCCAATCACGCTCGATTCGCCCGCGTGGCGCTGGCAATCCGCGTGGTGGTGGCCGTGGGCCGGGTGGTGGCGGCGGACAAGGCGGCCCCGGTGGTGGTGGTCAAGCTGGCCCCGGCGGTGGGCAAGGCGGACAACCCGATCCGCAGGTGCTTGCCATGATGCAGGCGGCAGGCTTTGGCGGCGGCGGACCCAATGTCGTTCCGCCTCCGCCGCCAAACGAGCAATTCCGCTTTTACTGGAATACGCCCATCCTGCTCTCGCCGCACAATCCGCGCATCGTGTATGTCGGCGGGAACAAGCTCTTCAAATCGTTTGATCGCGGCGACACCTATACGGCGACGATTGACCTGACAAAAAAGGTTGATCGTACCAAGCTCTCGATTATGGATGTGCCCGGCGACAAACCGATGGCGTCCAAGAACGACGGCGCGGCCAGCTATTCAAACGTCGTCACCATCGCCGAATCGCCCGTCATGCCCGGCGTGCTCTGGGTCGGCACCAATGACGGCAACGTGCAAGTCAGCAAAGACGGCGGCGCAACGTGGACAGATGTTTCCAAAAACGTCCCCATTCTCGCCACGCAAAACCATCACGTTTCGCGCGTAGAAGCTTCGCACTTCGACGCCGGCACGTGTTACGTCACGGTAGACGGCCACCGCAGCGACGATCACAAACCGTATATCTATCTCACCAAAGATTACGGCGCCACGTGGCAATCGCTCAGCAACAACCTGCCCGCCATCGGCAACGTCAACGTCATCCGCGAAGACCCGAAGAACAAAAACCTGCTCTTCGTCGGGACGGAATACGGCCTCTTCGTCTCGCTCAATGGCGGCGCGGAGTGGAAGCCGTTTATGACGAACCTGCCGACCGTGCGCGTGGATGATTTGCTGATCCACCCGCGCGACAACGACCTGATCGTGGGCACGCACGGGCGCGGCATCTGGATTTGCGATGACATCTCGCCCTTGCAGCAGATGAATGAAAAGACGCTCGCCGCCGATACGCACCTTTTCGACATTCGCCCCGGCACGAATTGGTTGAATGACATCATCTACAGCCGTGCGGGCGGCGGTCAGAAAGGCTTCCGTGGCGAAAACGCTCCGCAGGGCACGGCGATCAGCTATTACTTGAAAGCCGAACCTGCGGGCGACATTAAGCTGACCGTCTCTGACATCACCGGCAAAGTCGTGCGCACGGTGACGGCCACCAAACAGGTCGGCTTGAATCGCCTGCAATGGAATCTGCGCGGTGATGCACCCCAACGTCCCGCAGGCTTCGGCCCGCCAGGCGCGGGCGGCGCGGGACAACCGGCGGCCAATCCACCCGCAGGCGGCCAACCAGCGGCAGCACCCGGACAAACTCCACCGGCTGGACAACCTGCCGGACAAGGCGGGCCGGGTGGCGGACAAGGCGGTGGCGGCTTTGGTGGTCGAGGAGGAGCCAACTTCGGCCCGGCGCTCGAACCCGGCACCTACCTGGTCAAGCTTTCGGTGGATGGCAAAGAGCTGACCACCAAAGTCGTGATCGAAGCTGATCCGGCGAGCAAATAACTTTTGCTGAATTCCTGAAGCCTGCCCGCGACATTGCATTGTGTGATGCCGCGCGCAGGCTTCAGCTTTTGCAGACACAAAAATTCTGCATGCACTCAGCCAGCCTCAACGTTCAAGCAACACAGCAAGTATTCATTCTTGAACAAGCGGACAGCGGTCCGCGTTTCAACAGCAACTCATTGAATCAATCCACTGAGGCCGTATGCGCGACCAACGCCTTTCACCAACACTCGCCGCTGTCCTGTGGTTCACGCTGTTGCACTGCCCAGTTGCCTTGCACGCCCAAACCAACCCTGACGACGCAGCCACTGCCACGCTCAGCGGGCGCGTCACGCTCAGCGGCAAGCCCGCGCGCGGCGTCAAAGTCACGCTCGTGTTGGGGCCTTACGGCAGCCCCAACACGCCCGGCCGCCAGAGTGTGCGCGCCGATGACGAGGGCAATTACGAATTCAAAGGGCTGGCCGCCGGACGCTACGGCATCCTGGCCGCGTCGTATGTATACGCCAACGATGATCTGTTCAGCCTGCCCAACAAGCCTTTCAAACTTTGCACCGTGGCGGCGGGCGACAAGCTCACTGGCCAAGACATCCGTCTGGTGCGCGGCGGCGTGATCACCGGACGTGTGACCGATGCCGACGGCAAGCCGGTCATCCTTGAACGTGTAAACCTGACCTTCGGCGGGCCAGGCGCGAAACGGCAGGAATTCCCTGTCTCGCTGAACTATGAAATGTGGGAGACCGATGATCGCGGGGTCTATCGTTATTTTGGGCTGCCGCCGGGACGCTATCTGGTCAGCGTCGGCAAAGAGGTCGGTGGCGGCTACACCAGCGGCAGTGCGCGGGGCTTTTACCGGCGTCTGTATTACCCCGGTGTTACCGAAGCCGAGCGCGCCGAACCGGTTGAATTACGTGAAGGCAGTGAAGCCACCGGCATTGATTTGCGGCTCGGCCCGCTGGAAAAAACTTTTGCCGTCAGCGGGCGCGTGCTTGACGCCGCCAGTGGACAGGCCGTGCCAGGCGCGTGGACTGACTTTTATGTCTTCGATAATCAAACGAGGCAATTGCGGCCTTGGACATTTGGCGATCCGGTCAACGAACGCGGCGAGTTTCACCTGACCGGCCTGCCGCCGGGACGCTATGGCATCAGCGGCACGCCGGATACGGCGCGCAATTACTACGGCGAACTCGTCGCCATCGAAATCAAAGACGAAGACCTCGCAGGACTGGAGATCAAATTGCAACGCGGCGCCACGCTCAGCGGCACAGTCGCGCTGGATGGCGTGCTTGATGCCACAACAGCGCTGCAACGCGCCAAGCTCTGGCTCAGGCCCAGCGCCCTCAACCCCAGCCCCACGCTGCCGCGCGATCTGCCGATTGGTGCGGTGCTGGCCGACGGCAGCTTTCAACTCAAAGCCTTGCCGCCCGGCAAAGTGCGGCTGGAATTGGGCGGCGGCGAACACAACTTTTCGCTCCAACGCATCGAGCGCAACGGCGTCGTGCAGCAAGACGCTCTCGAGTTGCAGTCCGGCGAACAGGTGACCGGCCTGCGCGTCGTGCTGGCGCAAACCACCGGCGCACTGCGTGGCCGCGTCGTGCTGCCCGGCCTGCTCGCTACGGACTGGCTGCCCGAAGTCACGCTGCGCCGCGCGGACGGTGGCGCGCAACTCGAGAGTCCCGTTCCGCTCGATGCCGCCAACGGCTTTCTGCTGACCACACTGGCCGTTGGCGAATACGAAATCACCGTGAAGCTGACCAGCAAAAACGCCCGCGACAATCAACCGCCTGAACCGCTGCGCCGCCGCGTCACCGTGCGCGAAGGCGCAACCACCGAAGTGCAATTACAAGTCGAACCGCGCTAAATCGGAACAACCAAGATTGGGACAGAGCAAACCACGGGGAACACTGGGAGCACGGGGAAGATCAATAACCATCGGCTTCCCCGTGCTCCCCGTGGTTGGTTCCTGTGTCCCAATGTTTGTTATTCTGATTTAGCACCAGGCTTAGCTTGAGGAGAAGCTGAAATGAAACTGTACCTACTGCTGCTCTTCGCTCTCTGCCACGCCATCGTGCAAGCCCAAACAACGCTCGCCAACTACACCGGCGTCATCACCGGCCAGGTGCAGGATGAAAACGGTCAACCGCTGGCCGGCGCAATCGTCACAGCGTCCGCCGCGCCCACGAGTGTGAGCGGCGCGCGTTCGACTACCCGCTCGGCGGTGACCAATGAAGAGGGGCAATTTCGTTTGACGGGCCTCCCGTCCGCAGCCTATTTGCTCAGCGCTTCCCTGCCCGCTTATGTGCACTTGCCGCAACCCGGCGCGCTGGGCGAGCCGCATTATTTTCACGACGGTGACAGCGCCACGCTCACACTGACAAAAGGCAGCGTCATCACCGGGCGCGTGCTCAACGCGAACGGCGAGCCCATCCCCGGTTTGAACATCAAAGCAACGCGCGTGCGCGCTGCCGCGGACCAAGCAACCGGCAATGCCAGCTTCGCCCGCCGCACCGATGATCGCGGCGTCTATCGCATCTTCGGCTTGCCTGCCGGCGTCTACATCGTCGGCACCGACGGCGCGGATTTCGGCTGGTCGTGGAATGCCGACGAACAGGCCGCCGACGCGCCGACCTATCATCCCGCCTCAACGCGCGACGCCGCGTTGGAACTGAGCTTGCAAAGCGGCCAGGAACTGCCCGGCATTGATATTCGCTATCGCGGCGAACGCGGCTACAGCGTCAGCGGCAAGCTTTACGACGGCGGCACGACGGGCGGCGTGAACATCGAATTGCGGCAAGCCGGCGCGCGCGTCGCGGCGACCTGGCAAAGCCTCTATCGCACGCAGCCGAATCAAGGCATCGGCTTTGAATTGCGCGGCGTCGCGGCAGGCGAATACGAATTGGTGGCCGAGCGCGTCAGCGGCGACGACGATGGCGCGGCGGCCGCCCCGCGTCGTCTCGCCGTCAATGGCGCGGATGTCAGCGGTCTCGAATTGCGCTTGACGCCTTACGCTTCGGTCGCGGGCAAGCTGGTTTTGGAAGCGCCGCCCGAAAGCAAGGCTGCTGACAAGCCCACGTGTTTGCCCGCGCGCAAGGCTGCTCTTGAAGAGGCGGCGCTCTACTTGATAGCTGAAACGCCGCAGTCTCGCGCGGCCCTTCCCGCAGCCTTCGCCACGCCGCAGGGCGCTTTCAAAATTCGCTACCTGCCCGCCGGGCGCTATCGTTTCAACGCGCAATTGCCCAGCGACGCCTGGTACCTGCGCTCCATCGCCGCGCCCGATGCGGCGTCGAAACGTCCACTCGATCTGGGCCGCGCGGGCCTGACGTTGAAAGCAGGCGAGCCGCGCAAAGAGGTCACGCTCACGATTGCCACGGGCGCGGCAAGTCTGACGGGCAAACTGACGACGGTGGCCGGGGTCAAACTGCCCGCCCAAATGTGGGTTCATCTGGTACCGGCTGAAAAAGAAGCGGCGGATGAAGTCTTGCGTTACGCCGAAACGGAAGCCGCGCCTGACGGCGCATTCGCGCTACGCCAACTCGCGCCGGGCAAGTACTGGATCATTGCGCGCACCAGCGAAGCAACGAATGAACGCCCCTTGCCGCTGGCTTGGAATCAGGCTGAACGCGCCAAATTGCGGCGCGCGGCTGAGGCGGCCAATGCAGTCGTTGAGTTGCAGCCTTGCCAGCAGATGAAAAATTACGCGCTGAAGTACGCGCCAGAATGAAGCGGATTCGCGCTAGTGCTATACTCCGCCGCGTCCGTTTGTTAGCGTCTAGCGAAAGAGGAGGCCACCATGGAATACACAGTGATCTTGACGAAAAAGCCGAATGCGCCCTGGCAGGCAGTCGTGCCCGCGTTGCCCTCCTGTGCGGCAGAGGCGGCCACGCGCGAAGAGGTCTTGGCGCAAATCCGGGATGAGTTGACGCAATCGCAGATTGAGATGGTACGGATCGAGATACCTGGCCCAGCGCGCACCTTTGAAACCAATGGCGTGCCAGAGAAAAAAGGCGCGGGCTCGCTGCTGGAATTCGCCGGCATCTTCCGCGATGATCCGACCTTGGATGAGCTGTTCGACGAAATCGAGCGGCGGCGCGACGCGCATCTCGCGGGTGAGTGAACATGTATTTGCTGGATTCGAACACGCTGCGCGCCTACCTCAAAGGCCATCAAACAGTGATCGCGCACACGCTGCGTGTTCCGTCCGAAGAGATCGCCTTGCCTTCAATCGTGGCTGCCGAAGCTTTGCGTGGCCGTTGCGAATACGTGTTGAAGGCCACGGCTGACCAAGTCGAGTTGGCAGACAAGTTGTTACAGGAAACGCTGCGCACCCTACAAAGTTTTCAATTCGTCACTTTCGACCCGGCCAGCGTGACGGCGTTGAACCATCTGCTGAAACAGTACCGCAGCCGCAAACGGCACGCGGATGTAATGATCGCCGCCCTTGCCCTTGCCGGTCATCACATCGTCGTCACCCGCAACACCAAAGACTTCGCCGACCTGCTGCCGGCGCTGCAACTGCAAAACTGGATTGACGACCCGCCCGTGAATTGAGGCCTTACAAACGCGGCGTCACCAGGCCCACCTGATTTTGATACTTCCCTTGCCGGTCGGCATAGGTGACTTCGCAATCCTCATCCGATTCAAAAAACGTCACCTGCGCGATGCCTTCGTTGGCGTAGATGCGAATCGGCAAATCCGCCGAATTGGAAAACTCCAGCACCAGCCGCCCGCGCCAGCCCGGTTCGAGCGGCGTCGTGTTGACGATCAACCCGCTGCGCGCATAAGTTGACTTGCCCATGCACAAGCCGATTACATTGCGCGGGATGTTGAACGTCTCGACCGTCACGCCCAACGCATACGAATGCGGCGGCAACAGCCAATAGCGCGAGCCATCCGCCGCCACGCGCAGCGGCGCTTCGATCAGCGTATTTTCGTCGAAGTTCTTCGGATCAATCTCGGCCCCAACAATCGGCGAGAAAACGCGGAAGCCGTCTTCGGCCAACCGCAAGTCATAGCCGTAACTCGACACGCCCGCCGAGATGATGCGGCGGCCATCAACGTCACGCACGAGCCGCTCTTCAAACGGCGCAATCATTTCCTGTTCGCGGCACATTCTGGTAATCCAGCGATCTGATTTGACGCTCACGAATGCCAGTCTCCTTTGTTTACGCTGCTTAAAAATACGGGCGGGAAAACAAGCGCGGAGTCTAGCTTCAATCTCCGCTTTCCTGCAAG
Source organism: Acidobacteriota bacterium (assembly GCA_043740245.1). Taxonomy (GTDB): domain Bacteria; phylum Acidobacteriota; class Blastocatellia; order RBC074; family RBC074; genus JACPYM01. Next base: position 2,645 of record JAYUCP010000304.1, on the reverse strand, counting down.
ATGGCCAACCAAACAGCTTCACGCTACAGCTTCACGCTGTTGCCGCTAATTCAACCAAGGAGAATTTGAGAATGCGAAGAACGCTCTTGTCACTGGCTCTGCTCATTTCATTCAACACCACGCTGAGCGCGCAGGTTGCGCCGAAGGAATACGTCTGCCAACGCGCCACCGGCAAAATCGTCATTGACGGCAAACTCAACGAAGCGGCCTGGCGCAAAGCCCCCGCGACCGACTTGTTCGTTGACATCGAAGGCGATGCCAAACCGCGCCCGCGTTTTGCCACGCGCGCCAAAATGCTCTGGGACGCGCGGTACTTTTACCTCGGCGCCGAACTTGACGAACCGCACGTGTGGGGCACGTTGACCAAACGTGATTCGGTGATCTTTCACGACAATGATTTCGAAGTGTTCATTGATCCCAACGGCGACCGCGATGAGTACTACGAATTGGAAATCAACGCGCTCAACACGGTCTGGGATTTGTTCCTGCCCAAGCCCTACCGCGACGGCGGCAAGGCGCAAGACAGTTGGGACATCGTGGGCTTGAAAACAGCGGTGCAAATACGCGGCACGCTCAACAATCCGCGCGATACTGACAAAGGCTGGACGGTCGAGATGGCGCTGCCCTGGCAGGCATTGGGCGAATACGCGCACAAACCCGCGCCACCCAACGATGGCGATCAATGGCGCATCAATTTCTCGCGCGTCGAATGGCAGCACGAGATTGTGGATAGCAAATACCGCAAGGTCGCCAATACCAAAGAAGACAACTGGGTCTGGTCGCCGCAAGGTGTGGTGGATATGCATCGGCCTGAAATGTGGGGGTACGTGCATTTTTCTAACGGGCTGAAAGGAAAGCGCGCAGTGAAGAAGTGACACCAAGAATCCGGCGCAACGGCCGGTTTATCGTCGTGCTTGACACACGCGACGCTGGACGTAGACTGGCGTTCGTGAACTGGACACGGCAAGAACCTGTGCTTGAAGTCCTCTTTTATCGCACTGAAGGAGGTAATGAACCAGTGCGTGAATGGCTCAAGCATTTAGAGCGTGAGTCACGGAAAGTGATTGGCGAAGACATCAAGACCGCACAATTCGGTTGGCCCCTCGGAATGCCACTGATTCGCAAACTTGAGCCGAGTCTTTGGGAAGTCCGCTCAACCCTGCCGGATGGAATCGCCAGGGTTTTATTCACCGTGCGCGGGCCAAGAATGGTGTTACTGCACGGCTTCATCAAGAAATCGCAGAAAACCCCACAAACGGAACTCGCTACCGCCAAAAAACGGCTGGCTAAGTTACTCACGGAGGAGCAATGAAGAAAGAACATCTAGGCGGCAACTTTGACGAATTCTTGCGCGAAGAAGCTTTATTGGAAGGGGCTGAGGCCGTGGCGCTCAAGCGCGTCCTGACCTATCAAATTGCGCAAGAGATGAAACGCAGCAAGCTCTCAAAAAGAACGATGGCCAGCCGCATGCAAACCAGCCGCGCCGTCTTGGAAAGCCTGCTTGATCCCAATAATTCGTCGGTCACGTTGCACACGCTCGAGCGCGCCGCAGCGGCCTTAGGAAAGCGGCTCAAGATTGAATTGGCCTAGCGCATTCCTTGACACTGCTGACGGCGCATTCCTATAATGCGCCCCGTCTTACCGATACTAAATCGAACAAAATAAAAATGGTTGTCCCGCCTGGGACGCGGAGGGATCGTGATCAAACTCGACATCATCAATAACGTAGCCGACAAAACCGGCGTGCCCAAAATGAAAGCCGAAGCGGCCGTCGAAGCGCTCTTTGAAGCCATGAAGGACGCGATGAAACGCGGCGAACGCATCGAATTGCGCGGCTTCGGCGTCTTTGTCGTCAAACCCCGCAAACGCGGCATCGGGCGCAATCCGCGCACCGGCACCCAGGTCGCCATCCCGGAAGGTAAAACCATTCGCTTCAAACCGGGCAAAGAGTTGCAAGCATAAATTTTCTTCGAGTTACCAGCGCCTCCATCTCATTTCACCTCCTTGACCTCTCGGCGGTTTCCCGCAACGGAAGCCGCCGTTTTGTTTTGGGCGTAACCGCCTGCACAAAACGGGTGCAGCCAAACACGCGTTCTGGCTGCACCCGTTTTCCTTAAGAGCCTGCGTTGTTCACATCGTTCGCTTAGGGCGCGTAATACCCCGTCACGTCCACGGCGAAGTCGCCTTGCGCAGTGGTGTAGAGGCGGAACCGGCCCTGCCCGTTCAAGCTGACCGTGAAGGCATTCGGCACGACTTGCCCGCCCAGGTAGTTCAGGTTCGAGACCGGAGGCCGCACTTGACCGTCCGGATAAATCGTCGCAAAGCCCGCCGCAGTGGGGAAAATGATGGTCGCGTTGCCGACAATGGCCTGCGCCAGCGCCGGAATGGTTTGTGCCTGGCAAGTCAGGTGCGCTGTCTTCACTAACTCGCCGCCGGCGGGGATGGGCGCGCTCAAGTATTCGCACGGCGTGAAGCCCGCAATCGGCGTGCGCGTGTCATACAAGCGGAACGGCGTGCCGAGCGGGGTGTACAGCAAGCCTGCGCCATTCGCGTCGCTGGCGGCGCTGCTGTAATAGCCGGTGATGTCGACCGCGAAGTCGGCGCCGGCGGTGGTGTAGAGCCTAAATTCGCCTTGTGCGTCAAGG
>JAYUCP010000303.1:0-4772 GCA_043740245.1 Acidobacteriota bacterium | reverse complement strand
CGCTGTGTTTCGGGCTCTATCGCGACGATGAACAAGTCGGCTTTGCGCGTGTGATCACTGATTACGCGACCTTCGCCTGGCTGGCCGATGTGTTTGTGCTCGAGCCGCATCAAGGGCAGGGGCTGGGCACGTGGCTGACCGAGGTCCTCGTCGCGCACCCTGATTTGCAGGGCTTTCGCCGCTGGGTGCTGGCGACCAAAGACGCGCACGACTTGTATCGCAAGTTCGGCTTTACGGAATTGAAGCGCCCCGAACGTTGGATGGAGCGGCGCGATCCGGCTACGCAGGAAACGCCGGATTATTGGGCCGAGGCCGCGCCGTCTTCAACTTGAAAAAAGATTGTTGAACGCTTCGGCCAGCGTCGGATGCGCGAAGACGGTGTCTTTCAACACCGTGTACGGCAACTTGCCCAGCATGGCGATTTGCAGCATGGACATCAGTTCGCCGCCTTCGATGCCGAGAATCGCGCAACCTAGAATTTGCTGGCTGCCGGTATCCACGATGGCTTTCATAAAGCCGCGCGACTCATCCATCTCCAACGCGCGCGCGACGTAGGCCATCGGCATTTTGAAGACGCGGATGTTCAAACCAGCCGCGCGCGCCTCGGCTTCGGTCAACCCCACGCGGCCCAGTTGCGGATCAATGAACACGGTGTAGGGCACCAGCCGCGCGTTGAGTGTGGCATTGCCGCTTTCCAACAGATTCGCGCGCACGATGCGGTAATCATCGTAGGAAATATGCGTGAATTGCGGCCCGCCTTTGACATCGCCGAGCGCGTAAACGCCGGGCGCGCTGGTTTCGAGCCGTTCGTTGGCAGTGATGAAACCTTGCTTGTCAGTGGCGACACCAGCGGCGGCCAGGTTGAGCGCTTCGGTGTTGGGCGCGCGTCCGGCGGCGGCGAGCGCGTGCGAACCGGTCAGCACGCGTTCGCCCTCCGGCGTCTTGACGGTTAATTCGATTTGGCCGCTGGTTTGCGCGATGCGCACGGCTTCCGTATTCAGCAAAACCTCGAGGCCGTCTTCTTGCATCAGCTTTAGCACTGCGTCGGCCACGTCTTGATCTTCGCGCCCCAGCAATTGTGGCGCGCGTTGGATGATCGTCACGCGGCTGCCAAAGCGGCGAAACATCTGGCCGAACTCCAAGCCGATATACCCGCCGCCGAGCACCAGCAAGTGTTCCGGCACTTCATCCAATTCCATAATCGAAGACGAATCGAGCAGCGGCACGGCGTCCGCGCCCGCCAGACGCGGCGTGACCGGCCGCCCGCCGGTGTTGATAAAAATCTTCGGCGCGCTCAACGTGCGTGTGCCGCCGTCGCGCAATTTCACCGTGATTGAATTGGGTGAAGTGAAACTGGCGTCGCCGAACAGCAAATCCAAATTGGCCGTGTTTTCCAAGCGCCGCTGGCTCCCCTGACGGAAGCTTTCGACGATGGCTTGTTTGCGTTGCCGGACGGCGGCGAGGTTGACGGCAACGTCGCTTGCGTTCACACCATAATCCGCCGCGCGCCTTGCCAAATAGGCCACCCGCGCGCTGGCGACCATTGTCTTGGTCGGCGTGCAGCCCACGTTGATGCAGGTGCCACCGACCTGGGCGCGTTCGATCAGCGCGGTCTTCCAACCGGCATGAGCAAGATCGAGCGCGAGCGGTTTGCCGGCCTGGCCCGCGCCGATGATGAGCGCGTCGTAGTTGTCGGATTGCATCGAATGACCCTCCGTTGAGTTGAATCCCATTGCAGTTGGCATTTATTCCCACCTTTTCAGCCCACGCAGAAAGCAGAGAGTTCTGGCTCAAAACTGCAGCATCAATCAATAATTCCAGTCAACTTGAGCACGAAGCCGGGCAGCAAGGGGTCGCCAGACACTTCCGCCGGGTTGTCGAGAATGACAATTGGCACGCCGGGACGGTAGATGTGGACTTTCTTTTTGCGCGGATCAATGAGCCAGCCGAGTTGCGCGCCGTTCTCGATGTACTCTTCCATTTTGGCTTTGACCGTCTTGAGCCGGTCGGAGGACGAGCGCAACTCCACGACAAAATCAGGGCAAAGGGGCAAGAACTTTTCCTGCTCGGCTTCTGTCAATGCTGCCAAGAGCTCGCGGCGCACCCAGGCCGCATCGGGTGAACGTTCCGCGCCATTCGGCAAGGTGAAACCGGCGGTTGCGTCAACGGCAATGCCCGAACCATCTTCCTCCGCCCAATTCACTAAGCGCGCGGTTAGTTTGCCGTTACGCCGCGAACCGCTAAACCCAACAGGCATCATCACAATCATTTCGCCCTCCTTGTTCATCTCAAGTCTGAGGTCAGGATTTTCCGCCGCGAAGAACTCGAAGTCCGCTGAAGTGAACCGGCCTTTCTCCAAGCGCAACAACACAGGGCCAATGTCGAGCGGCAAGAAAAGCGGAGCGGTGTCAGGCGCGCGCTCTTCCAGTTTATCCAATTCATCCGGCAACTCATCCGCTAGCAATGCAGGAACAGCTTGCGTACTCATAAACTCCCCCTTCAATTGCCCGCCATTTTCTTCTCGTCGGTTTTGTTAGGCAACTCCGGCTTGCTGAAATCCGGCAACGGCTCGCCGAAGATGTAATGGTTGAACCAGCCCAGATTGTGTTGCATCACCGCGCGCATGGATTTCGGTTTGGTGATGCCGTGGCCGTAGCCTTTGTACACCACCATCTCCACCGGCACGCCGCGATCTTCCAAGCCCTGGCGCAACTCGTATGCATTCGGAATCGGCACGCGCTTGTCGAATTCGCCGTGCTGAATCAGCGTCGGCGTCCGCGCCTGTTTGATGTAGGTCATCGGCGAAGTCTTCGCATAAATCGCCGGATCATCCGCCGGGTCGTCGCCGAGATATTGAATCGTGAAGGGCGTGATGTCTGTGTTGTAGTAATACGTCGCCCAGTTCGAGATGCCCGCGCCGACCGAGATGGCTTTGAAGCGATCCGATGAAGTCGTCAGAAAGGCCGAGATGTAACCGCCCTGTGACCAGCCCATGCAACCGACGCGATTGCCGTCCACCCAGCCTTTGCCGATCAGATAATCCACGCCCGACAGCACGTCCCAGGCATCGCCCACGCCCAGGTTGCGCACGTTGAGTTGGCGGAACTTTTCGCCGTAGCCCGCGCTGCCGCGATAGTTGACCTTGAGCACCAACGCGCCCTTGGCCGCCCAAATGTCCGCCGGGTAGTAGCGCGCATCCAGCAACGTGGGCCGGTCAACCCCCGTCGGCCCGCCGTGAATCACGCAGAGCAGCGGGTATTTTTTATTCGGATCGAAATCAGCGGGTTTGATCAGAATGCCTTCGATGGTCGCGCCATCCTTGCTTTGCCAGGCGATGACTTCGCGCGAAGCCAGCGTGTAGTTGGCAACCTGTTCGGTCATATTCGTCAGCTTGCGCGGCGCGAAACTGTTCGTCGCCGTGACAAAGATTTCGCTCAACGCATTCGGCGCGGGCGCGCTGAATGCAAGCATCATGCCGTCATTGCTAAACGAGGCGCCGTTGACCATCAGGTTGTCGGGCTGGCTGACGCGCGCGAATTTGCCGCTGGCTGGATCGAGTTTGAATAGATGCGAAGCGGTCTTTTGCGCGCCGCCGAAATAAATCCCATCGGCGTTCCATTCGACAAAGCCCGGCTGTTCGTCAAAGGCATCGGTCAGCGAACGCGGTGTGCCACCATCGGCGGAAACCAGCGCCAGCCGCGTGTTTGCGTGAAAGAACTGCGGCTTGCCCATGGCCGAAGAGAACACAAGCTGTTTGCCATCGGGCGACCAGTGCGGCCCGTTGTCCGGCCCAGCCAGCGCGACAACCTTCTTGACCGCATTCCCGGCCAGCGTCAGCACATAAACATCCGCCGTGCCGCCATTGATCAGATCGGCATTGACCGTCGCGCTAAAGGCGATGCGGCTGCCATCGGGCGACCATTCAAACGCGCCGATGGTGTACTCCTTGCTTTTGGTGCGCTGCGTGCCGGTCACGGGCGCGCTCAAGGCTTCGGCCACATCCAGCGTCCACAATTGCGCGAAGCTGTATTCCTTGCGCACGACTTCAAAACCGCCGAGATATTCCTGCCGCTCCTTGGCCGCTTTGCTGTCGGCGTCGCTGGCCGCGTAGGCGATGCTCTTGCCGTCGTGCGACCAGGCGTAACTGTTCACGCCGTTCTCGGCTTTGGTCAATTGCGTCGCCTCGCCGCCCGTCGGGTGAATGACGAAGAGTTGATTCTTGTCGCCGACGCGATTGCTGCTGAACGCCAGCCATTCGCCATCTGGCGACCATTGCGGATTGCCGCAGGGTTTTTCGCCGCGCGTCAATTGAAATGGTTTGCCGCCAGTCGTGTTGACCAGCCAGACCTGCGTGATGAAGGCGTCCTGCTTCCAATCTGTTTCGTTGACGGTGTAAGCGACCCATTTGCCGTCGGGCGAAATTTGCGCGCCACCGGCGGATTTGACGTTGAGCAGATCGTCAACGCTGGGGGCGCGGCGTTGCGCGTGGGCGAGCAGCGAGAGGGAAACGAGCAGTGGCAGCAGGGTAATGATACGTTTGTGCATGTTGTGACTCCTTGCTTTGCGAGTGCGCGGGAGCGCGCAGTAGTTGTTTGCGGGTTTAGGCCGCGCGTTTTGTGCCGACCATCAATTGCATACCGAGCGCATCCAGCAACGCCGCCACCTGCGCCAGCTTCGGATTGCCGCGCGCGGACAAGTCGCGCGTGAGGCGTTGCCGCTTGAGCGGCGGTTTCGCCGCGAGTTCGTCCAATCCGTGTGCTTCAGCCACATCG
>JAYUCP010000302.1:0-11606 GCA_043740245.1 Acidobacteriota bacterium | reverse complement strand
GGTCAGCGAAGCCGCCGCCCATGACCAGGCCCAGCCCGCGATTCAAATCCAGGCCGGAAAAATAGATCGGATAGACCGTGACATCCGATTCCGCCGCGCGTTCCAGCATCTGCCCGAAGCTGAAGCCAGTCGGTTCGTTGCCGAACATGGATTCGTCTTCGCCGTCGGTCAGCACGACGATGGCTTTGCGCGCGTCGCCCAATTGGTTAAGGTCGTTCAGCGCCTCGACCAGCGCGTCGTAATAGGCCGTGCCCCCGGAAATCTTGCTGATGCGGTCGACCGCCGCCTTGAGCACGGTCTTGTCGCTGGTGAAGGTGGACAGCCGGAAATACTTGCGCGTGAAGGCGACGATGGACAGCTTGTCGTTGGCGGGCAGCAAATCAATAAACTTGCGCACCGATTCGATCATCGTCTTGTGCTTGCCCTGCGTGCTGCCGCTCATATCCAACAGCACGAGCAGATTGACCGGCGCGTTGACCGGTTTGAAATGCGCGACCTCCTGCTTCGCTTCGTCCTCGAAGATCTGAAAATCTTCCGGCTTCAAATCGCTGATGGTCAGGCCGGTTTTGTTGAGCGCGCGCACGTTCAGATTGACGAGCCGCGTCTCGATGCGAATCGCATTCGGGTCTTTTGGCTCGACCACAGTTGGCAGGGCGGGCGCGACCTTATCGCTGGCCGTGCCAATGGTCGAGTTAGGCGCCATGACGGACGGATTGTTTTCATCATTCGCGTTGAGATCAGCCGGGGCTTTCAAAACGACGCGCGCCATTGCGGCGACGGCAGTGGCGCTGTTCGCCACGGGCGCGCCTGTGCGGTCAACCACCGTGATCTTCGCGCCGGTCGGCTCGGCGGGCGTTCTGGATGGCGTGGCGGGACGCGCCGCCGAACCTGAAGAAGGATTGAGGTTGCCGCTCATTGCGCCGGCGATGCTGTTGTCAGCTTGCCCGCGCAACGATTTGCCCAGCGAGATGCCCATAAGGCGCGGGTTGTCGAGGAAAGCGACCATCTTGTCGGGGCTGAATTTGACCTCGATCACGGCGGCCTCGCGCTCGGCCAGCGTCGTCACGGCGACTTCGACATCTTTTTTGTTCTCTTTGAAAAAGATGTACGCGCGTTGTTGCACGCCGTCGCGTTTGGAGTTGGTTTGCACCAGCGGCTTCCAGCCCTTTTCGGACAAGTACGCTTCGCGCATCACGTTGATGAACGAAGCTTCGCCCGCGCGCGGCGCAAAGTCCTGATCTTCAAACACGGCGATCTTGAAGCCCTTCACGCCCGCCGGCCGAATCACCTTCACCGCAAAATTCGCCAGCCCCAGCAGCGGGATTTTGGTTTTCTTCGCGCCGTAGTTCGTCTCAAGGTGCTTGACCACATCCTTGAGCCCCTTGCCCTTCGCCCACATCGCGGGCGTCAGCGTAAGCAATAACGCACTGGCAAGCGCCAATCTGAAGAAACGATGACAACAAGTAAACATCTCGGTTCCTCCTCAAACGGCTCTCCACAAAAGCCAAACGAAGTAGCACAAAGATTCTCTTCGTGCTTCTTCGTGTGGCTTCGTGGATAAACGGCCCACCTCACTTCGAATCGCGGCGCTTTGTTTTCACGGCCACGCCGCTCCAATCAAAATCAATGTTCGGGATGCCGAAGCGGCCCACCAACTGGCTGATCTTTTCAGGATCGAGCGGGCCGACGACGTTGACGATCATCAGTTTCTTGGGATCGGTCAGCAGCACACCGATGCCCTGGATGATGTCGCCGTTGTGCATCATGAAAACTTCGACATTCTCGCCATCGCGTTTGCTGCGCACGCCGACGATGCGCGACCAGCCGGGCGCTTGCAATTGCTGGCGCAACACTTCGACATCCTGCGCGGTGAATTCATTCTCGTGCTCGAATTCGACGCCTTTGACATAGACACCCTTGACCATGTTCAGAATCTCTTTGACCGCCGCCTGATCGGCCTTGTCGCCCTGCATGAATTTCGCCGCGAGTTTGAGCAAGCCGCTGTCCACTGTCACGTCAATTGTTTCGACGGCCTTCGGGAAAAGCCGGTCGAGGTGATCCATCTGCACGCGCGCCGGGTCTTGCGCGCGCACTGCCACGTTGGCGCAAATCAGCAGCGCCAATATCATCAACCTGAGAGCAAAGGGTTTCATAAATTCTCCTCGGTATAAGCGCGTGAAGTTTAACCTTTAGGCTGCCGGATTGGCCGCCAGGCGAACGCGCAGCCTAAAAGCTGAACTCCATGCGCTTATGCCATTGTTATTGTCGTTCCGTCGTGTTCATTGATTGGGGGTCTTCACTCGCTTGCCGCACCTTGCGTTGCGCGGCGTTCAGCTTGGTGCTGGCGATTTGCAGTGCCAGCATCACTTGCTCTTTGGCCCGCTCGCCCTCGGCAATTTCGCGTTGCCGTGCGCGGTAACGGTGCACGCCGAACGCGCCAACCACACAAGCCAGCAACACACAAACCAGCGCGCCCGCCGTCACCCACTGCCATTGCGGCAGCCGGAACCAATCAGTCAATCGGCCAGCCAGCCACTGCCGCCACGGCGCACTTGTCTCACTGGGCTGCTCAACGCGCTCGGCGGCGGGCTGTTCGCCGAGCCGCGCCATCACACGCGCAGTGAAATCAGGACTCGGCTCCTCGCGCTGCAAAGCCGCGCGCAGAGCCTTTTCCAACTCGAAACTCATAATGCTTTCTCTCCCAAACTGCGCCCGACCTTTTCTCTCAAGATCGCCAGCGAGCGGCGCAGGTGGCTCTTGACCGTGTTGAGCGGCATCTCCAGCGCCTCGGCAATCGCGGTCGGGTCCATGTCTTCTTGATAGCGCAACGTCACGATCAGCCGCGGCGTTTCGGGCAGCGTGGCGACATAACGGCGCAGCGTCTGATTCAACAGCAAGTCGGCGTGTTTCGCCGGAGCCGCCGGTTCGCTGACCGCTTCCCATTCGACGGTCTGCATTCGGTTGCGCCGCGCGTAATCAATGCAGCGATGCACCGCCACTTTGCGCAACCAGTATTTCAAATGCTCCGGCGATTCGATCATAGCCAGATGGCGGTACAGATGCAGAAAGACATCCTGCGCGACTTCCTCGGCGATGTGGCGGTCGCGCAGAAAGTTTCGCGCCACACTGAAAACCATCGCCTGATGTTCGCGCACCAGGGCGGCAAAGGCCGCCTGTTCCCCCTGTCTGGCGCGCAACAGCGTGTCACTGGTCACCGCTGCCGCGCTCGAACCTTCTCGCTGCATGCTTGATCCCAATTGGGCCAATTCGTGTTGGTCGTTGCGTTCGCTTTGTCTTGCATTGGTCATTACGAGGCGTGAGTGACGCGCGAATGCAAAAAGATGCAGCTTTCAGAAAAATTCTTTGCGGCAGAAAAGCAAGCTTCTAACGCTGCCGAACTTGCGCGGGGCTGGAAGCGGATGCTATCCATGCGGCGGAGGAAATCAGAACAAGATTTTATGGCTGACTATCAAGAACTCACTTCGCTCGCGGCGCTCGACGCCTTGCTGCAAGCTTCACATCACCAACCGGTACTTTTTTTCAAACACAGCAACACCTGCCCGATCAGCACGCGCGCTTACGGCGAATTTGAAAAGTATCTGGCCTCTGCGGCCAGCGCCGCCGTCCAGCACGCCCTCATCGTCGTGCAAAGAGCGCGCGCGGTGAGCAATCAATTGGCCGACATCACAGGCGTTGAGCACGAATCGCCACAGGCGATTCTGGTGCGCGCCGGGAAAGCGGTTTGGAATGAATCACATTTCAAATTGAAGAACGACGTGCTCGTTGATGCAGTCAACCGGAATTAGTGGACAAATCTTATGGCTCACTTGACCACACCAAATAGACGGCTTTTCATTCTCTTTGCGGCAGGGTTTTTCTGTTGTACTGGAGCCGTATTTTGCCAAGAAACCATCTTATCCCAAGAACCTGCCCGGCAAAGAAAACTGAGCTTGAAGCATGATTCGCCTCCGGTGATTGAGATTGTCAAGGTCAGCGATCTGAATTCCCCAGAGTGGCCGAATGACTTTACGCTGAAGCTAAAAAACATCGGTGCTAAGCCAATCTACTACACAATGGTGTATATGAATTTGCCTGAGGTCGAAGCCGGCGGCGCACATTGGTCATTCCCACTTGAATTTGGCCGCCAGGAGTTTTTCTACCGGAACGTCGGCGAGCTAGCCAAGCCCGAGGACGAATCTATCAAACCGGGCGAAATCTTCACTCTAACACTCCAAGCCAAACACCTTGAGAATTACGCCCGCTTCTTGAAGCAACTAGCAGAAGCGCGAGGGATGCCAATTGAAGTCACGAAAGTTGAGTTTGACATCAATTTGATCAACCTCGGCGATGGGACCGGGTATTTTGGCAATGAACCGCTTCCGCAAAAGCCAAGGCGTTAAGCAATGAAGCGCTTTCACTCCGTCTTCACCTCCGCCATAAACTTCGCATCGAGCAAGCCGGTCGCCTTCGTGCGCTTTTGCGAATAGACCTGCTGAATCAGTTTCGCCACCAGCCCCGTCCAGCCCGTCTGATGATTCGCGCCCAGCCCCGCGCCAGTGTCGCCGTGGAAGTATTCGTAAAACAGCAAATGATCGCGCCAGTGCGGGTCGTTCTGGAATTTCGGGCTGTCGCCAAACGTAGGCCGTTGGCCCTGCCCATCGCGCAAAAACAGTTTCGTCAGCCGCCGCGACAACTCGATGCTCACGTCCCAGAGATTCAGCATGCGCCCCGACCCGGTCGGGTATTCGACCAGGAAATCGTTGCCGAGGTAATGATGGAATTTCTGCAATGACTCGATAATCAAAAAGTTCACCGGAAACCAAACCGGCCCGCGCCAGTTCGAGTTGCCGCCAAACAAGCCCGACCGCGATTCCCCCGGTTCGTAATCCACGCGATGCTGCTGCCCATCCACCGTCAGCAAATACGGACGCGTCTCGTGATACTTCGACAGCGAGCGTATGCCGTAGGGCGACAGGAATTCGTCTTCGTCCAGCAACACCCGACAAATGCGCTTCAACCGTTCGGCGCTGACCAGTGAGAAGAAACGGCGCAGCCCCGTGCGTTTGCGTTGCGAGGCGATGAACTGGCCGAGTTCGGGCACGGTGTCAATGAACCATTGCATGCGCGCGTGAAAGCCTTCGTGCTGATCCAGCAACTCCGGTTCGAGGCTTTCGACCGCAAACAACGGGATCAGGCTGACCATCGAACGCACGCGCATCGGGAAGCGCTCACCGTTCGGCAATTGCAGCACGTCGTAATAAAAACCATCCGCCTCGTCCCACAACTCTTCGCCGCCCACGTTGTTCATCGCGGCTGAAATGTAGACGAAGTGTTCGAGGAACTTTGACGCCACGTCTTCATAGGCCGGGTTGGTCTTCGCCAGTTCCAGCGCGATGACCATCATGTTCAGGCAATACATGCCCATCCAACTGGTCGCGTCCGACTGTTCGATGTGCCCACCCGTCGGCAGCGCGGCGCTGCGGTCAAACACGCCGATGTTATCCAGTCCCAGGAAGCCACCCTCGAATACGTTGTTCCCTTCGCGGTCTTTGCGATTGACCCACCAGGTGAAATTGATGAGCAGCTTGTGGAAGATTTTTTCGAGGAAGGTGTGATCGGCCACGCCCGTGTTTTTCTGTTCGATGCGATAAACGCGCCACGCCGCCCAGGCGTGCACCGGCGGATTCACGTCGCCAAAGGCCCATTCATAGGCCGGTATCTGCCCGTTCGGATGCATGTACCACTCGCGCAGCATCAACAGCAGTTGGTCTTTGGCAAAGTCGGGATCAATCAGCGCCAGCGGGATGCAATGAAAAGCCAGGTCCCACGCGGCAAACCACGGATACTCCCACTTGTCCGGCATCGAGATGATGTTCTCGCAATACAGATGCGTCCAATCGCGATTGCGCCCTTTCAGCCGCTCAGCGGGCGGCGGCGGCTGATTCGCATCGCCGCGCAACCAGTCGCGCACGTGGTAATAGTAAAACTGCTTCGACCACAACAGCCCCGCGAAGGCCTGGCGCTGCACGTTTTTCAAATCGTCAAACAGCGGCCCCGGCGGCACGCCTTCGGGCGCGCGCAATTCATAAAATTCATCGGCCTCTTCGATGCGCTTGGCAAAGGTCTCGTCAAACAAATGACCGAAGCCCGCCTCAGCCGGTTCGTCATTCGAGAGCCGCAACTTGAGCGTCACGCTTTCGCCCGCGCCGATATTCAACGCATAGCGCGCCGCCGCCTTGGTGCCGAACTGATTCGGATTGACGGCCGCGCGCCACCCGTTGACCACGCAATCGTTGATGCCGTCTTTGACGAAGGGCGTGTGATTCGGCACGCCGTAAAGCCGCCGCGCATTGGTCTCGTTTTCGGTGAAGAGCAGTTCCGGCGCGCCCTCGCACAGCAGCCAGCGTTTGCTGCGCTCAGGGTGATCCAGCCGGATGGCTTTCGTCTCCGGCAAGCTTTCGACTTTTTCCATGCGCGGCTGCGGACTGTTGTCGCCCCACGACCAGGTGTTGCGGAACCAGACAGTCGGCAGCACCTCCAGCGTGGCTGGCTCCGGCCCGCGATTGAAGATGGTGACGCGGATCAGGATGTCTTCGACCGTTTCTTTGGCGTATTCGACAAACACATCGAAATAGCGGTCGTCGGCAAACACGCCCGTGTCCAGCAATTCGAATTCGCCTTCGTGCTTGTCGCGCCCTTGATTCATTGCGACCAATTGGGCGTAGGGGAATTCGCGCTGCGGATACTTGTACAGAAACTTCATGTACGAATGCGTCGGCGTCGAATCCAGGTAGTAGTAATACTCCTTCACGTCCTCGCCGTGATTCCCCTGCTGGCCAGTCAGGCCGAAGAGGCGTTCTTTCAAAAACGGATCGCGCCCATTCCACAACGCCAGCGCAAAACAAATCTGCTGCCGCCGGTCACAGATGCCGCCCAAACCGTCTTCGCCCCAACGATAAGCTTTGGAGCGTGCCTGCTCGTGCGGCAGGTAATCCCACGCCGTGCCATCAGGCGAATAATCTTCGCGCACCGTGCCCCAGGCGCGTTCGCTCAGGTAAGGCCCCCAGCGTTTCCAATGGCCGCGCCGCGCGCGCGCTTCTTTCAGGCGAATTTCTTCTTCAATGATGTTGGGCTTCTCCGGCATCGAGTGATCCTCTTTGAGTTGGGCTTGTTGTTGTCCGGCAAATCGCCGCGCAGTGGTATTGTTGGCGCGCGGTCTCGACTTTGCGAGCGGGCCACATCTTACGCTACCCGCGCGGGTGGTGTTAATGGGTTCAGGTGCGCGTGCGGGGATTGCTGAATGGAAGGCGGAGGTGGGCTGAGCGGCGACTCGGCAAGGCGACGATCAAAGCGGGAAAGAAATAGCAGCTTCGACGCAGCGGAAAAGACCGTGGGTGAGCGCGGCCCATGCAAGCGGCGCTCACCCACGAACCTTGGCTTAAAGGACAACTTCAGTATTGCGCGCCAGACACGGGCTGATCGCCGCGCTGACCGTGCGCGCGCACCAGATATGTGCCGTTGGAACTCCGAATCACATACCAGGTGCCATCCGCCGGCCGCCAAATGGCGATGTCTGCTTTGCCGTCACCATCGAAATCACCCGGCGTCGGCACATCGAAATAAGGGGCGGCGCTTGTCCCCCAACGCTGCGCCTGCGTTTGCCCATCGCTGCTGCGGCGGATGTACCAGTTGCTTTCCGCGCCGCGCCAGACGGCCAGATCGGTCTTGCCGTCGCCGTCGTAATCGGCCGGCACGGGCACATCGAAATACGGCGCATAGCTCGCCCCCCAACTGCTGACCTTCACCCCGCCTGTGCTGTATTTGATGTGCCAGTCGGAGCCGCGCCAAACCGCGAGGTCGGTCTTGCCATCGCCATCGTAATCGCCCGGCACAACGGTATCGCCCGGCGCGCCCCATTGTTCAGCCAGGATGCCGCCATCGGAACTGCGCCGCACATACCAAGTCCCGCTCGCCTGCCGCCAGACCGCGATGTCCGCCTTGCCGTCGCCGTCGTAATCCCCCGGCACAGGCACATCGTTGTATGGCGCATAGCTCGCGCCCCAGGCTTGCTGCAACACTTGCCCATCGGCGCTTTTGCGGATGTACCACGTGCCGTTGCTGCCGCGCCAGACAGCCAGATCGGTCTGGCCGTCACCATCGTAATCGGCGGGCACAGGCGCATCGCCAGGCGTGCCCCACAGTTCGCTTTGGTTCACGTCATCAGAACTGCGCCGGATTTGCCACTTGCCTTCAGCCGCAGTCCACGTGACCAGATCGCTGATCCCGTCGCCATCAAAATCATTCTTCACGGCTCGGGCGGCCAGCGCCGCCGCCGAACCCGTGACCGTAACCCGAAAATTCGCCGTCTGATTCGCGTTGCAGTTGTCCCGTGCTTGGATAATCACGTTGAACCTGCCGGTGCGGTTGACGTTGGTCAGCACGACTTGGCCCGTCGTGGGATTGACCGTAGCCGTTGGGCCAGTCGGGGGCGCGACATTTTGCAACGTAATGCTCGCCACGCTACCGTTGTCGCTCGGCCCGGTCGCCGGATTGATGGCGAGCGTGCCGCCGAGGACAACCGTCTGATCGTTGTAGCTGAGCGTCGGCGGCGTGTTCGCCATGACATTGACCGTCAAATTGGCCGTCGCGTTTAAGCCTTGCGGATCGGCCACCCGCAGCACGACCGTGTTGGCGCCCGTCACGGCGTTACACAGTGCGGCGACGCTGGCCGTCACCGTGCCGCCCGCATTGTTGATGCCGCTGACCGTGATGCCAGCAGGCACAGTCAGCGCCATCACCGTCAAATTGCCCGCAGGCGTTTCAGCATCATTGACCGTGGCGATAGTGGCGCTGGCCGCCGGGCTACCGGCCTGTCGCGTTATGGCCGCCGCCGCAGTGATCGTGGGCGGCGTGTTGGTTGGCTGTTGGGCACAGGCAGAAAACTCCGACGTGTTGCCGTTGGCGTCGGTCGCCGTCGCGGTGATGAAGGTCTTGCCGCCGACCGGTGCGTAGTTGAACGTGAAAGAGCCGGGCGCGCCAAGCGAAGCCGCGCCGAGAAAGACTTCGCCTTCGCCATTGCCCGACGCGTCGCAAGCCGTGTTGGCGAAGAATTCAATGCGGATCGGATAGGCTGCATTCGCCACCGTGCTGTCGAGCGAGCCGCTGACAGTTCCCGCCGTCGTGATCGGATTGAGCACGGGGAAGTTTTGCAGATTGTTCGGACCGGTGTCGCCATCGCCCGCATCGTTGGCCGTCACGCCGTCGCCAATCAGGTCAATGCCCAGACCGGCGTTGCCAAAAATTGAATTGGCCAACGTGGCATTGCCTGTGCTCGTCCCGGCAATGGCAACACCAAAGCCGGTGTTGAACGCAATCCGATTGCTCGCGCCCGCCGCTGTACCGCCTATTGAGTTGTTGGTGCTGTCTACGATCAGCACGCCGCCACCAGCGTTAGGCAAAGCTCCTGAACCCGCCGCATTCGTGCCGAAGTAATTGCCTAGCACCTGATTGCCCGTGGCCGTTGGGCCTTCAATGACAAGGCCATGGCTATCATTGCCGGAGATCAGATTGCGCGCGCCAGCGGCCGTGCCGCCGATGGTGTTGTTCGGAGAATTGGTGATCTTGATGCCGTTCAGCGCATTGCCGAAGTCAAGCGTCCCGGTCACGTCAGTGCCGATGTAATTGCCTAACACCTGCGTCCCCGAGGTATTGCTGCCCAAAATCCAGATGCCCAATTGTCCGCTGCCTGCAATCAAATTACGCGCGCCCGCCGCCGTGCCGCCGATGATGGTGCTGACGGCATCGGAAATGACGATGCCGTGCGTGGCGTTGCCGAGCACCGCCGTGCCCGCCGCATTCGTGCCGATGCGGTTGCCCTGCACTTGATTGCCTGCCGCCCCGCCACCGCCGATAGTTATACCGTTGAGCAGCACATTGCCCGCCCCGTTCGCCGGGCCGCCGAGGAGGTTGTTGCTGGCGCCGTCAAAGATCGCTACGTCGGTGCCGTCGTTGAGCAACGCTGCCGCGCCGCTCGCAGTTGTGCCGAAGTAATTGCCTTGCACCTGATTGCCGGTCGCCGCCGCGCCGAGTATTTGCATCCCCACCAGATTGCCGGAAACCAGATTGCCCACGCCCACGCCGCCAAACTGATTATTGGCGCCATTGACGACCGCCAGCCCCGCGCCTTGATTGCCCAGATCAAGTGTGCCAGTGACATCGGTACCGATGTAGTTGTTTTGCACCGTATTGTTGGAAGCGCCTGCAATGACGATGCAATTTGAATCGTTGCCCGAAACCAGGTTGCGCGCCGCTATGGATGATCCGCCGATGAGGTTGTTGGCTGCGCCATTCGCCAGCACAATGCCAGCCCCGCTATTGCCTAAATCCGCTGTGCCCGCTGCATTGGTGCCGATGTAATTGCCCTGAATTAGATTCCCTGTGGCGAGATTGTCTTGCACCGCAATGCCGAAACCATTATTGCCGGAAATGAGATTGCGCGCGCCTGCAACCAAGCCGCCGATGAGGGAATTGTTCGCATTGCTAAGAAAAATACCGTTGGCCGCGTTGCCGAGGTCTAGGGTGCCGGTGATGTCGGTGCCGATGTAATTGCCCTGCACCTGCGTGCTAGTGGTGGCGCTACCGCCAATCCCAATGCCAGACTGTCCATTGGCCGAGATGATGTTACGTGAGCCTGCCGCCGTGCCGCCAATCAAGACGTTAGGGGAGTTGACGACATCGATGCCCTCACCGCCGTTGCCGATTGCGGCGGTTCCGGCGGCATTCGTGCCGATCAGATTGCCTTGAATGCTGGTGCTGGGGCATGAACCAATTGACACCGCATAGCTCAGGTTGCCGGAAATTACATTGCCTTCGCCCGCTGCTGTGCCGCCGATTTGATTGTTGGCCGCGCCAAATTCCATGAACACACCTGAGTTATTCGCTAGTGCCGCCGTGCCCGTAGCATTGGTGCCGATAAAGTTGCCTTTGATCTGGTTGTTGTTCGCGGTGCCTGCGATATAGAGGCCACGCACGTTGCCGGAACTGACATTGCCTGCGCCCGCGCCGCCGATGATGTTGTTTGAACTGTCGAAAATGGCGATACCCACGCCGGAATTACCGATGGCTGCGGTACCGGCGGCATTAGTGCCGATGTAATTGCCTTGAACCTTGTTGCCGCCGCCGCCGCCGCCCCTGTTCAGGATGACGACCCCGTATTGATTGTTGCCGGAAATTAGGTTGCTCGCGCCCGCCAGCGCGCCGCCGATCATATTGTTTGGCGCGTTCACCACGACGCCCGCCACTTCATTACCGAGATCAACAGAACCGGTGACGTCAACGCCGATGTAATTGCCCGCGACGATATTCCCGGTCGCGGTGGTGTTGAAGATTTGTATGCCGCTGCTGTCATTGCCAGAAATGATGTTGCGGTCACCGACTGTCGTCCCGCCGATTGTGTTGTTTGCTGAGGTGTTGACGTAAATACCGTAACCGTTATTGCCCAGATCAACTAAGCAGGTGGGCATAAGTTTTGGGGGATAAAGAACACTGGCAACCAGCAATTGACGGCTTTGCCGCGATTCATAATCCTGGAAAACTTATGCCGCAGT
>JAYUCP010000301.1:0-11611 GCA_043740245.1 Acidobacteriota bacterium | reverse complement strand
GCCTGGTGCGGCAAATCATCGCCGAGCAAACAGCGGCGGGCACGATTGATGCGCAGCGCGTTTTTCTGCTCGGCTTTTCGCAAGCCTGCGGCGTGAATTTCCGATTCGCCTTCACGCATCCCGAATTGATTTGCGGCGTCGTAGCGGTCTGCGGCGGCATTCCCGGCGATTGGGAGAGTGAAGGGAAGTACGCCAGCGGCGCTGTGGATGTGCTGCTGGTGGCGGGTGAACGCGATGAGTTTTACACCCCCGAGCGCATCGGGCAAAATGAGGCGGCACTGGAACGCCGCGCAAAATCCGTGACCTTGCGGATGTTTGACGCCGGACATGAAGTGCCGCGCGCGGCGTATCCGGTGATTGATGAATGGTTGCAACACCAAGCCAGCAACGAATGCCAGAAGTGAGTGCCAGAAGTGAGTGTTTAAGATGACCGACAAGTTAGCAGCAAACGTTGAGAAGTATTTCGAACTCCCCGTTGCCGAATTGACCGGCGATACCAGGCAGGAAGCATTGGTGGTCTTCGATGAATTCAAAAACGCGCTCAACCGCGGCCAAATCCGTGCCGCCAGCCGCGACGAAGCGGGCCAGTGGCAAGTCCATCAGTGGGTCAAACGCGGCATCCTGCTCGGCTTCCGGCTGGGCGGGCTGATTGATTATTCGATAGACAACACGTTTCGCTACTTCGACAAAGATACCTATCCGACCAAGCGGCTGACCATCAACAGCGGCGTGCGCATCGTGCCGGGCGGGACGACCGTGCGCGACGGCGCCTATCTGGGCCAGGGCGTGACGATCATGCCGCCCGCGTATATCAACACCGGCGCTTATGTGGATGACGGCACGATGGTGGATTCGCACGCGCTGATCGGCTCCTGCGCGCAGGTGGGCAAACGTTGCCACATCAGCGCGGCGGCGCAAATCGGCGGCGTGCTCGAACCCATCGGCGCGCTGCCCGTCATCATCGAAGACGAAGTCCTGGTCGGCGGCAACTGCGGCGTTTACGAAGGCACCATCGTGCGGGAGCGGGCGATTCTCGGTTCGGGCGTGATCCTGAACGGTTCGACGCCGATCTTCGATGCCGTGCGCGAAACGATTTACCGGCGCGCGGGAGATCAACCGCTGGAAGTCCCGGCGGGCGCGGTTGTCGTGCCGGGCGCGCGCGCGCTTACGGTAGGCGCGGCGCAAGATTGGGGCCTGTCGGTCTACGCGCCGATCATCGTGAAGTATCGGGATGAAAAGACCGAGGCGGCGGTGCGGCTGGAAGATTTCTTGCGTTGAACATAGCTTGAAAGCGTCCATTGCAAGTTGCCGAATTTGAACAGCCCTGAAAGGGCAACATTCAATAGCCGGGGGCGCCGCCCCCGCAGAACACGCAAAATTCCCTGGCCCTGAAGGGGCCACATTTGAAGCCGGATGCGACCCCTTCAGGGTCGAAGAATTTTACCTGCCTTTCCGTGGGCGTTGCCCACGGCTATTGAATGCTGCCCTTTCAGGGCATAGGCATTGCGCAATCCATTTTGCACGAGACAGGAGAGGAGTTGGACGAAGTTCCCACGCATTGGCACACACGTTATGACATCTGAGCAGCAACCCCCATTCACGATCCGGCTGTGCCAAGCCATCGAAGATTTCGATCAATGCGTCGAGATGCAGCGCATCGTCTGGCGCTTTCCCGACGCCGAAGTCACACCCGTGCGCGCCTTCGTCATCACGATGCACAGCGGCGGGTTCACCTATGGCGCGTTTGACGCGGCGGAGCGCATGCTGGGCTTTTCGCACGCGCTACCGGCTTTCGACACGAACAAACGCCCGTTCATTTATTCGCACATGGCCGCCGTGTTGCCGGGTTTGCAAAACGCGGGCATCGGCTACAAGTTGAAATTAGCCCAACACGAACACGCGCGGCGCATCGGCGTCTGGCCGGTCAAATGGACGTTCGATCCGCTGCTCTCGCGCAACGCCAATCTGAACATCAACAAGCTGGGCGCGGTGGTGCGGACGTATCACGTCAACTACTACGGTAATTTCAGCACCAGCGAGATGTGGCGCGGGCTGGATACCGACCGGCTTTTTGTCGAATGGTGGGTGCAATCTGAACACGTTGCTAATGCGCTCGCAGGCAACCGCCGCAGCGATCCGCCTGTAGCGGTGGTCGAAGTTCCTTATGACATTGATACGTTGAAGAAAGCAGACATGGAGGCCGCGCGCGAATGGCAATTCAAAGTGCGCAGCGGCTTTCAAGCACTGCTGGCTGAGGGGCTGTATTGCGCGGGCTTTGAAGCTGGGCGCGATGGCGGCCATAGCCGGTATTTGTTTTATAGAGACGAACACGTAGAGGAGAAAGAGTGAAATCAAAAGGCAAAAATCAAAAGGCAAAAATCAAAAATGCGGAACTGATCTTTAATGAAAAGAAAAGTGCCGACTTTTTGATTTTTGATTTTTGCCTTTTGCCTTTTGAACACCATGAAGATCGAACGCATTGAACTCCGCGAAATCAGACTCCCGCTCGTCGCCCCCTTTGAAACCAGCTTTGGACGCACCTTTGAGCGGCGCATCATCCTGACCAAAGTCTTCGCCGACGGCTTGCACGGCTGGGGCGAATGCACCTGCAACGAAGGGCCGTTCTACAACCATGAAGCCACCGACATGGCTTGGCTCGTGCTGCGCGATTTCGCCGGGCCGATGGTCTTGGGCAAAGAGATCAGCGCGCCGACCGAAGTGCCCGCGCTGACCGCCCGCATTCGCGGCAACAAGATGGCGCGCGCCGCGCTTGAATGCGCCATCTGGGATTTGGAAGCCCGTCGGCAAGGTGTCCCGCTCTGGCAATTGCTGGGCGGCACGCAGGAAGTCATCAACTGCGGCGTCTCGCTGGGTCTGGAAGACACCGACGCGGCGATGCTCAAGAAGGTCGAGAAGGAAGTCGCCGCCGGGTATCAGCGCATCAAGATCAAAATCAAACCGGGCCGCGATTACGAGATGATCCGGGCGTTGCGCGCTGAGTATCCCAACATCACGATGTCGGTGGATGCGAATTCGGCCTACACGCTGGGCGATGTCGAGTTGTTGAAACGCATGGACGAGTTCCGCCTGCTGATGATCGAACAGCCGCTGGCTTACGACGACATCATTGACCACGCCGCCTTGCAACCACAGTTGCAAACGGCCCTCTGCCTGGACGAATCCATCCTGAGCGAAGACGACGCGCGCAAGGCGCTGCAACTGGGCGCCTGCCGTATCATCAACATCAAACTGGGCCGCGTCTCCGGCCACACCGAAGCGCGCAAGATTCAGGCCTATTGCCACGCGCGCAACATCCCGACCTGGTGCGGCGGCATGCTCGAAGCGGGCATCGGGCGCGCGCACAATATTCACATGTCCACGCTGCCGGGCTTCACGCTGCCGGGCGACGTGTCGGCGTCGCAGCGGTATTGGGCGGAAGACATCATCACGCCGCCGGTCGAAGTTACGCCGCGCGGGACGATTGCGCGTCCGGCGGGCGTGGGGTTGGGGTATGCGGTGAATGAGGAGCGGATTGCGGCGGTGACGGTGCGGACGGAAGTGATCAAATAGGTAACCTTACGTGGTTGGCCTGGATCTTTATTATGTGATTTAGCAAGCATTGAAGTGGGTAAAAATTCTGGAGATTTGTTATGGATAGAGTCCCTGTTTCCTCGTCTAATATCGCCTCAGTAGGTTACGACGCTGATAAGCAGATTTTAGAGATAGGCTTTTTGAATGGCTCAGTTTATCAGTATTTTGGAGTGCCTGAGAATATCTTTGCCGGATTGATGAGCGCATCCTCTCACGGAAGATATTTTGACGCCTACATCAAAAAAGGGGGATATTCATTTTCAAAGGTAAAATGACTCGGAGGTGAACTATGAAGTTACGGGCATTCAAAGTGAAGAACTTTCGCTGTTTGTATAGCACTGAATGGATACCACTTTCTGATCTCTCAATATTTACAGGGGAAAATGATGGCGGGAAAAGTACGTCATTACAGGTATTTGATGTTTTTCTTTCCCCGAAGAAGACACCTGTTTTTGATGATTATTCCTACTCGATTAACAGAGTTGGTGAGATTGGAAGCAACGGGAGAGAAGAAGAAATTACGGTTTATGGAAAATTTGAGCTTAGAGATTCAGAAAGTTCATTGCTCAATGCACTATGGGGAATTGAAGATAAGATAGTTGAAGTTAAGCGTTCGTTTCATATCAACGGCGGCCCGTCGCCTTACTTGTTCTCTGCCAAGACGCATTCAGACGAGGCTTTCAGGCGCCCGCTGGATGATTACACTGTTGCTGAGTTAAAGGGGATTGCAGATCGGCTTTCGATAAGCTTAACCGGGCTGACACGAAAACAAGACATCATAGATGCCGTGCGTAGATGGCAACGATCTCAGCCACAAATTGATTCTGAGGTTGAGTTTCCTAAAAGTTTAATAGAGTGCCTTCCAGAGTTTCGGATATTTTCTTCTGAGAGCGCGCTTGATCCAGAGAGTGAAATCAAAAAAACTCTTATCACGCAGTTTCGCAGCCTGGTTAGTAACGATAAGTATTCTGGGCCAATCTCTCAGATTACGGAGGAAATAAAAGGTGAGCTAAACACTGAACTTGAAAAGCTCACTCCTTTTGTTCAACGTTACTCAAGTGACATTGAAGCAGTAACGATAAGGCCAGACTTTAATTTTGCCTCTGGTCTGACTACAACAGCTCTGGAAATAAAAAGAAGAGACGGGAAACCGATACTGCTTCAGCAAAGTGGAGCTGGCCAACGCAGAAGATTTAGTCTGGCAATCTATGAGTGGAGTCAGGAGGTCTTCAAAGATCGGGAAGAAAACTCCCGTGATTTGATCCTAGCGTTTGACGAGCCAGACACTCACCTTGATTACAAGTCTCAACGCCAAATCTTTGACATCATTCGCAAGTTTGCCGACCTGCCTGCCATTCAAGTTGTTGTATGTACCCATTCCCTTAACTTTATCGAACGAGTGCCAATCAACCAGATTGTTCACTATAGCCTAGATAAAAGTACTCGCTACACTGAAGTCGAAGTGCTGGCAAGCACAGTACACGAAATTACCGAATTGTTTCTCTATGAGATAAGCAAAAACATGGGACTACGAAATAGCGTGATGCTGCATGAGAGGTGCTTTTTAGCGGTAGAAGGGCAAACCGAGATCGCGATGTTACCAGTACTGTTCTACAAAAAGTATGGATACCCCTTACAAGCTGCGGGCATTTGCTTGATTAACGGTGAAAACAACTATGGCGCTCGAATGCTGACAAAGTTCCTGAACGAGAATAGGCGGCAAGTTGTTTTTTTGGTTGATGCTGATTCTGCCTCTGATGTGGGATCGAAGAGATATTTTACTGCGGCATCATTTAGGACAGACGGAATTGATGAGGCATCGCAAGTGCACTATGTAGGGACGAGGGAGCTTGAGGATGCTTTCTCTGATGATATTTGGACACGAATGGCGAATAAGGAGTACCCAAAAAATTCAGGGAGCGAATGGACAACTACCGATTTTGCGGCATTACGTTTAACTGACAAGTTCTCAAAGAAAGTGCAGAGGCTCATTAAGGCAGAGGCAGGATTGCCTAGAGAACCGACTAAACAAGACCTTGGCTACAAACTCGCACTGTGCCTTGATCCTGCTGATGTGCCTCAAGCAGTAACGGATTGCCTAGAAAAAGCCTTTCGGTTAGCAAATGGTTGATTCTAGCTACAGGAGTTTTGCGGTTATTTTACTGTAACACGCAGAATAAAAGCGGAGCGCCGCCGCCCACGGGAACGGCCGCGCTGTTGTCCGCCAGATTCACCCGCGATTAACCAACCGAGCAGTTCCATCACAACCCATTCATCGGGAGGACAAGAGCTATGGCAGAGAATCGTGGAGTCGTTTATTTAGGGCCGGGCCAGGTCGAGGTGCAGGAAATCAAGTATCCGAAGCTTGCCAACCCCAAAGGCAAGAAGATTGACCACGCGGTAATCCTGAAGATCGTCTCGACCAACATTTGCGGCAGCGATCAGCATATGGTGCGGGGCCGCACGACCGCGCCCGCCGGGCTGGTGCTGGGGCACGAGATCACCGGCGAGGTGATCGAAGCCGGCAAGGGCGTCGAATTTTTGAAGGTCGGCGATCTGTGTTCGGTGCCGTTCAATGTGGCGTGCGGGCGTTGCCGCAGTTGCAAGGAACAGAAGACCGGCGTCTGTTTGACCGTCAATCCGGCGCGCGCGGGCGGGGCGTATGGCTACGTAGACATGGGCGGCTGGGTCGGCGGGCAGGCCGAATACGTGCTGGTGCCCTACGCCGATTTCAACCTGTTGAAGTTCCCCGACAAAGACCGGGCAATGGCGAAGATCAAGGACCTGACCTGTCTGTCCGACATTCTGCCGACGGGCTATCACGGCTGCGTGTCGGCGGGTGTGGGGCCGGGCACGATTGTTTACATCGCGGGCGCGGGGCCGGTGGGCTTGGCGGCGGCAGCGGCGGCGCAATTGCTGGGCGCGGCCTGCGTGATCGTGGGCGACCTGATTCCGGCGCGGTTGAAGCAGGCCAAATCGTTTGGCTGCGAGGTCGTGGATTTGTCGAAGAGCGCGACGCTGGGCGAGCAGATTGAACAGATCGTCGGCGAACCGCAGGTGGATTGCGCCGTGGACGCGGTCGGTTTTGAGGCGCGCGGGCACGGGGCCTTGGCGAGCGTCGAGCGGCCCGCGACGGTGCTCAATTCGATCATGGAAATCACGCGCGCCGGGGGCGCGCTGGGCATTCCGGGCCTTTACGTGACTGACGA
Source organism: Acidobacteriota bacterium (assembly GCA_043740245.1). Classification (GTDB taxonomy): domain Bacteria; phylum Acidobacteriota; class Blastocatellia; order RBC074; family RBC074; genus JACPYM01. Next base: position 4,811 of record JAYUCP010000301.1, on the reverse strand, counting down.
CCCAGGCGGCGTGGATGACAATGCGAAGATCGGCAGCTTGAGCATACGGCTGGGGCTGGGCTGGGCGAAGAGCCATTCGTTGGTGACCGGGCAGACGCCGGTGTTGAAGTACAACCGGCAACTGATGAACGCGATCCTGTTCGACAAGATCAAGATCGCCAAGGCCGTCAACGTCACGGTTATCACGCTGGACGAGGCGCCGCAAGGCTACGCCGATTTCGACAAGGGTGCGGCGCGCAAGTTCGTGATTGATCCGCATGGGCTGTTGAAGAAGGCGGCTTGATGTTGAGTCAGTACCGCGCGCGTCAGCAAGCGGCGCTTGGCCGTCAAACACAGACGCCGCTTGCTCACGCGCGGTATCACGCAAAAGGAGGTTTTTATGAAAGCGATTTGGAAAGACGCGGTGATTGCGGAAAGCGAGGCGACCGTCGTGGTGGAAGGGAATCACTATTTCCCGCCTGCCGCGATCAAGGCGGAGCACTTTCAACCGAGCGACACGCATTCGGTTTGCCCGTGGAAGGGGACGGCCAGTTATTACAACGTCGTCGTGAACGGCGAAGTGAACAGGGATGCCGCGTGGTTTTATCCGGCGACGAAAGATGCGGCGAAGAACATCGAGAATTACGTCGCGTTTTGGAAAGGCGTGAAAGTCAACGAGTAGCCGAGCTATGTCTGCCAAACATCCGCCCATCGAGAAAGAGATCGCTGAACTCCGCAGCGAGTTGCTGGATCACGATTACCGCTATTACGTGCTCAACCAGCCGGTCGTCAGCGATGCCGAGTACGACGCGCAGATGCGCCGGTTGAAAGAACTGGAAGCCGCGCGGCCCGACCTCATCACGCCCGACAGTCCGACGCAACGCGTGTCGGGGCAGGTGGTTGAGGGCTTCGAGCGTTATACGCACAAGCGTCCGATGATGTCGCTGGATAACAGCTACAGCATTGACGAATTGCGCGAGTGGGCGAAACGTTGCGAGAAACTGGCCGAAGGGCGCGCGTTTGATTACGTGGCGGAGTTGAAAATAGATGGGCTGAGCATCTCGTTGATTTACGCGGGCAGCGTGCTGGCGCGCGGTGTGACACGGGGCGATGGCGCACAAGGCGATGTCGTGACGCAGAACGTGCGGACGATTCGTTCGGTGCCATTGCGGTTGCGTGCGCAAGACGGCGCACAAGAAATCGAAGTGCGTGGCGAAGTCTTTTTGCCGCGCGAGTCGTTCGAGAAGATCAACCGCGAATTGGCGGACGAGGGCGAACAGACCTTCGCCAATCCGCGCAACGCGGCATCGGGCACGCTGCGTATGCACGATGCGCGGATTGTGGCCGAACGCGCGCTGGATATTTTTTGCTATCAGTTGTTCTTTGACGGCGCAGATGCTTTGGACACGCACGCCGAATCGTTGAAATGGATGGCGAAGGCTGGATTCAAGGTAAATGCGAACTGGCGCTGTTGCGGCACGATTGATGAGGTGATCGAGTTTTGCAACGCCTGGGATGAGAAACGGTTCAAGCTCAATTACGACACCGACGGCATCGTGGTGAAGGTCAATCAGGTGGGCGTGCGCGACCTGCTCGGTTCGACCGGCAAATCGCCGCGCTGGGCGATTGCTTATAAGTTTCCGGCACAACAGGCTTCGACACGCCTGTTGGATGTGCTTTACCAGATCGGGCGCACGGGCGCGGTGACGCCGGTCGCCGTGTTGGAGCCGGTGTTGCTGGCGGGCACAACCGTGGCGCGCGCAAGCCTGCACAATGCTGACGAGATGCAACGGCTGGGCGTGCTGCGCGGCGATTGGGTCTTCATCGAAAAGAGCGGCGAGATCATCCCGCAGGTCGTCAAGGTCATTACCGAAAAGCGCACGGGCAGCGAAGAAGAATTCGTTTTCCCGACGGCTTGCCCCGAATGCGAAACGGAACTCAGCAAGCCGGAAGGCGAGGCCGTCACGCGCTGCCCCAATCCCGATTGTCAGGCCAAATTGCGCGAGGGCCTGCTGCATTTCTCCCAACGTCGCGCCCTGCGTATCGAAGGGTTGGGCGAAGCGCTGGTTCAGCAATTGACCTCCTTCCGCTTACAACGCGACAAGCAAGGTGAACCGCTGTTGGCCGCCGATGGACATCCTTTGAAATTGCCGCTGTTGGTGCGCGATGCCGCTGACTTGTATCTGCTCAAAGACCGCCGCGACGAATTGATCGCCCTCGAACGGATGGGCGTGAAATCGGTGGACAACCTGCTCGAACAGATCGAAGCGAGCAAGCAGGCGGGCTTGGCCCGGCTGTTGTATGGCCTGGGCATTCGCCACGTAGGCGAACGCACCGCCCAAATTCTGGCCCAGCATTTTGGCGCGATTGAAAAGTTGAGTGCCGCCACCAGTGAAGAGCTTTCACAGATTTACGAAATTGGCGAAGTCGTCGCCCGTTCGATTGCCGACTGGTTCGCCCAAAAACGGAATCAGGCATTGGTGGACAGATTACAAGCTGCCGGAGTCAAGACGGATTTGGCCGCCGCCGCCGCAGGTCAGCCGGTCGCGCGTGTTTTCGAGGGAATGCAATTTGTCCTGACCGGGACGCTGCCTACGATGAAGCGTGAAGAGGCCAAAGCCTTCCTTGAGGCGCGTGGCGGCCGGGTGGTCGGCAGCGTGAGCAAAAAAACAGATTACCTACTTGCCGGAGAGGAAGCCGGTTCAAAGCTGACAAAAGCCCAAGAACTTGGCATAAAAATTTTGAGCGAAGCCGAAATGCTCAACCTTGGACAAGCTTAAGGTTAATCATTTCAGCGATTAGCTAATAAGCTGCTTAAGCTAAAAATAGTACACTTGTGCCCTTGTCAACCATAGGTTCGATGCATATAATGCCCAGCAACTAGCAGCGGAAAATACCCTAATGGCTGAGGACGCTGCTGAATCGGGGAGACTGAAAAGGCTCCCCATTAACTTTTCTAGGGGCAAGTTTCCTGCCCCCTTTTCCCGAAACAGTTAGAACTTAACCCGTACTCGATAGCTGAGGACGGATTCGCCATCCTTCGCCACCGACACGTTGAAGCGCGCTGCAAAGGCCGCCGTCTTTTCCGCCGGGTAGGTCGAATTGATGATCTCCCAATCGCCGCCGATAGGTTCGTTGACGACGACGGTCACGGCCTCTTCCTTGTGATTGCGGATGCGGATTTCGTAGGCGTACTCGAACACGCGCCGCGCGATGTTTTTGTAATCGGTTTGCTTGCGTTCGGCCACTACGTCAAAGGCGTCGCCCAGCTTGATGCGGACGGTTTCATCTTTGGGCGTGTGGTCAATGCGGTCTTCGCCGACGAACTGTTGCGCGCCGGTTGCATCGGCCTTGTAAACGCGCACGACCCCGGCGGGCAGCGGCAGGCCCAGGTTGTTCTCTTTGGCGTTTTTGAAGCTCACATACACGCCGACCTTTTCTTTGACCGGTTCGCCGGGGTTGTTGTAGCCCTGAAAGTAGAACGCCTGTCCGTTCACGATCAATTCTTTTTTGATGGTGAAGTTGTCGCTCGACAGCAGGCTGATTTGTTTGGTCTCGTTGTGCTTGATGTTGGTTTGGCGTTGCAGCGTGTACAGGTGGTATTCAAAAAACGCCTGCTCCTGAAATTGCGGTTGCGGCGCAGCGCCAGCCCGCGCGACACGCATTTCCGAGACGGCATTCATCGCCACCTCGTCACGCACGCGGTTGACATCGCCCGCTACCAGTTTCAATTCGGCGTTGCGATAGGCCGTGCCGCTGGTGTTGTTGAGCGTGACCCAGCCGTTCAGATCGGCCTTGGTGTCGTTCTGATTGACGACGATCACGTAATCCGACCGCCAGTTCAGCCCGGTCGTCAGGTATGAAGCCTCGACCGTGTGCGTATCCGTGCCGGTGTTGTTGAGCGTCCAGACCAGCGTCGGTTTGGCGATCAGGTCTTGCGGCAAGCGGTCAAAGCGAATCTCGCCAATGTTGGTCGGGTTGATGACGATCTGGTTGCCGATCTGCCAAACCTGGCCGCCGTTGTTCGAGAGCAACGTCGCGCTGGTCGGCACGAGCTTTTCGGAATTGTTTTCCAGCGTCTTTAACACCAGCGTCAATTCCTTGCCGACGTATTTGTCGAGCAGCTTTTGCGGATTGAGCAAGTCGTATTCGTAACTCTGCTCGACGACCGCCAGCGCGTTCGGCGCGGTCACCGATTTGATGTGCACCGAAGTCGCGTTGATCTGCTGCGCCACATCCATAAAGCGCAACTGCGAAGTGCCGCGCGGCAGGCGCAGTGTGCGCGTGTCTTTGACCAAACCGAGGTTGGAATTGTAGACCGTGATCGCCACGCTCTTTTGGTCTTCGATGGTGCTCGTGCCCGGTTGGGTCTGGGCGGCGGGTTCGGTGATGTTTGTTTCTTCGCTCATCTTCTTCTTTCCTCCTGCACGGCGCGCGGGGCCGTCGTTGGCTGCCAATGCGTTAACGGCAAACAGCGCGAACGTCAGCGTCCACGCGGCAAATGTGCGACAGGTTTTGTCGGTTGTCATGATTTCTCCTTGGTGACTTGGCGGCGTCAGCCGCCGGGCCAAAGCGCGCGGGCGGCGTTTGGCCGTTTCTGAAAGCGCGGTGGGGAGCGGCTTGCAGGCATTCGCCCACAGACTATACCGCCGCTGCAGGTAAAACGACACTCGCCCTGCTGCGGTACGATGCGGTAGGGTGTGATTAAAAGTGCGACTCGCGATGCCACGGCCTTGTGCCGTGGAGGTTCACGTTGCTTGCTACACAACGCGGCGGCATTTTTTTACGATGCCACGGCCTTGTGCCGTGGAGGTTCACGTTACCAGCCACCG
>JAYUCP010000300.1:0-4788 GCA_043740245.1 Acidobacteriota bacterium | reverse complement strand
CGCATATTTACGATCCGCAACACAGCTTGTTGACGGCCTATCGCACGCTGTTTGCGCAATGGCGTATCGCGTTTGAAATCGGCGCACAGCAACGCGCGCGCGGCGTGGCGCTGGCTTCGGCGGGTGAATTGCTGCGGTTGTGTTATCAGGAGTTGCTGAGCGCGCCGCGCCGGATTGCGAAGTCTGTCTTGCCGTCGCCGTCGTAATCCGCCGCATACGTTTTGCCAGCGCCGTCGTAATCGCCCAGCCGTCGGGTAACATCACAAGCTGCCAGCCTGACCGCCAGCACGTGCAAAGTGCGCTGCACGGCGCGCCAGACCGCGCCGTCAGTTTGGCTCTCACGGTGACCGGGTAAGGCAGGCGGGTATTCCCAGCTTGGCGCGCGGCAATTTTTTTCGCCCCGCCATCAATCCAATTTTTTCGTTCACCGCGTAAGAGCCAATGAAAAACACAGACGGCGCGTGCAAAGCTACACGCGACCCATCAGCAAGCCATCATCAATGAGGATGCCTGGGGCAGCCCGAACTGCTTTAACGGTTTGCGGACAGTCTGTAGGCCAGCCTCTATTTTTTTGGCTAACAACATCGTTTGACTGCTTTGATAGAGAGGGAAAGACCAATGAAAAACACTATTTTGAAACGTACCCTGACTGCCGGTTTTGCGGCCTCGTTGACGCTGTTGCTGTTCGCTTTCGCCGCCCACACGACGGGCGGCAACCGCATTGCCCACGCGCAAGAGTTGCAAGACGGGCAAGACAAGCAGGGCAAGGAAGAAAAGGCCGGGGCGAACGACTCTTTCACGCGCCCCAAAACAAAAGAATGCGTGCAGGGCGCGCTGGCCGGCCGCTTCAGCTACATCTTTGACGGTTCCATCGTCAACGTCGGCGTGACCAAAGCCGTTGGCGTGCTGACGGTCGGCGCCGACGGCACGCTGAGCTTCCAGGATACGCAAAGCGTCGCGGGCCAGATCATCCGCCGCACCTTCACGGGCACTTATCAGTTAAAGCCGGATTGCACGGCGACGGCGCAATTCAGCACCGGTACCTCGGCGGATTTGGTGGTGGACAACGACGGCAACGGCCTGAAGATCATCATCACCACGCCCGGCGTCATCATCACCGGCGTCGGGCAGCGCATTTTCAACCTGTAACCAGGAAACCAAAAATCAAAAGGCAAAAGGCAAAAATCAAAAGGTCGGCACTTTGCTTTTGTCTTTCCACTTTTGCCTTTTGATTTTTGCCTTTTGCCTTTTGATTTCACTATGACTTATTCGTATCAACAACGCGGCGCCTTGCGCGAAGTCGTGCTGCAAGGCCAGCTCGACACCAGCGTCCCGCGCAGCTTTGAAACCGAATTGCTCGGCTTCATCGAAAACGGCGAGCGCCAGTTGGTCTTCGATTTTGCGCAGGTCGAATACCTGACCAGTTCGGGCATTCGCATCTTGTTGCACGTCTTCAAAACGATGACCGCCGTCAACGGGCGCGTCGTCTTTCATTCGTTGAACCCGCGCGTCAAACACGTCTTTGAGATTGCCGGGCTGACGCAGATCTTTCGCATCTACGACACGCCGTGCGAGGCACTGCAGGGCCTCGCGCTGACCGGGATGCTTTCACCGCAGGCTGCCGCCAAATGCTAAAGCAAGGCTGCGGAATTGAGACAACAGCTTTTCGACAAGATTGATAGGATTGACAGGATTCATCGGTCAGGACGGACCGGAGCGGCTGTCGGCCCATCCTGTCAATCCTGTCCACGCCGCCACAAACCCTATGACGACCGACGATCCACGGTTGACCAAGACGCTGCCGCCCACGCCGCCGCCTTTGGCCAAGCCGCTGAAAAAACCCAAAGCGCCCAAACCCAAAATCGGCGTCGTGCTGGGCAGCGGCGGGATGAAGGCCTTTGCCGCCGTGCCGCTCTTTGAATTTCTGGATCAAGCCGGCATCGCGGTGGATTTGCTGGTCGGTTGCAGTGGCGGTGCGATTATGTGCGCGGCGGTCGGTGCTGGGTTGACCCCGGCGGGCATTCGCCAGATCGCACCCGATATTCTGGACAAGCGCATCTTCGGTAGCTTTGATTACCGCTCGATTCTGAGCATCCTCAACGCGCGCTTCGGCAATTTCACCCGCACGTCGAGCATCATCAAGCCCGACCGTATGCGCGAGATTTACCGCTACCTCTGGGGCGACAAACAGCTTGAAGACTTGCGCCCGCGCACGCTGGTGCAAACCACCGACGCCCTGACCGGCGAAGGCGTCGTGCTCTCACGCGGCTCGGTGGTGGATGCTGTCTATGCGTCGGGCGCGTTTTTCCCCGTCTTGCCACCGCAAGAGATTGACGGGCGCTGGTTGAGCGATGGCGCCTACAGCGCGCCCGTGCCCGTGATCGAAGCCGTCAAGCGCAACATGGATGTGATCATCGTGATGGATTTCGCCGAACGCTCGACCGTCGAACCGCAAGGCTTTCTGGATTGCTTTTATCGGTACATTGACACGCAGATGACCACGCTCAAACGCAGCCAGATGTTTCTTTCCATCGAACTGCACCACCACGAGATCATCATTATCGAAGTCAATTTCGACCAACCGATCAGCTTCCGCGCGACCAACGCCCTTGAATCCGTGCTGGCCAAAGGCGCAGAAGCCGTCGCGCACAACAAAGAAGCGATCCTGTCGGCCATCCGCAGTTTTGCAGAGACGAGGAGGGAGGAATGATGCGCATAGAAAAACCCGTAGGGGCAGACCTGCGTGTCTGCCCCGGTGGCAACAAACCGACTGATGGTGTCAAACCCAACCGGGGCAGACACGCAGGTCTGCCCCTACGCTGGCTGGCGCTGGCGCTGGCGTTTCTTTCGTCGCCTGCATTCGCGCAAGAGACGCTCACGCTCGATCAAGCCATCACGCAAGCCTTGCAACACAACCGCCTCATCAAAAACGACGAGCTCGAAATCGCCAAGGCCGCCGAACGCATCGAGATTGCCCGCACGCGCCGCCTGCCCGAATTCGAGATCAGCGCGCTGGCCTTGCAACCCTTCACGCCGCTCGATTTTCGTTTCAATCGCGGCAGCCTGGGTTTGCTGCCCGGCGGCACGGCCTTCCCCACGCGCGACACCACGGTCGGCAGCGGCTTCACCCCCACGGCCTTTATCACCGCGCGCGCCTCGCAACCCATCACGCAACTGCGCCGCGTGAACCTGAGCATTCAACTCGAAACGCTGAACCAACAGTTGGCTGAAACCAAGTTGGAAACGCAACGCCGCAACGTCACGAACCAAGTCAAACGCGCCTATTACGCCGTGCTGCAAACACAAAGCGCGCTCGGTGCGTTGGAAGAAGCGCTCAAGCTGCACCGCGAACTCGACCGTGTCGTCGGCGAATACGTCGTGCAAAAAGTCGTGCTCGCCGCCGACAGCCTGGATGTTAAAACGCAACTCGCCAACGACGAATACGAAGCCGTGCGCCTGGGCAACGCGCTGGCCGCGCAAAAAGAACAATTCAATCAATTGCTGGGCCGCGACCTGCTGACAGGGTTTGACATCGCGCCTGCCGCCGAATTCTCGCTGGCCGATTTCGACCTGAAAGCCGCGCAAACACGCGCGCTCGAACACCGCGCCGAATTGCAGGAAGCGCGTTTGAAACAACAACAAGCCGCCGTCGCGCGCCGGTTGAAACAAGCCGAAGAATTACCCGAAGTCAGTTTGACGATGGGCACGTTCGCCCTGCTTGGTTTGGAATTCGTCCCGCGCACCATCACCGGCATCGGCGTATCGCTCAAGTGGGAACCCTTTGATTGGGGCCGCCGCAAACGCGAACTCGCGCTTGCCAGCCGCACCATCGAACAAACCGCCAATCTGTCGCGCGAAGCCGAAACGCAAATCCTGCTCGATGTGAACACACGCTTTCGCAAACTGACCGAAGCGCGCGCGTTGTTGCGCGTCGCCCAAGCCGCGCAGGCCGCCACGACTGAAAAGCTGCGCGTGGCGACTAACAAGTTCAAACAGGAAAGCGCGCTCTTCCGCGACGTGCTGCAAACCCAGGCCGCCGTCGCCGACGCGAATCATCAATATCAACAGGCGCTGCTCGCGTTTTTGACCGCGCGCGCCGACTTTGAAAAAGCTTTGGGAGAGTGATCCCGTAAAGCGTGGGACACGCGTGTCTTCGCCCCGAAGGGGCGGTATTCAATAGCCGGGGGCAACGCCCCCGGAAAAGGCGGCGATGATTTACGGCCCTGAAAGGGCCGCATTTGACGCCGGGTGCGGCCCTTTCAGGGCCGGGGACGCGCGCGCGTTTTCCGGGGGCGCTGCCCCCGGCTACTGAATGCCGCCCCTTCGGGGCGAAGAGGCGCGCGGTTTCTGGGGTGCGCTTCGATGTGGAGGTTGCTAACGATGAAACATTACGCACTACTCTTGCTGCTGGCCGCCGCGAGCGCCGCTTGCAACAAAGCCACCGCTTACGAAAAACCGCTCACACCCGTGCGCGTGACGGGCGCGCAAAAGTTCCAGCCCAGCGGCAGCGCAGGCGAGGGCACACGCTATTCGGCCACGATTCGCCCGGCGGCCCCGCTCGATCTCGCCTTCAAAACCGGCGGCTACCTGCGCGAACTGCTGCAAGTGCGCGGCGCGGATGGCCGCCAGCGCAGCGTGCAGGAAGGCGATTGGGTTGCCAAAGGCACCGTGCTCGCCCGGCTGCGCGAGGACGAATTCGCCAACAAAATCAAAGGCGCTGAATCCCAAGTCGCCGAAGCCAGCGCCACGCTCAACACCGCGCAGGCCCAACTCAACGAAGCCGAAACC
>JAYUCP010000299.1:0-4788 GCA_043740245.1 Acidobacteriota bacterium | reverse complement strand
TTGCGGCCGCGGCGGGTGCGTGCAGCAATGGACATGCGCCTCAAGCGCGTGAAGTACGGCGTACTCGCGGTGGTGCTGGGGTCGGTGTTAGCCATGCTTTTGCCGCCTGGCGCTCATCTTCTGCTGTTGAACTACTGTGCAAGCAAAAGGCAAAAAGGCAAAAGTCCGCTGCCGCACTTTTGCCTTTTGATTTTTGCCTTTTGCCTTTTGCTTTCTAAGGTTGCTTCTTCGGCGCTGCCGCCGGCGCCGCGCTGCCAGGGTAAGCCTTGTTGTATTCCTTCATGAAATCATCGGTGATGTCGGTGGCCGCCGAGGCGAACAACAGCACGCCCGCTTGTTGGGCCGCGCCGGCTTCGATCACCAGCACGATGCCGCGTTGCTGGCAGTAAGTTTCGAGCAACTTGCCAACCTTGTCATAGACCGGCCCTTGAATGTCGCCCAGCCGTTTTTGCGCGAGGGCGTCGTAATCCTCACTCAAACGTTTGAGGCGGCGCTCTTTCTCGGTGCCCTCTTCGACCCAGCCATTGCGCACGGCGGCGCTGACCGTGTTGCCTTGCGTGTTGATCTTGGTTTTGAGGTTCTCGACATCGGCTGTCAAGGCTTCCAACTCTTTGCGCTTGGGCTCGAATTCGGTGTTCAGCGCATCGAGCTTGGCCTTGAGTTCATTGACGCCTGTGCGGAATGCGCCGGTATTGAGCACGGCAATTTTGCCTTCCGCGCCCGTGCCGCCAGTGGCAGCCGCAGCCGCGGGCACCGTGGTTGAGCGCGCGGGCGGGGTCGGGGTTTGAGCCAACGCGGCCAGCGACAAGGCGCTGAGCAAGGCCACTGCCAAAAATAATCTGTTCATCTTCGTCATACTCCTTCAGGATCGAAATATAGAATTGCGGGAATTACTTGGCCGCCGTCGCCGGGTGGGCTTTGTTGTATTCCTTGATGAAATCGTCGGTGATGAAAGCCGCCGGCGCGGCGTAAACGACCAGCGCCGTTTCGCGCAACTTGCCGGCTTCGAGCACCTGGGTGATGCCTTTTTGGGCGCAATACTGTTCGAGGAATTTGCTGATCTTGTCATAGATCGCGCCGGTCTCTTCCTGTTCACGCTTTTGCGCCAGGGCCTGGGCGTCTTCGCTTTTGCGTGTCAATTCCTTTTGCAGGGATTGCGCCTCTTCCTGCAATTTGGCGGCCTGTTGCTCGGTCAGCGATTTGGTTTCCTGCACGGCCTTTTGCTTGGCTTCGATGGAACTTTGCATGGACTCCAACTCGCGCTGTTTGGGCGCAAACTCGTTTTGCAGCTTTTCGTATTTCACTTTGAGTTCACCGATCTCGGTGCGAAAAGCGGCCAATTCAAGAATGCCGATCTTGGTTTTGCCGGCGTCCTGCGCCAGCGCGCTCAACGACAGCAGCAGCAAAAACGCCGGCAGGAACAGGGTAAAATTAAGTTTCAGTTTCATTGCGAATAAAATCTCCCATCTTGTCATTAGCGCGTCAACCGCCGCGGCTTGCACCAGCGTCAGCAACCAGCACTAACAGATTGCTTAGAAAGTGCGCCCCACACTGAACCGGATGGCCGTGCGCCGTTCGAGAAACAGCACCTTCGGATCGGTCAGATCGGTCTTTGCCTGCGGGTTGTAGGCGAAGATCAAGCGGAACGGAACGTTGATGACCGGCATCTGCACACGGATTTCCGCGCCGAAAGAAGAGCGGATGTCGGAGAAAAGTTTCTGATTGGCTTGCGAGTTGCGCAGGATGTTGTAACTACGCGAATCGCCCTCCAGAAAGATCGTGCGATAGCCAATCGGGTTGCCCGAATCATCGCGTGGCGCGCTCGCCAATTCTTCCGCCGACGCCACCCGGCCCGCGTGGTTCAGCGTTACGCCGTTGGGGGCAATCTGCTGATTGATGTAGCCGGTGTTGGTGGTCTGGTCAGTGTATTTGCGCGCGTTGAAGACCGAGCCGATGTCGGCAAAGGCCGCCACCGCCAGGATGCTGACGATGGGCACGCGGTATTCCAGGTTGTAAATGAACTGCGTGTCGCCGCCGATGGGCGTGAAAAAGCGCTGCGCATTGACGACGTTGCAATTGGCCGACGACGTTTGCCCGCAGCCTTTCTCCGGCGCCTCAAAGGTGAAGTTGCGAATCACGCTCGGATCAACCTGGCCACCCGGCGGGTTAATCAACCGAGTCGAATCGTTCGGATCAAGCACTTTCGCCACGACGTTCTTGGTCGAAAGGAACGAATCGCTCGCCACCACCGGCGAGATCGAACGGATGTTGTAACCGCGAATGTCGTATTCGCCGCCCAGGAAGAAGCGTTCGTAAATCGGAATGCCGCCGATAAACGAGAGCGAGCAGATGTCGCGCACCTGGTCGCAACCGTTGAACGAATTGCCATAGGTGCGGATGTGGTCGGCGCGAAAACGCATCGCTAGCACGTGCGGCTTATCCGAACGGCGGTGGAGAAGCGGCATGAACCGTTTGTATTCGAGCGAGGGCGCAAACGTACTTACGTCGCCGCCCAAAAAGCCGCCCGCCAGCGAAAGGCCCAGAAACAGGCTCTGGCCGCGCGTCGGATCGAGCGAGGCGTTGGTCGAATTATAAAAAAGCGACGGCACGATGCGGCTGGTGATGATGCGCGGTTGCGCAAAGGTCACCGGGATGTCGTTTTTCGGATCGCCGTCGCGATTGACCTTCGGGTCTATCGTGCTGGTCGCGGTCAGCGAATAGGACAAGCCCAGGCGCGACAACTGAGCGAAGCTGCGCACCTTGCGCCCAAAAAAGGTGTTGGCAAAGATCAAAGCCGGGGCCGACATGCTGACCGTGCCGCCCACCGTGTTCTGTGTGAAAAGCGTGTCGGCGTTCAAACTGGACAGCCCGAAGAAACTGGCTTGCAGTTGTTCGGTGGCGTTATTGAAATTGAAGCCGGAGCCGATGAACTGATACTTCTGCGCGAACAACTGCACGCCCAGACTGACCGGCTTGCCCAGAAAGTACGGCTCGGTGAAGCTGATGCTGGCCGCCAATTGCCGGTTACCGCCCGACAGCGAAACGCCCAGCGATTCACCATAGCCCAACAGATTGTTCGTCTCGTACTGCACGCCGAAAAAGCTGCCCTGGAACCCGGAGACACCGCCATTGACCGAAATCTGCTGGCGGCCTTTTTCCTTGACCTGCAAATCAATGTCCACGGTTTGATCGCGGTCATTGGTGCGCGTGATGGCGTCCTTGTCTTTGATCTCGTCAAACAGACCGAGCTGGTTCAGCCGCAAAACCGACAAATCCCAATAGCGTTTGTTGTACGGATCGCCCTCGAGGACGAGCACTTCGCGGCGCAGCACCACGTCGCGTGTGTTGGTGTTGCCGATGAATTCCAGCCGCCGCATCGTGAACTGGCGGCCTTCATCCACTTCCAGCGTCCATTCGACTTCGCCTTCGGTCGCCGAAGTGTCGTTGAATTTCGGGGCGGGGTTGATCTCAGCCTGGATGTATCCTTGCGTGCCGTATAAATCTTTGACGCCTTTGTAGACGTTCTCGCGGATGTTCTTGGCGCTGGCGTACTCGCCGACGCGCATCCCCGAATACGCCGTAATCACACCCGGCTGAAAGATGGTGACGCCCTTCTCTTCGACCTTTTTGATCTTGTAGCGGCGGCCCACCTCAATCGGAATCGTGACGCGCAAGCCTGGTCCGGATTTACGCAAGAAGGGCAGCGGCAACCCGCCGCTCACTTTGCCGACGTCCTCGATGATCGGCTCGCCGTATTTCGCCTGCAAATAACCTTTGTCGCCGAGAAAGCCGCGCACGACGCGTTCGAGGTCGTCTTGCAGTTTCTCTTTGTGATAGATGTCAGCCGATTTGAAGGTCGAGATAATACCGGACTCTTTGACCAGCTTCATCGCCCCGCGCAGACGGCGTTGCGAGAAATCGCCCTTCTCACCGGTGAAGACGATCTCTTTGACACGCACGCGCGGCCCTTCTTCGACATTGAAGATCAGCGCGACGGTCGTGGCGGAAATGTCTTCGACTTCGATTGAAACTTCAGCTTGCGGATGGCCCTTTTCCGCCAGCAATTCGCGCAAGACGATCTTGGCCGCATTGACCTTGGCCGGATCGAGTTGGTTTTCCTTGCTGACCTGGGTACGGCGTTCTTTGAAGCGTGTCAGCACGTCGCTCTCAGTCGCCGATTTCAACCCGCGATACTGCAAATCGCGGATGATCGGATATTCCTTGACCTGAAAGATGATGACTTTGCCGCCACGCGGGCCGTCATCCAGCAGCAGCTTGGTTTGCAGCGGATCGAAGAATCCCAACCCCAGAATCGCTTCGAGATCGCGCTGCGCCAAGGCCTGGCTGTAACGGTCGCCCGGCTTGCTCTGCACGTAATAAAGGATGGATTCTTTCGGAATGCGGCGATTGCCGCGAATTTCCACATCTTCGACCAGCACGTCTTGCGCAGCCTGTTGCGCCAACACGGGACGCACTATCATCAATGATAGAAATGCCGAAAAAATTGCTGCGATCAAGGCGCTCGTCTGAAGATTAAAGCGCTTGGTCATGAAACCTCTCCCACTTAAATGATCGGTCATTGCCCCATACACACTGCGGAACGCCTGCCAACTCTTTAGCCGGAAAAACTTGCTTTTCGACGTATTGGGGGTGCTTCAACAGCGCGCAAAACTACTCTTACGTTTCAGGCCGCGCTGACCGAGTTGGCAGCTTCAGCGCCGCAACGTCATGAACGTCTACGGTTGTGAAGGTTGCAGTGACAAATTACAAGTCGCGCATTATACGCAT
>JAYUCP010000298.1:0-4795 GCA_043740245.1 Acidobacteriota bacterium | reverse complement strand
GAAAGGCTTGTTGGTCAGCGGGTCGTAGATGACGCGCGTCAGTTCGGAGAAATCACCGTTGCGCATCTTCAAAGAAGGCACGGGCGAAAGGTAAGTTTTGCTGTCGCGGATGCGCCCGCCCTGGTAATCAGCAAAGAAGAACGTCTTGTCTTTGCGGATATGTCCGCCCGCAGTGCCGCCGAATTGATTCTGCTTGAAGGGCGGTTTGGCGCGCTTGTTCTTGTTGTTGAAGAAATCGTTGGCGTCCAGATGATCGTTGCGCAGGAATTCAAAGCCGCTGCCGTGCAGCGCGTTCTGCCCCGATTTGATTTGAATGTTGACGACGCCGCCGCTCGAACGTCCGAACTCGGCGGAGTAAGTGCTGGTTTGCACCTTGAACTCTTCGAGCGCGTCAATGCTGGGGAAGATCACGACCGAGTTGAGCCAGGTCTCGTTGTTGTCCACGCCGTCGAGCATGAAGTTATTGTCGCGCGTGCGCATCCCATTCGCCGAAAACGACGCCGAGGCGCGCCAGGCCAAACTGCCCGCGCCGTCAATGTTCGCGCCGGGAATGCCGCGCAACACGCCGGGCAACGTGCGCGTCAATTGCACGAAGTCGCGCCCGTTGAGCGGCAGGTTCTTGATCTGCGATTCATTGATCGTGCCGCTCAGGTCGGAACTGTCGGTTTGCACCAGCGGCACCGCGCCCTGCACTTCGACCGATTCGCTGGCCGCGCCGATTTCGAGTTTGAGGTCGAGGCGGGCTTTTTGGTCTACGCCGAGTTGCACGTTGGTCAGCGCGCTGCGCTTGAACCCGGCCATTTCGGCGCTGATGTTATAGGCGCCGACCGGCAGCGAGGGTGCGCTGAATTCACCATCAGCGCCAGTCACGACAGTGCGCGTGAAGCCCGTCGCCGGTTGCGTCAAAGTGATCTTGGCGCCGGCCACGGCCGCGCCGCTCGGATCGGTCACCGCGCCCAGAATCGTCCCGCTGACAGCCTGCGCGAACGCTGACGGCGTGGCCAAGAGCAGCGCCGTCAGACAAGACAGCAACAGCCGGCTGGTGATTGTAAGGGTACTTCTTTTCATTGAATCCTCCATGAAATGCGGGCCGCAACTCTTTGTGCGAGATCGGCGCGCCCGCCTGTTTTTTGTTTGCGTGAGATTTGCGAAGTGGCCTGCCCGTGCGCCTGCTTTGTTCGTCAAGTTTCATTGATTGCCTTGACTGCCGGCGCCGGCACAGGCCGTTTCATCACAGCCAGCCTAGCGAAAATCTTTCCCAATAAAGCTACGGAGTTTTGCGCGGCGCTCCACCTTGCGGCACAACCTGCGGCGCAGTCGGTGGAATCGGAGTTTGTTCGGGTTTAATCAGCTTTGCGTCAGGCAAAGTCTTGATGCGCCAGTTTTTGAACTGCACCTTCATCGGCGGGCCGACGTGCACTTGCACGCCCAGCAAGCCCGTCAGCCTGCGCCCCTTTTCGTCGTGGTCTACGACATCGGCGGTCAGCACGCCGTCAATCCAATGTTGATGATGATTGCCCACGACCAGCACGCGGTAAGCGTGCCATTCATCGGTGGCGAAGTTGGTGATCGCGCCGACGGCCCCGACGACCCAGGGCTGCCCCGCAGTGTCCACGACAACCTTTTCGCCTGTGTGCGCCAGTATGCGGCGGCCGCGCTCTTCGTAAAGCATGCCGTTGTAATCGTTGCGATTTTGCACGATGTCGCATTGATAGCCGGTCAACACGTATGGCCCCACGTCCGGCAACGGCGCGCTGCGATATTGCAGGCCCGAATTGCCGTCTTTGGTGATCTTGACCTGCACGCGCATCTCAAAATTCCGGGGCGTGCCGCCGCGCCAGATGATGAAGCTGTTCGCCTTCAGCGTGCCATCGGTCACGCCCGTCAACGCGCCGTCGGCGACCGACCAATGCTTGGGATCGCCGTCCCAGCCGGTCAGGTCTTTGCCGTTGAAAATGTAGTTGAAGCCGCGTTCGGCTTTGGGTTGCGCGCTTTGCGCCAGCGCGGGTAACGCCAGGCACAACAGGCACAACACGAGATTGAAAAGTTTGCCGACTCGCATGGTTACGCTCAACGTAGGGGCAGACCTGCGTGTCTGCCCCGGTCGCGTGGGACAGCATCGAATGCGCCAGACCGAATCAAATACGTCCGCCGCCACCGGGGCAGACACGCAGGTCTGCCCCTACGCTGGTGTCTTACAACGTCCAGCCCTTGCGATACTCGCGTTGCAGGTACTGGTTGGCGTCGGCGTTGTTGGTGATCAGGCCCTTCTCGCCGTCGTAGTAAATCTTCTTGCTCTGTCCGACTTTCATCGCGACGACGCCGAGCAGCATGGTTTCGGTCAGCCGCGTGGCGTATTCAAACGGGCAAGTCGCTTTCTCAGTGCCTTTGATAGCCCTGATCCAGTTCATGCGATGTTTGGCCGACGCGAATTGGCCCGTGCCGCTCGACTCCACGCGGAAGTAAGTCTTCGGCACTTTCGCCGTCGCTTCCATCAATGACAGCGGGTAGAGCTTCGGATTCGCGGCGTAGGTGCCGTGCACGAGGATGCCTTTTTCGCCAATGAAGATCGCGCCGCCGCCGCCGTCGAGTTGCACGTCGTCGGGCAAGGCATCGGGCCGCGCGGGCATCAGGCCGCCATCCATCCAGGTCAGCTTGACCGGCGGTTGCGCGCCGCGTTGCGGGAAGTGATAAACGACATGCGAACCCATCGGGTAACTGACCGCTTTGTTTTTCATGTCCGTCCCAAACGGCGTGAACGTCGCTTCGACGCTGGTCGGATAGGTCAGCCCCAAGGCCCAATACGGATGGTCAATCAGGTGCGCGGCCATGTCGCCGATGGCGCCCGTGCCCCAATCCAGCCAGCCGCGCCAATTGAACGGATGATAGATCGGATGGTAATCAACCTGCGGCCCGGGGCCGAGGAACAAGTCCCACTCGAGGCCGCTGGGCGTGGGGTAATTGCCGTCCATCGCGGCGGCCAGCGTGCGATTGACCAGGCGCGCCGTCCAATCCGAACCCATATTCGCGCCGGGGCCGCTGGCAGGCGTGTTGGCCGGCGCATCGGCGACAATTTTGCTGGGACGCGGCACGCCTTGCGGCCAGAAGCCCAACGGACGATTCGTCCAGACGTTGACCTCCGTGACCTTGCCGATCAGGCCGGCTTGGATCCATTCGTTGACGAGCGCCGCGCCTTCGCTGGAATGCCCCATGTTGCCCATCTGCGTGGCGACTTTGGTGCGCGCGGCGGTTTCGCGCAGCACGCGGGCTTCCTGAATTGACCACGTCAGCGGTTTCTCGACATAGGCGTGCTTGCCCAATTCCATCGCGGTCTTGGCAATCGTCGCGTGCAAGTGGTCGGGCGTGGCGACCACAATCGCGTCAATGTCTTTTTGCGTTTCGAGCATCTTGCGGAAGTCGGTATGCCGCTTGGCGGTCTTATACGCTGCCTGCAATTTCACCGCTTGCAACTGGCGCTCTTCGGCAGCTTTTTGCATGGCGGCCATTTGCGCTTCGCTGGGAGGCGGCCCGCCGGGTCTGCCGCCGCCACCAGGGCCGCCGCCACCGGGGCCGCGTTGTCTGGTGAGATTGGCGACTTCGCGGTCAACGTAGCCGTAATCCACATCGCAGAGCGCGACCATGTTTTGGCCGCCCGTCACGAGTTCGCCCGCATCGGTCTTGCCCTGTCCGCCGCAGCCGATCAACGCAAAGTTGACCGTATCGCTGGGCGCGGTGAAACCCACGCCGCCCAACACGTGACGCGGGACGATCATGGCGCTGCCCGTCAGCAAAGCTGCGCTGGTCGTGCCCGCCACGAATTTACGTCTGGTGATCTTCTCTTTTGA
Organism: Acidobacteriota bacterium; assembly: GCA_043740245.1. Classification (GTDB taxonomy): domain Bacteria; phylum Acidobacteriota; class Blastocatellia; order RBC074; family RBC074; genus JACPYM01. The sequence goes on along the minus strand of JAYUCP010000298.1, from coordinate 950 downwards.
CATTGTTGCTCCTTGGTTAGTTCAACGTAGGGGCAGACCTGCGTGTCTGCCCCGATCGGGTTTGACGTCCTCGAACTCGTCTAATGCCACCGGGGTAGACACGCAGGTCTGCCCCTACGGTTTCTGTTAGGCCAGCGCGGTCTTGATGAATTGGAAACACTTGCGCACTTCGGCGACTGCATCCGCCCCGCGATACTCGTATTCGATGTTCGCCGGGATGTCGTACTTCTTCGTCTTCAGCAACTGCAACACCGCCTTGATCGGCGTGTCGCCCTCGCCCCAGGGCATGTTGTCGCCGTTGTCTTTCTTGCGGTCTTTGAGGTGCAGGTTGCTGATGCGCGCGTGGTTTTTCTGAATGTAATCGAGCGGATCGAAACCCGCCGCAAAGAAATGCCCCACATCCAGATTGACCGCGAAGTATTTCGACATGGCCAGCGCCGCCGCAAAGCTTTCCGGCTTGGCGAATTCGTTCGGGTTGGTCAGGTTGGAATGGCCGTGCATGGCGACCGTGATTTTGTGCTTGTCGGCAAAGGGCGCGACGCGCTTGGCCGCCGTCAGCGTGGACGACGCGGTGATAAGCTTGACGCCCAGCGCCTGCGCCATCAGGAAGCCGCGATCAATTTCTTCGTCGGTGAAATTGTCGTTGAAGCTTAGATTGTAGGCTTGCAGCTTGATGCCCGCCGCGTCGAATTTTTTGCGGATGTCTTTGAAATGATCGAGCGAAACGGTCAGGCGCCAATTGCGCGTTTCTTCGGCGCGCTTGCGCATCGCCTCGCGTTGCTCAGGACTTTGGCCTTGCCCTTGTCCCGGCGGACGGCCTTGCGGCGGCGGGCCACCGGCGGGCGGGCCACCGGCTTGTGCCTGTCCGGGTTGTGCCTGTCCGGGTTGTGCCTGTCCGGGTTGTGCCTGTCCGGGTTGTGCCTGTCCGGGTTGTGCCTGTCCGGGTTGTG
>JAYUCP010000297.1:0-11666 GCA_043740245.1 Acidobacteriota bacterium | reverse complement strand
TGGCTCCGGCGGCGATCATCTCGCGCGCGGCGGTGAGGTCTCTGACGCCGCCCGCCGCTTTGACGCCCAACTCGCTGCCGACCACCTGACGCATGAGCGCGATGTCGGCGACCGTCGCGCCGCCTTTACTGAAGCCGGTCGAGGTCTTGACGAAATCCGCGCCCGCTTCTTTCGCCAGCAAACAAGCGCGCACTTTCTCTTCATCAGTCAGCAGCGCGGTCTCAATGATCGTTTTGACGATGGCGCAGGCATCGTGTGCCGCCTCGACCACGCCGCGAATGTCGCGCGCGACGGTTTCGTCATCGCCAGATTTGAGCGCGCCGATGTTGATGACCATGTCAATTTCAGTCGCGCCGTCGAAGATCGCCCTTCGCGTTTCATACGCTTTGACATCGGCGATAGTTGCGCCGAGCGGAAAGCCGATCACGGTGCAGACCTTGACGGGCGAACCGTAGAGCGTGTAGGCGCATTCCTTGACCCACGTCGGATTGACGCAGACCGAAGCGAAGCTGTAAGCGCGCGCTTCACGGCAAAGCTGCTCGATTTCGACACGCGTCGCTTCGGGTTTGAGCAGCGTGTGGTCAATGAAGCGGGCGACATCGCCGCTGCCTGAGGCGGCTTGTCCGGCGGCTAAACCGATGCGCGTCGCGCCGGCTTGCAAGGCACAAGCGATGTGATGCGGGCTGCAGCTTTCATAACCGTTGGCGCTGTGCAACTCGCCGTGTGCGCCCAGCCGCGCGACGATCTGGTCGGTGATCTGTTCGATCAGTTTTTCGAGTTCGGGATTCATCATCGTCTTGGTTTCAGCAACAAACCTTGCGCGGACGCGCTTCATTGATTGGCTGCCCGGCGCAATAGCCGCGCAACACGGCCCGCAGGATTTGCCAGGCGCGGCGCAGGTAGCTTGCTGGCGCTGCGTGGCGCGGTGTTGTTTGGGATTGAGCTTCCATTGCGGGCGTCAGGCTAACACAACTGCTTTGCGGCGGGCTACTGTGGCGATGGCGTAGGTGGCGCATTCGGCTGCGTCAGCGTGACGAGGTAATTTGCCATCACGTCAATCTCATCCGCATTCAACCAGGCTGGCGGCGGCATCTGTGTGCCTGGATGTCCGGCAGGTGAACTGCCCAGGTATTGCTGCCATTGGGCGAAGCTGCGCGGTTTGGCGCGGCGCAAATCCGGCGCGACGGCGGCGATGCCGTGACCGTCCTGGCCGTGGCAGGCGCTGCACGTGCGCGTGAAGATGCGGTTGACGGTTTCTGAACGGACGGGTTCGAGACTTTGCGTTAGCTCCGGGGCGAACGGAGCGGCTGGCTCAGCCTCAGGGGTAGAGGGCTGCTTGGCGCAGGCGCTGAAAAACAAAACCAAAACCACGAAGAGGCGAAGAGCACGAAGCGGTTCCTGGGAAGGCCGTCTCTTCGTGGTAAACGCCATGAATACTCTCAACGCCCTGCCGCCGCCAGCTTTTTGCTCTTGGCCTGGCACGCGCTGCAAATGCCGAAGATGCGCAGGCTGTGGCGCGTCGGTTGAAAGTTGTATTGCGCGGCGATCTCGTCCTGTTTTTGCTCGATGACTTCGCTATAAAACTCAATCAGTTCGCCGCATTCGGTGCAGATCAGATGATCGTGGTGTGGGTGTTTGTATTGATGTTCGTAGCGGCGGCGGCCATCGCCCAAACGTTCTTCGCGCGCCAACTGGCATTCGGCCAGCAATTTCAGCGTGCGGTAAACGGTGGTGAAGCCGACGTTGGGGTCTTCGGCCTTGACCAAGCCGTAAAGGTCTTCGGCGCTCATGTGGCCTTCGGTGCGCAGAAAGACCTCCAGGATCAATTCGCGCTGGCCCGTGCGTTTGAACCCGGCTTGTTTGAGATGTTCCAGAAAGATCGTCTTCTCTTCGGACATCGCTGCGGCCACGTCTCGCGGTTGTTCGCTTGTTTGCTTCAAAGCAATTTCTCTCCTTGCCAGGCTGTTTGCCTGCTGTCGCGCGCTTGTTATGTGCTGTCTGTAAATCGGTGGCCGATTCTAGCATCGGGCAGGGACAGACTAAAGCCGCCTTACGTGGTCACGCTGATAGCCGTCAGCGCCAGCAACAAATCGCGTTCGCTCGCCGCGCTGACCGTGCGCAAATCCAGCACGAGCCTGTCCTCTTCGATGCGCGCGATGACGGGCGGCTGGTTGCCGCGCAAACGTTCTTCCAATTCAACCGCCCGCCAGCACGGGCTGGTCACGCTGATGAGCGTCGAAGGCAAACTCATCTCCGGCGCGGAGCCGCCACCGATGACTGAAGCGCCGTCCAGCAATTGCAGTTCGAGGTCAGGCAACACCTTGCGCGCCCTTCGCACGAACGCGCGCGCGCGTTGCGTGATGGCGGCTTTCGGCGCGTGCAAGGCCGCCAGCGCGGGGATTTCGGTTTGGGCGCGCCCGCTGGCATAAGCCGCGACGGTGGCTTCCAGCGCGGCGAAAATCAATTTGTCCACGCGCAGCGCGCGCATCAGCGGATTGCGTTTGATGCGTTGAATCAAATCGGCTTCGCCCAGGATGAGGCCGGCTTGGGGGCCGCCAAGCAGTTTGTCGCCGCTGAAAGCTACGACAGATGCGCCCGCCGCGAGCGATTGACTGACAGTCGGTTCGTCGTGAATGCCGACAGCGTTCAAATCCACCAAACAGCCGCTGCCCAGGTCTTTAAATAGCGGCAGGTTGCGCGCGCGTGCCAATGCAGCCAGTTCATCCAGCGCTGGTTTTTCGGTGAAGCCGACGATGCGGTAATTGGAAGGATGGGCGCGCAAGATGACGCGCGTGTTTTCGTTGATCGCGTTTTCGTAATCGCTCAGCCGCGTGCGATTGGTCGTGCCGACTTCGCGCAGGCGCGCGCCCGATTTGGCAATCACATCGGGGATGCGGAAGGAACCGCCGATCTCGATCAATTCGCCGCGCGAGACGATGACCTCGCCGCCTTCGGCCAAGGTGTTGAGCGTGATCAGCACCGCCGCCGCGCAATTGTTGACGACCGCCGCCGCCGCGCAGCCGGTCAATTCGCGCAACATCGCTTCGAGACCCGTGCCGCGTTTGCCGCGCTGGCCGGTCGCCAGATCGTATTCGAGATTGCAATACTCGCGCGCGGCCTCGTGAATGGCGGCGAGGGCATGAGCGCTCAATGGCGCGCGGCCCAGATTGGTGTGCAACACGACGCCCGTGGCATTGATGACGCGTTGCGTGCGCGCTTGCTGGCGTTGGGCAAATCGCGTTTGAACACGCTGCTCGATTTCCGGTGTGAGGTCGGCAGGCATTGGCGCGTGGCCGTTGGCTTGCAGCAACTCCTGCCGCAATTCCTGCAAGACCTCGCGCAAGCGGTCGCGCACGGTGTCGCGGCCAGCGGTTTCGATCAAGGGTTGCAGGCCCGCGCGGTTGAGCAGCAACTCAATCGCGGGCAATTGGCGCAGCAGTTTTTGAGACATAGCCAGAGTGTTGTTGTTGGTTTAGGTGCTTTGGTCTTGTGTCAGCACCTGCGCAATCGTTGCCAAAATCTGTTCGTGCTGGGTGCCATTGCTGGCGACGATGCCGGTCATATTGCGCACTTCCGGCGTGTTGAAACTGAGCGGCGCGCCGTTGCGGTCGGTCACCAGGCCGCCCGCTTCGCGCAAGATAGCGGCGGGGCCGCAGGTGTCCCACTGATTGGTGCGCGAACCCGGATGTATGTAAACGTGCGCCTGCCCATCAGCGATCAGCCCGAACTTTAGCCCGACGCTGCCCGAACGCAACTCGCCTTTGATCCCCAGCAGTGCGCGAATGCGATCCACCACGGGGCTGTGATGCGAACGGCTCATTGCCGCCGTCATCTTTTGGGTGTCAGTCTGCGGCGAGACGTGCAAACGTTTCGTAGACCATTTCTCTTCGACAAAGGCGCCCAAGCCCGTCGCCGCGTAAAACATACGATCAACCGCCGGGTTGTAAACGATGCCGACTTGCGGCTCACCATTGACCGCCAGGCCAATCATCACGGCGAATTCATCCAGCCGTTCGATGAACTGTTTGGTGCCATCCATCGGGTCAACCATCCACACGCGCTCGTGTTGCAAGCGGACGCGGTCATCGGGCGCCTCTTCGGACAGAATGGCATCGTGCGGAAAGTGCTGTTGCAAGGCGCGCACGATCATTTCATTGGCCGCCTTGTCCGCCGCCGTGACCGGGTCGTCATAACCCTTCCATTGCACCTCGGTCTCGGTGGCATAAAAGTCCATCAAAATTTTGCCCGCCGCGCGCGCCACTTGCCGGACGATCTCCAGTTCTTTCTCCATACTTCCCTTGGGCTGCCTCTGACAGCGTGTTTGCTTGCGTGTTAAGCTGCACTTTAACAACCGCCGCGCATTTCACCAAACCGAACGAGATTGGAGCATAGATGAGCAAACACGCTACGCCCGCAGGCACGCGCAATTATTATCAACGCTTCGCCGGCGAACTTGCCAGCGCGCACTTTCGCCAGGCGCAAGAACTCTGGTTATCGTCCATCGGACTCGGCACCTATCTGGGCCAGCCCGATGATCGCACCGACGCTGCCTATCAAGCCGCCGTCAAACGCGCCGTGGCCTTGGGTTGCAACGTAATTGACACGGCGTCGAACTACCGCTTTCAACGCAGCGAACGCAGCCTGGGCGCAGCGTTCGCCAGCCTGTTTGCCGATGGCGCGGTGACGCGCGAAGAAATCGTGGTAACAACCAAAGGCGGATTCGTCCCGTTCGATAACGTGCCGCCGCGCGGGCAAAGCGATTTTAAGCGTTATGTCGAAGAGATGTTTATCAACACGGGCGTCTGCGCTTGGGAAGATTTTGTGCAAGGCCAGCATTGCATGACGTCCAAGTACCTGGCGCATCAACTGGCGCAAAGCTTGCGCAACCTGCAACTCGAAGCGGTGGATGTTTACTACCTGCACAACCCCGAGTCGCAATTGGCCGAAGTCGCGCCGGATGATTTTTACGCGCGCTTGCACACCGCGTTTGAATTTCTGGAAGAGGCAGTCGCGGCGGGCAAACTCGCGCTGTATGGCACGGCAACCTGGAACGGTTATCGCGTCCCGCTGAACAGCGCCGAATACGTTTCGCTTGAACGCGTGGTGCAAACAGCGCTGGCGGTGGCGGGCGGCCAGCACCATTTCAAAGTCGTGCAACTGCCCATCAACCTGGCGATGACCGAAGCGTTCACGCACGCCAACCAAACGCTGAACGGCCAGCCGGTGACTTTTTTGGAAGCGGCGGCCGAACTTGGGATCACGGTGATGACCAGCGGTTCGATCCTGCAATCAAGGCTGGCGTCCGGGTTGCCGCCGATTGTGAACGAAGCCTTTCCGGGGTTAAGCACCGATGCGCAACGCGCGTTGCAATTTGTACGCTCGACGCCGGGTGTCACGACGGCGCTAGTCGGAATGAGTCAGGTCGAACACGTGGCTGAGAACCTGGCCTTGGCGAAAATGCCGCCTGCCGCAACCGCTGAGTACTTAAAATTGTTCAGCAAGAATTGAATTGGAACACGCGCGAGTAACATTTCGTTACTTGTTCACGCGGAATTAAGTTGACGAATAGAAGTTGAGCGTGTAAATTGCGGCTTCGTTTTTGCAATACCAAATCAAAAGTAACTCGTAACCGATTTTCCTGGGCAAGGAAAAGCAAGAGCACCTTGAGGAACGTTAAGATGAACTTCCGTTATCAAGAAAATTTGATGGCCGCGCGCGAGGCGAATGGTTCGCCGCGCCGTCAAGTTGTGCCTTGCCCGCACGCTCAAGGGTGGCCAGCATTGGTTGAAGTAGGCATTGACCTGAACATTGACCGCCTCAACACCCTTGATAATTTCACCAAGTCCGATCACGGATACCGGCAGCGAGAAAAGTTGGCACGCTGAATAGGCTGCCAAACGGTTTTGCAAGAAACCCCGCCCGGTATTCAAAATGCCGGGCGGGGTTTTCGCTTTTAGATACGCAGTTTCAGTATCGCAAGCGGCTTCACCGGCGCACTCGGGCTGGCGTTCAGACGCCAGACTCATCAATCACAAAGACGGTGAAGCCAAAGCATCCGCGGCACGGGCTTCCAAGTAGTACCCGCCAGTAGCTGGTGAGAGTCCAGCCGCCGTCTTTTCTGCATTTTGCACATACGCTGGGTGAAAGCCGGTTGCTGTGCACAACCGGGCATCATAAATAACATAAAATAACGCCGGTCACGGTGCTGTTATTCGTGTGAGTAACTGCCGTGTTAGGGTGAAGTGTGTTTGGAACTAACTTGCCAGTTATTTTCCGGGGAAAATGTTATGAGCGCAGTTGCTGTGAGGCAGAAACTTGAAGGTTATGCCAGCTTCGACGAGATCAAAAAGGTGGTCGAAGCATTCGAGGCTTGTACCTTGCCGCGCACTCAGTGGACGCACGCCGCGCATTTGACCATCGCTTTCTGGTATCTGGTTTGTTACCCCTTGCCGGAAGCGGTGGAAAAGATTCGCGCGGGCATCCAGCGGTATAACGCCGCCAACGGCATCGCGATGACCAAAGACGGCGGCTATCACGAAACGATCACGCTTTTCTGGGTGCGCCTGGTGCGGCATTACCTGACGACCGCGACGCTCGAAGGCCATCTGGTCGTCCTGCTCAACGAAATGCTGCGCCGCTATGGCCGCCAGTTGCCGTTTGAGTACTACAGCCGCGACCGCCTGCTTTCGTGGGAGGCGCGTCAGCATTGGCTGGAACCAGATTTGAAAGCTTTGCCATAAACGATAGAGAATCAAGCAGGAGAGGGAAATGAATTCCGCGACATACAGCGAGCTATTGCGCAACAACAAAAACTTCCGCCGGTTGTGGACGGGGCAGGTCATCAGCGAATTGGGCACGTGGTTTTCCGCGATTGCCGAATTGGGGCTGATGCGCCTGCTGTCCGGTTCGACGATGATGACGGCGGCGTTGCTGGTGGCGCGCACACTGCCGTTTTTATTGGTCTCGCCGCTGGCGGGCGTAGCGGTTGATCGCGGCAATCGCAAACGCATCTTGATCGCGGCGGATTTGCTGCGCGCCGTGTTGGCGTTGGGCTATCTGACGACGAACGTGGGCGCGCCAGCTTGGACGGTGGTGTTGATCACGGCGCTGATGACTTCGACGGGGACGTTTTTTGAAGCGGCCAAAAACGCGACGATTGCCAATGTGACGACGCGGCAAGAGATGTTGACGGCCAACGTGCTGATGTTCGGCACGCGCTTTTTGCAACTGACGCTGGGCGCGGCGCTGGGCGGATTGACGGCGGCCAAGTTCGGCTACAACGTGGCCTTCATCATCAACGCGCTGTCGTTTGTGGCCTCGGCGTATTTCATCTGGCAGATTCCAAGCGAAGCGTTGCAGCCACAACAAACGGAAGGCGAAGTGTTGGCGGCCTTGCCCGCGATCACACCGCACAAGTTTTGGCGCGAAGTGCGCGAGGGGCTCGGCTACATCTGGGCGCTGCCGTTTGTGCGCGGCATTATTCTGGTGAATGTCGGCTGGGCGACGGGCGGCGGGATGAACAACTTGCTGTTTGACCGCATGGCAGGGCACGAGTTCGCCCACGGTGGCCGCGGCGATGCCGGACTGGCGACGTTGTGGACGGCAGCGGGCGCGGGCCTGTTCATCGGGATGATGCTGGCGCGGCGCGCGGGCGCGTGGGCGGCGGAAGAAAAACGCGCGGGCTTGCTGATCGGCTGGGCGCTGCTGGCGCATGGGTTGTTGTGGGCGCTGGCGGGGTTGATGCCAACGCTCTGGACGATGGCGTTAGCGGTGATGGCGAGCCGGCTGATCCTGGGCGCGGAATTCGGCGTGCAGGAAACGCTGGTGATGCGCGTGGTGGATGAAGAATATCGCGGGCGCGTTTTCACCACCGACCGGGCGCTGGAACTGACGACGATGACGCTTTCGATGTTGGCGGGCGGGTTGTTGCTGCGTTACTTCACGCCGCGCCAGATGATGATGGTGTCAGGGTTGTTGTCGGCGAGTCCGGGGCTGGTGTGGCTGCTGGCAATGTGGCTGAAGCAGATCAGTGTGCCAGCGTGCGCGGTACGCGAAAGTTACAGCGAGGCTTGAGCGCCGCATCATTTGAAACGCCAAGACGCCAAGCGCGCCAAGGGATTCTGACTTGGCGCGCTTGGCGTCTTGGCGTTTGGACAAGCGGTTGCGCGCTCAGCCGCTCAGTTTTTTCAATTCTGTTTGGTTGAAGCCGATGATGACGCGCTTGCCCTGGCGCACAATCGGGCGGCGCAGCAAGTTCGGTTCGGCGATGATCAGTTGAATCAATTCGGCGCGCGGCGGCAGCTTGGCGGCGAAGTCGCGCGCTTTGTAAACGGCGTGGCGCGTATTCAGGAACGGTGCAAGCTCGTCGTCGCCAAAGATCGCTTCGACCTCTGTGGCGGTCAGCGGCTGTTTGGCGTAATCGCGTTCGACCAGGTCTGCTTGGTTGAAGTGTTCGCGCAGGAAACTCCGCGCGTTGCGGCAGGTGGTTCAGGTGCTTTTTTGCCAGAAGTGGATTTTCATAGGTGGTTGTCATCTTTCTGCTCTTATTGCGAAGGATAAGAGGCAGTCAATGGTGTATTTATTTAGAAATAAAAAACAACTCACTTGAGAGGTGGGTATATTTATCAAAATTCTCGAAGCGAATTCATCACCTTCTTTATTTGGTCGAGAAGTTGTTCATCTTCTTCTGAAATTTTTGCCTTATGGTCATATTTATCAATAAGGTACAACTCAACAAAGTGTTCGACGGGCTTTAAGTCATTGATCAAGCTCTCGGCACGCGCTTTTGTGTAGTTGCGAGCCTTCCAAGCGTTCACTAGTGACTCAAGATTTTTCTTGTTTGCAATTGAGGCGCAATCAGAAAGAACCCCAACGCTCTGCGGTATCTTGCTTGCAATCTCTTGTAGAATTGTTTGGAAATCACCTTCTCCTATTACAAGGAGAATGTCTGTAGTCCCACCACCTTTTGAAGCAATGGAGAACTTTATGTTGAGAGTGTCAACCTCCTCATCAACCTCTGCCGAGCATTGATCCGATTCAAAAGTTAAGCTGGAGGCTGTTGCACCCCCACGATATATCTTTGTGTGTTTGAGTTGTGACATTTGATCTTTCCTTCCGCTAAAGATGGCGGACCACAAGTTAGTGTCAAAATTTTATTCCGACGTTTTGCCCACAACGATAAAGCCAATCGCGAGTTCGCCCGTCTTAAGTTTCAGCTTCATTTCCAGAATGATGTGCTCCGATTCGTTGGTGACGACCTTCGGCATGTCCTTCTCGTTCACCGTCGGGAAATTCAGCGCGAGCGGGCCCGGATGGCCGGTGCCGATGGCGGTGCGGCTCAGTTTGATGACTTCAGGGCCGGGGATGTCTTTCGGGTCGGTGTCGGTGTCCGGCGGGCAGAGCAGGAAGAAATCGCGCGAGGGCGAGACGCCCAGATGCGCGCCGTCCTGCAGGCTCAAGCCGTAGCGCAGCGTGTACCAGCCAGCCTTGACGCCCTGATCGCGGAAGTCATGCGTTTTGGTGGGGAAGTTGATGACGCCGACGAGCGCGCCTTCGTTGATCTTGCCGAAGTTGGCGCCGTCAACGGCTCCGTCGTGGCTGGGAATCTCTTTGCGAAACCAGAGTTCGCACACGACCTTGCCATCCTTGCCAGTAATGCGCCAGCCTTTTTCATTGAGCGTCGCGCGCACGGCCTCGGCAATTTTCGCTTCGGTCAGCGCGCCGATGGGTTCGAGCTTGAACTCGTTGCTGCCTTTTGCAAGTGCTGCCGGTGCGAGCGCAAAGAGCAGCAAGGCTAAACAGAACTGTTGAATCATTCCCTCTGTTCTCCTGGTTCAGATGTTATTTTGCGGTGGAGACAACGTAGGGGCAGACCTATGTGTCTGCCCCGGTCGCATTTGACGCTTTCGATTCCGTCTGACGCCACCGGGGCAGACACGCAGGTCTGCCCCTACGCGATCTCTTCGCTGCTTATTTCGCAAAGTGCCCGATATAGGCACTGCGCTTGCCGTTCAGCGACCACGTGACGCCGAGGCCGGTGCCGCCGAATTCGTCCAGGGTGGCGACGGCGGGCATCACGTGCGCGGTCGGGGTCAGCGGCTTGAAGAGCGTTTCTTCGTGGCCGCAGATTTTGTCAGTGCTGACGATCGGGCGCGTGCTGATCGCGGCCAGCGTGCCCGCTTTGACGCGCGCGTAGGTCGGATGTTCGCCTTCGAATTCCATCTGCATTGAGATGGGCGCGATTTCGGTGCGCGTGACCGTCTCGAAAAGTTTGCCGCCCATCGTGTGCGCAAAGGCGGTCAGGGCCGCGCGCTGTTCGGCGTTGGCGTTCGCATCCACGATCAACACGGCTTTGGCCGGATAGGCGTTGGTGAATTGATAGCCCAGCGTATCAGCGCCGCGTGTGATGCCGACGATGCTCAGCCCGTCGAGCTTGACGCCGTTCCATTCACCCTTCGAGACGCGCCAGGCCATGATGGCTTGGTCGCCCACCAGCCCGGCTTCGGAATTGGCGAAGCATTGGCCGGAGTAAACATCCATGTTGCGCGTTTCGACATATTCGCCGGTGATCTGTTGGGCTTGCGCGGCGACGGCCAGCAGGCTCAAACAAAGGGCGGCGAGCAATAACGATTGTTTCTTCATCTGCGTGTTCTCCTTACTACTTTGTTGCGCTTGGAAAAGCGCGGCGTTTGATGTGACTACAGAATTATTGGGTTGTGCGCGTCAGGCGCTCAACCTTTTTTGCCGGCAGCGCGGTTCGTCGCATACGGCCCGCGCTTGCGGCGGCGATCACTTTGTTCCAAAACCGGGCTGACGTAAACGAAACGCAATTGGCCCGGTTTGATCTCTTCCAGAACTTGCAAGACTTCCGGGATAAGCGGCTGGCAGTCTTCGTAACGGTTGCTGAAGACGCGCAGCACAATTACCCCCAACACAAACTGCTCAACTTTTTGCTGGCTGTAAAGCGCGACATCGGTGGTCAACAAGACATCGAAACCGGCTTGCGCTGCGGTGAGCAACGGGCCGTTTGAGAGTTCTTCCCAACCCAGGTTCTTTGTCAACGCCACGGTGTGCGGCGACAACTCACGCGCCAACGCCTTGTCGAGATTGTGGTCGAGCAGCACACGCTTCAATAATCTACCCGTTCGGCCAGCGCGTCGGTCAGTGCTCCTTCATCCAGCAGGTCGCGGATGCGTTGCAGTGCAGCGCGGACGCGCGCGGCTTCGCAATCGAATTCAGCAGCAAATTCATCTACTGTCGCCCCGCCGATCAAATGATCCAGCAGCGTCTTGACCGGCAGGCGTTTAATTCCAATCACCGGCGTGCCGCCCATGCGCTCCGGGTTCGTAGTGATCGGGGGCGCGGTTTTTGCCAGCTTTTGGGTGCGTTCGATGGCTTGCCACAACTCCGGCGACAAGACCGGCTGCGCGGCGGGAAGACCGGCTGACGTTCTTACTTTGGATTTTTGGGGTGCTGTCATTGCCGTTAATTCCTCCTTGCGGCGCAACCTTACACCAAAAACAGACGGCTATGCCAAAGGCAGTTCGCCCTTGTGGCAAGCGCGCGCCGCTTTGTCGCATTCGCCCGGCTCGGCCAAACCGCCGTCAGGACCCAGGCAAAGTTGTGTGTGCAGGCACCAGAAATAGCCGCTATTCGAGGGCTGCACG
>JAYUCP010000296.1:0-4806 GCA_043740245.1 Acidobacteriota bacterium | reverse complement strand
CTGTGTTTGGGCTCTCCAACACAGGCTGAAGCCTGAACTCCATGCTTTTTTGGCCTGTGTACTAACGATTATTTGCTGCCCGGCTTCGTCCACGGCGGCACGTTATTCGGGCCGGGGCCTTTGTATTGCTGCCAATACTGTTCGTGATACGGATTGACCGCCGGTTGCGGCGCGTTTTCGTTGACGAGCATTGGCAGCATTCCCGCCCACCATTTGTCGTACTCGGCATCCAGCGTTTTCACGACTTCAGGATGTTGCGCGGCCATATCTGTCTTTTCGCTGGGATCGGCTTGCAGATCGTACAGCGCCCAGCGTTTGACGTTCTCGTTGCTGTCGTTGACCAACTGCCAGCGTTGATTGCGCACGCTGACTTGCACGTATTTGTAAGCGTTCGGATCGGCGCCTTTCGGCCAGCGTCCGATGTGGCGGACGAACACGCGGTCGGGCCATTTTGCGGCTGAATCATGCAGCAACGGCATGAGGTTGCGGCCCTCGACTTGTGCTTTGACTGCCGCCGAAAGCTGCGCACCCGCTAGAGCCGCCAATGTTGGAAACACATCCACGTGCGCGGTCAACGCCGCCACCGCTGCCGGTTTCAGCGTCCCCGGCCACCGCCAAAAACTGATTGCGCGCGTGCCGCCCAGGTACGGCGTATTTTTCGCGCCGCGCATTCCCGCATTCCAGACGCTGACGCCCGCCGTGCCGCCGTTGTCGTTCATGAAAATTACTAGCGTGTCGCGTTCGAGATTTTCTTCCTTCAGCAGCGCCAGCAGCTTGCCGACGTTTTCGTCAATGTTGTGCACCATGCCGAAAAATTTGGCGGCGTTCTTGCCGGCTTTGTCCTGTGGCAATTTGCCGGCGTAAAGCTTTTCGTACTGTTCAGGCACATTCAGCGGCGCATGCGGCGCATTCGGGGTGATGTAGGCAAAGAACGGACGCCGGCCTTTGACCGTTTTGATCCATTGCCGCGCCTGCCCAAAAAACACATCGGTGCAATAGCCGCTGGTCTTTTCAAACGTGCCGTTGTGCAGAATGACCGGATCGAAGTACGAATTGCCCGGCGCATCGCCACACGTGCCCGGATAGGTCTGGCCGATACCGCCGCAACCGTGAATGAACATTTCATCAAAGCCGCGCCGGTTCGGGCGATACTCCGGTTCGTCGCCCAAATGCCATTTGCCGAAAATGCCCATCGTGTAACCGGCGGATTTCAGCACCTGCGCAAGCGTCGTCGTTTTCAAACTCATCCGCTCGCGTTCGAGGATGGTATGCGTGACGCCGTTCTTGAAATCGTGCCGCCCAGACATCAATGCCGAGCGCGTCGGCGCACAAGTCGTGCTGACGTGAAAGTCGGTGAAGCGTACCGACTCGTCGTACAAGCGATCCAGGTTCGGCGTCTGCAAAATCGGATTGCCGTGCCGCGCGACATCGCCATAGCCCTGATCGTCGGTCAGAATCAATATGATGTTTGGCTGGCGTGGCTGCGCGGTGGCAGGTTGAAACGGCTTACTTGAGGACAGCAGCAAACCGCCCAGTACAACAACGCCCAAAATAAGTTTTCTATTCGATCTCATTGTGAATCTCCAAAATACTTTTTCACGATCCACTCCGGTTGCCATTGATCGGGCTTGCGTTTTTGCCCGGTCAAATCAACTTTGGGCGGCGGCTTGTTTTCCGTTGGCAGCGCCAGCGTATCGCCGACGCGTGCCTGCCATTGCTTCATCAATGCTTGCAGGCGCGCGACGTGTTTGGCGTTTTCAAGGCGCGCGATCAGGTTGTGTATTTCGTTGGGATCGTTTTGCAGATCGAATAATTGCAAGTGGCCGATCTTCGGATAGGCAATCAGCTTCCAGCGCTCATCGCGCACGGCACGTTGAATGTCGAGAAAGGGCAAGAACACCGAATCGCGCACGCGCGTCTTTTTGCCTTCCCACAACGGGCGCAAGCTCTCGCCCGCCAAATCCGCCGGAGCCGCAATGCCCAGCACGTCGCAGAGCGTCGGGAAAAGATCGAGCAGATAAGTGAACGCGCGCGTCGCTTTGCCCTGTGGAATGCCGGGGCCGGCGATGATGAGCGGCGTGCGCATGCTGTGCTCAAAGACGCTTTGCTTGCCCAGCAAGCCGTGGCTGCCGAGCGCGAGGCCGTTGTCGGCGGCGAAGATGATTATCGTGTTGTCAGCCTGCCCGGATTTTTGCAGCGCGTCGAGGATGCGCCCAATCTGCTCATCCATGTGCGTGATCAGGCCGTAGTACTCGGCCAGTTGAGCGCGGATCACTTTCTCAGTGCGCGGCCACGCCGCCAGATTCTCATCGCGCAAATCGCGCATCATCCCGTTGTCGAAGGGAAGCTGCGGCAAAAAGTTCGGCGGCAAGGGCGGCAGGTTGCGATAGTACATTTCCCGATAGCTGAGCGGCGGCTGGCGCGGATCGTGCGGCGCGGTGAACGCAACATACGCAAAGAACGGCTGCTTGCCGTCGTGCTGTTGCAGAAATTCAAGCGCGGAATCGGCATACATCTCGCTGGAAAATTTCTTGCCCGTGCGTTCGGCGGTCAGCTTGCCATCCGCGCCCAGATCGCGCACCGGTACCTTGGTGTGATCGGACATTCCGCCGAACATCACCGTCTTGCCGCGCTGAAAGGCGCGCAACCACGCGGGCTGCCCGTTGTGCCACTTGCCCGTGCCAAAGGTGACGTAGCCGTTCTCGCCCAGATGCTCCGGCAGCAGGCGCGCGCCGTTCAACGTCGGCGCGTCAATTTGAAACCACGTCTTGCCGCTCATCAGCATCGCGCGGCTCGGCACGCAAACCGCGCCGTTATTGGCCCCGAAAATATAATTGCCGCGCAAGCTGAAACCGCGCCGCACCAGCGCGTCCAGGTGCGGCGTCTTGATATGCGGATTGCCCCAGGCCGCGATGGTGTCGGCGCGCATGTCGTCGGCGAATAAAAACAGGACGTTCAGCTTGGCGGGTTGGTTGGCGGTTTGGGCGTGCAGCGCAACAGGCGTTGCCAGTAGGATCGCAGCGATCATCGCAAGGAAGGCATGTTTCATCGGAGTAAGATATAGCGTCATGTACAAGCTATCGTTGATAAATTGCCCACGAAGTTACACAAAGAAAGCACGAAGAAATTTCACTGCTCGATTGCCTCCCTTCGTGTTTTCTTTGTGTGGCTTCGTGGGCGAGAGGTTAACGCGGGACTACACCTCAAGCTTCCACGGCGAACGATACTTCGCTTTCAGGAAGGGTCTGACATTTCCTTGTTTCAGCGTCCAGTTCTTCTCATCCCAATCGAGCATTGTTTTATGGCGCATAGAAAGGTTTGCCAGGAGGCAGGTCGTCGAAGAGCGCACGCAGGTCTCAATGTCGCTGGTCGGTTTCTCGCGTGACTTGATGCAGGCGATGAAGTTCTTCCAGTGCGGAATGTTCAGGTCGCGCATCACGTTGTCGTTCTCATAGGTTTGCGCTTCGACTTTTGAACCTTTGTTGGGCATCAACCAACAGCCGCCGCGCGTGACGATGACGGTGGCTTCTGTTCCGTGAATGGAAGTCCCCGCGCCTTGACCGCCGAACATCGGCATCGGATTCGCCGTGCGGCTTTCATAGGTCAGCATGAATTTCGGATAGGTGAACGTCGCCACCATCGTGTCAGGCGTGTCGGTGTTGTCGTCTACATAAAACTTGCCGCCCTGCGTCGAAATCGTCGTCGGCATCGCTTCGCCGAAGCATTGGTGCACGGGGTCAATCAGGTGCACGCCCCAATCGGTCATCGCGCCGCCCGCGTAATCCCAAAAATAGCGAAACGTCGGAAAGGTCGTGACGCCTACGCCCCAGCGGTTCAGGTTGAACGGCACTTTGGGCGCGGGGCCCAGCCACATATCCCAATCCAAGCCAGCCGGCACGGGGCCATCGGCGGGTCTACCCCAGCCTTGTTTTTTGACCGCGCCGCTTTGCCACGTATGCACGAAAGTCACTTCGCCGAGAATGCCGCTTTGCACTAACTCGGCAGCTTTTTTGAAATAGCCGCCCGAACGTTGCATCGTGCCGGCCTGTACGACGCGGTTATATTTGCGCGCGGCCTGCACCATCTTGTGCCCTTCTTCGACATAGACAGAAGCGGGCTTTTCGACAAAGACATCCTTGCCCGCCTTGCAAGCTTCGACGGCCATGTATGCGTGCCAGTGATCGGGCGTCGAAATGCACACGGCGTCAATGGATTTGTCAGCCAGAATTTCGCGGAAGTCTTTCACGGTTTTCGGCGTGACGTTCGCTTTGCCTGCCGCCGCGACCGCCCTTTCCAAATGCGGCTGGTAAACATCGCAAAGCGCGGCGACCTGCACATCGGGCAGTTTCAAGGCAAAGCCCAAATTACTCGAACCCATTGCGCCCAGGCCGATGTGGCCGGTGGCGATGCGGTCGTTGGCGCCTTTGACGCGCCCGGTGAACAGTGAAGTGGTGAGCGCCGCTCCGGCGCCCTTGAGAATTGTTCTGCGTTCGATCATTGACGTTCCTTTCAAGGCAGGCGCGCGAAAGCCCCTGTCGTGGTTAGTTTGGTTGCCTTGCCCGCAAGCGCTTGCCACTGCGACAACGCTGGCGTTTCATCGGACAGCGAAACGGCTTGGGCAACTGCGCAAATTCACAGATGGGATTGCTGCCGGTGTTTTCGCGCACCAACCGTCGCGCTGTCAATCCTGCATGTGGTAAACAGCCCGGAAAAAAACCGGTATGACAGGAAAGCCTGTGGGTTCTTGCTGCGCGGCTGGGCCGCCCGCTGTGCGGACGGTCAAAGACTGTCCGCACAGCGGGCGGC
>JAYUCP010000295.1:0-11689 GCA_043740245.1 Acidobacteriota bacterium | reverse complement strand
ACCCCAACACAGGCTGAAGCCTGAACTCCATGCGCTTGTGCTGCGTCCGTCCACTACCCTGTCATTATTTTTCCACCTGCTTCGCCTCGTTCCAATACGCATCCATCTCGGCCAGATTCGATTCGGTGCACGACCGCCCCTGTTCAGCCAGTTTTGTTTCGATAAAACCAAATCGGCGGCGGAATTTGCGGTTGGCTGATTTCAACGCCATCTCCGGCTCGACGCCGAGTTGGCGCGCGATGTTGGTGGCCACAAAGAGCAGATCGCCCAACTCTTCGGCCAGCGCGTTGGGATCGCGCGGTTCGCGCTGCACTTCGTCGCGCAGTTCCTGCAACTCTTCGGCCAGCTTGTCGAAGACGTCTTCGAGCTTTTCCCAATCGAAGCCGACGCGCGCGGCTTTGGTCGTCAGTTGAAAGGCTTCGAGCAGGGCAGGGAGCTTGGTCGAGACGCCGTCCAACAACGACGGCTGCTTTTCGGCCTTGCCCGCGTCTTTACGTTCGGTGGCTTTGATCGCTTCCCAATTGACCAGCACGTCGGCGGTGGATGCGACTTGCTGATCGCCAAAGACGTGCGGATGGCGGCGCGTCATCTTTTCGTGCACGCGGGTGATCGAATCGTGAATGTCGAAATGCTGGCTGTCGCGCGCGATCTGGCCGTAAAAGATAATCTGAAACAACAGGTCGCCCAGTTCGTCGCGCAATTCGGGCCAATCGCCGGCCTCGGCGGCTTCGATCACCTCGTAGGCCTCTTCGATCAGCATCGGCGCGAGCGTCGCGTAACTCTGTTCGCGATCCCACGGACAGCCGTCCGGCGCGCGCAACCGCGCCATCAAATCCACTAAATCCTGAAAGGTCTTGGTTGGCATTGTCTGGTTAAATCCCCCGCGCACGCCCGCGCCTGAAAACCCGCATCTGAAAAATTGATTGCAGCCGCCCGCGTGGTTGGCTAAACTGCGCAGCACTGGTGCCTGCCCAACAAGAAAATTGAGCAACTGACAAAAACAGAATAGATCGGCGCTCCTCACCCCAATGCGCCGGCTTAACGTTACTGACTACACACCGAACCATCCTCCGACGATTCAATCAGCTTGTCATCCCCAAGGAGTATCACTATGGCTAGCTTGATGCAGCGTCATTTGGCTACTGATTTTTCGCTCTCCCTCGACAAACTTCCGCTCTTGCTCTTCAGCGATTCCGCCGAACGGCTGGGCTGGTTGCGCGCTATGCTGGCGGGCGGCGCGGCGGAAATTCGCGTCGTCAGTTCTTTGGAAGAGTTGCAAGGCGAATGCGCTTCGGAACACGCGCTCGCGGTGATTGACGCCAGCCCCGGGCAATTGCAACAGGTGCTGGATATGATCCGCGCCAGCCGTGGGCACGGCGACATTCCGCTGTTGGTCGAAACCAGTCATTGCCACCAGCAACCCGCCGCCGGGTTGCTGCCCAAGTACCGCGCCATGCCTTGCGGCTTGCACGAATTGGCCGCGTTGGCGCAACCTGGAACCGGACGGTCAGAACATTTGAACAGACCGATTCTCTAAAGCGGGCAATCCGTTTTTCAGATTCCCACTGCAATGCTAGAATCCGCGCGCTTTTGCATTGACCACTTTGCGGAGGCGCATCCTGTCCGGTGATGGGTGCGGTCTTCAAAACCGTTGTGCCGTAGCGGTAGCTGCGGCAGGTCGGGTTCGACTCCCACACGCCTCCGCCAATTTCTTTTCTCAACTCACCGCGCCCGCCGCTTTCAGCATCGCGCGCACATGTTCGTTGGTCGCGCGCACGCCGCTCTCATCGAGAAACCGTTCTAATACCACGCCATCTTTACCGATCACGTAAACACATGGATAGGGAATGCCCGCCTTGAATTCCGCCGGATTGGCCAGGCCATAAATATCTACCACGCGATGCTCGGTGTCGGTCAACAGCGGGTAATCGAGTTGGCCCGGATGTTTGGCGATCTCTTCGGCCATCACGCGCGACTCGTCGTGCGTGTCCAGACTGATGGCCAGCAGTTGGACGTTTTGTTTTTCGGCGGGCGCGAGCAATGTTTTCAGCTTACCTAGCTGTTCCTGGCAGCCCGTTCAGAAATAGCCGCGATAAAACACCAGCACGACGAATTTCTTGTCACGGAAGCTGGAGAGCTTATACGTCTCGCCATCCGGCGCCTCCAGCGCGAAATCGGGCGCGGTCGTGCCTTTGACGGCACGCTTCAAATCGGTCGCGCGCGGGTCAACCGTGGGCGAGGGCGCGGACGGCAAAGGGCGCGTCAACGCGGACGTATCAGCTTCTTTCTGCTCGCTACAACCAAGCCAGGCCAGTGGCAGCAAGCAAAGCAAGACGAGGCAACAGCGCTTGAACATAGTTTTTCCTGTGGTGTGAGATCAGCTTAACTGAAGAGTGTGCGTAATTCGACATGCGAATAGCTACGCGGATGACGCGGATGCAGCGGATTTCCGCAGATTCTTTTGCGGGTTGATCCGCGCTGATCCGCTGCACCCGCGTCATCCGCGTAGCTATTTCCTCTGCTTTGCTGGAATTTCTTTTACGCACAGACTTCAAATTACCTTGAGTCGCAAACCTTCTCTCGAAATTCGATAGGGAATGATCTGGCCACCCGCCGCGGCCAATGCCTGTTCGACTTCGGCCTTGCGTCCGGCCGCGCAATAAAACGCCACGCAACCGCCGCCGCCCGCGCCACAAACCTTGGCCGCCTGCGCGCCGTGCCGCAACGAGAGCGTCACCAGTTCGTCAATGAATTCGGTCGTGATGCCGGGCACCAGTTCGCGGCGGCTGGCCCACTCTTCGGCAAAGAGCGCGCCGATTTGATCGAAGGCGTTGGCGCTCAGCGCATCGGCCATCTTCAGCGCCGTGTCGCGGATTTTGTCGAAGCGCTCGAAAATCAGTTTGTCGCCGTCAATGTGCGACTTGAACATTGACCAGTTGTTGATGCCGGAATTGCGCGGCGCGTGCGTGTAACAGAGCGCCACGCGGGCTTCGAGTTGTGCCAGGTCGGTCTCGATGGCCTCGCGGATCACGCCTTCGATTTGCAAACGCACGCGCGAGACCGCGCCATACGTCGCGGGGAAGTAGTCCTGATAACCCGCCGGCACGCCCAGCACCTGTGATTCGACGTTGGCGGCGATGAAGGGCAATTGCTCCAGCTTGAACCGTTCGCCGGTCAGTTTGTTCAGCGCCCCGCACAGCGCGATGTTCAATGTGGATGAACCGGCGAGCCCCGCGCCCGCCGGGGCCATGCAATCGGTCGTGATGTTCAGCCCGGTTTCAGGCTTAAAAAAATAGACCAGCTTCGAGATCAGCGGCAATTCAGTCTCAGCGCGCAACGCGGCGTGAGCGGCGACTTCGACCTTGGTCCCTCGATCCCGCGATTCAAAGTCGAACTTGCCATCGTTGCGTGTCTCGACGCGGCAGCGCGCATATTGGTCAATCGCAAAATTGATCGTTTGCGCGCCTTCGTGAAAAAGATAGAGCGGCCAGATGTCCACGGTGCCGCCCGCCAAATCAATGCGTGTCGGTGCTTGTGCTTCGATAATCAATGAATGAAACCTCCAAATTCATCCCTCATCCTTCATCCTTCATCCCTCTTCTTCTTCCTCCCTATCCCTCAACAACTGTGGCTCCATCTCCGGCACGCGCCGCCCGATGACGTAACGTTCGAGCAGAAAGAGCGCCAGCGACAAGCCCAACGCCACCAGCACCGCGATCAGCAAGACCAGGCCGATGCGTTGCACGCGTCCGATGATGACTTCGATGGCGCCGCTGAATGAATAGCCGATGCCGCTCAGAATCAGCGCCCAGGCCCCGCAACTCACCACTGTCAGCGGCCCAAAGCGGCCAAAGCGCATATGCGCAAAGCCCCAGAAAACGGCGCTCGCCGTGCGCAAGCCGTAAATGTATTTGACCAGGAAAACCGAATAGACCCCAAAGCGCGCCGACAGGCGTTCCAATTGCGGCTTGGTGCGATGGTAAAAATGGCTGTTCTTGATCCATTCCTTGCCGCGATACCCCAGCAGGAAGCTGATGGAATCGCCGACCACGCCGCCCAGGGTGCTGCATAACAGCGCTTCGCCAAACGTGAACAGGCCGTGATGCGCCAACACCCCGGCCAGCAGCAGGGTCAGATCGCCTTCGATCATGACGCCGAAAAAGACCGCCCACAGGCCATATTCTTTAATGAGGTCTTCGATTACCATCCAAATCCAGCAGCCGGGCAGAGTTGAAGTATTCCGTTGATACTTGGAAACGACCAGTTTGCGCCAAGCCGCGGAACACCCGTGCGGTTGCGTTAGGCGCCGTTTGAGTTCCCCGCAACGGCGGTCAAGCGCGCGTAAAGATACTTGAAGCCTCAGGGCAGGGCAAGCCAGCTTTCCGCCGCTTGGCGCCACTCTGGCAAGCCAAAATTGACACCCTCTTTACGCCGTTGTTATAGTCCCTGCCGTCCACTCAACAACCACCACGAAACAATGAATTGAGAGAGTTGTCATGGCATCGCCAAATTCCCCACAAACCGCTTCTGCCAATGCCACGGCGCAACCGGGTGAACGCCTCGGCGTTGACCTGGGCAGCCACCACATTCGCTTGGGCGTGCTCGATCCCGCCGGTCAACTCAGGGATTTTCACCGCGAAAATTACGCCGCCGATCCGGCGGATGCGCAGAACGGCGCGGCCCTCGCCACCCAACTGCGCACCATTCTGCAACAAGCGTTGCAGGCGCAGCCCGGCGTGACCGCCATCGGTATTGCTTTCCCCGGACTGATCCAACACTCAACACAACAGATTCTCAAGCTCGCGCATGCGCCGGGGCTGACCGGCATCAATTTGCACGCTGAATTGCAGGACGCGCTCAAAGTGCCGGTGCATTTCGAGAACAGCGCCAACGCCGCCGCCTTTGCCGAAATGCAAGCGGGCGCGGCGCGCGGCAGGCACGATTGGCTTTATCTGCATATCGGCGCGAATGTGAGTGCGGGATTGATTCTGGGCGGGCAATTGCAACGCGGTAAGTCTGGCTTGGCGGGCGCCTTGGGCGAGATGGCGATTGACCCCGAACACACCGGCGAATTTGTGCCGCTCGAATCCATGGTCTCGGCTGAAAGCATCGTGCGGCGCACCGAACGGCGCTTGCAACGCGATTCGACGTCTTCGCTCTCGCGTTTGAAGCTGCTGGGCGGCAGTTACACCTACGACAACATCGTCGAAGCGGCCGTGCAAGGCGACGATCTGTCGCGGCTGATGTTGCAACGCACCGGCAAATTCATCGGCATGGCCATTGCCGAAGTAATCAATCTGCTCAACCTCTCGCTCGTCGCCATCGGCGGCGCCCCTGCCGCCCGTCGCTTTCTGGTGCCGGCCATTGCCACGGAAGCCGAGCAGCGCGCCTCCGAAATCATTTACGCCGATTGCCAAATCGTCGCGGCTGAATTGGGCGCGGAAGCCAGCGTCATCGGCGCGGCGTTGCTGGCGTAAGAAGGCAGGCTTCAGTTCTTCGCCAAACGGCGGTTATTTGGGTTGCTCAGCGGCGTGGTTCACTCCCTTGCCTAACCGCACGTAATCGGCCTTGCGTTTAACCGGCGTGAAGCCTTCTTCCCGAATCACGTTGACCAGCATTTCTTCAGTCGCCTTGTGATTCGCACCTGCTTTTGAAATCACGTTCTCTTCGATCATCGTCGAGCCGATGTCATTCGCGCCGAAATGCAGCCCGCGCCGGCCATCGGCCAGGCCGACCGTCAGCCACGAAACTTGCACGTTCGGAATGTTGTGCAGGTACAAGCGCGCCAACGCCAACCAGCGCAAATACTCTTCGGCGGGCAGCCGGTCGGGAATGATTTTGCCGATTGCGGT
This sequence comes from Acidobacteriota bacterium, assembly GCA_043740245.1. Classification (GTDB taxonomy): domain Bacteria; phylum Acidobacteriota; class Blastocatellia; order RBC074; family RBC074; genus JACPYM01. The sequence goes on along the minus strand of JAYUCP010000295.1, from coordinate 5,837 downwards.
GTTGTCGGGTTGGAACGTCCACGGGATGAACGAGACGAAGCCGGTCTTGCCCGCGTCCAATGAACGTTGCTGCAACTGAAAGAGCTTTTCCAAATGCTGGATGCGCTGTTCCAGCGTTTCACCGTAACCGATCATCATCGTCGCCGTCGTCGCCAAATCAGCCTGATGCGCGGCCTCCATCGCGTCCAGCCATTCCTGGGCGTTGCATTCGGTGCGGCGCTTGCGGCGAATTTCATCAACTAAAATCTCGCCGCCACCGCCAGGGATGCTGTCGAGTCCAGCTTCTTTTAATTCCGTGATCACCTCGGCGTAGCTCATCCCAAAGGTCTTCGCCATCCCATAAATTTCAGTCGGCGAAAAGCAATGCAGGTGGATGCCGTAGCGCGTCTTCAATTCGCGCAGCAGGTTCTTGTACCAATCGAGCGAGAGGTCAGGATTCAAGCCGCCCTGCATCAGCACGCCGCTGCCGCCGATCTCGATCATCTCTTCGACCTTATCGAACATCTCTGCGTAACTCAGCACGTAACCTTCCTTATCACCGGGCTTGCGGTAAAACGCGCAGAAGTTGCAGACCGAGAAACAGACGTTCGAATAGTTGATATTGCGATCCACGACATACGTCACCGCGTTGTCGGGGTGATATTGGCGGCGCAAGTCATCGGCCAGACGACGCAACTCTTCGGTCGCGGCTTCATTGATGACGCGCAGCCATTCGTCTTGCGCGAGCGGCGCGCGGCGCGCGAGGCGGTCGAGCAAGCCGGTCAAGGGCTGCGTCTTGGTGGCAGTGGTGGTCATTGCGTTTCTCTCAAAAGGGATGAATGAATTCGGCGCATTTTCAAAGTGAGTGCGCATAGATACGCGGATAACGCGGATGCAGCGGATTTTCGCGGATTTTTTCAGAATTGATCCGCGCTGATCCGCCGCATCCGCGTTATCCGCGTACCTATCAAAAGATGAGGCGGCCCGCGAGTTGCAAAATGCGCGGCGCGGCAGTGCTCAACACCTGCCCAAAGGTCGGGCTGTTGATGTTGGTGTCGGGGTTGCTGAATTGCGCGTGGTTGAACAGGTTGAACGCTTCGAAGCGCAATTCCAGTTTGAGCCGGTCGCCAAACAGCGGCGTCATTTTGGCGACGGCAAAATCCAGATTGCTGCGGCCTGGCCCGCGCAGCGCATTGCGCGGCAGGCTGCCATACGTGCGCAAGGCCGCGTTGGTGACGGCCTGATCAACGGTGGGGAAGCCGAACGCCCTGAGCGCGGCGGGACACACGTTGCTGCTCGTCGGGTCATTCACGCAGTTGGTCAGGTTCGCCGGGTTGAAGAAAAAGTTGGCGGTCGTGCCGTTGAGCTTTTGCGCCGTGTGCGGATCAAAAAACGTGACGCGCCCATTCGCCACATTGGCGCGCACCAGCGAGGCATCGCCCGCGCCCGACACGCCGGGCGAAGTGCGGCGCGTGTTGAAGCCCGCAAACACATCCAGCGGGAAGCCCGTCCGGTGCGAATAAATCGGATACAGGCTCCAGCCCTTCGTGAGTTGCTTCGGCAACGCCGGCACCCAAATCTGAAACGGCAAATCCCAGCCGCCGCTGAAAACAAACCGCTGGCGCGTGTCGAAATCCGAAGCCGCGCGGAATTGGCTGGCGCGATAGGCCGGCACCTGGCCGTTGCGGTTGCGGAAGCCGGAGGCCGTGTCAATCGAATGCGCCAGTGTGTAAGACAACTGAAAATACGTCGTGCCGAAAAACTTCGTGTCCGAGACGCGCTTCTGCAAACTGAATTGGCCGCTGTTGTAGTTGGCCGAACCCTGGTTGCGGAATTCAAGCAGGTAGCTGAACGAACTGTCGCTCTCGCCCGTTTGCGTGTTGAACAAGCGGTGCGTCGTGCCCAGCAGGAAGGGATTGGCATCGGCCAGCGCCGTCAGTTTGTGCGACGAACTGCCGACAAAGCTGGCCTCGAAAACCAAGTTCCTGGCAAGCTCGCGTTGCACGCTCAGGTTGTATTGATAGGTGTAGGGCGTGCGCAGGTGCGGGTCTACGAAAAACACGCCGCCGCCGCCGAACGGCACGAAGCCGTTGTCGGCGAAGTTGATGTTCTTCGCGGGCTTGCGCGAAGGGAACGGATTGTTGATGCCCGTCGCCACGTAAGGCGCGGAGTAATAATTCGTCGGCCCGTTGCCCAACGGATCAAAGAACAAATCCGAGAAGCCGAAGAAGGGCGCTTGCCCGTTGAATTGCAAATTGTCTTCGCCTTTCAGGACGTCATAAAAAACGCCGAAGCCGCCGCGCACGCTGGTCTTGCCGCTGCCCAAAAACTTCGGCGACCAGGCAAAGCCGAAACGCGGCGCGAAATTGTTTTTGTCGGGATAATTCGCGCCGAACGGCGCTTGCGCATCGCCGGGGAACAACAGCCCACGCGGCGCATTGGGAAAGACCGTCGAGCGTTGGCCGCGATTGAGCGAGAAGGCGCGGCCCCGCGTGTCAAACTTCGGCGTGTCGTATTCGTAGCGCAGCCCCAGCGTCAGCGTCAGGTTTGGGCGCACGTGCCATTCGTCCTGCCCGAAGAAGTGATACGACTTCGAGCGAATGTCCGAGGGCGCTTCGCCGAATTGCAAATACTCATCGGGCGCGCCCAGCAGGAAGTCGGCGAAGTCATTGCCCGTACCGACGCCGGTATCCGGGCCGTAGAAGAAGAAGTTGCCGTTGACATAAAAGTCATAGACGGTGTTGTTCTGATAGGGCGAGTAATACGCGCCGAATTTCAGATTGTGCCGCCCGCGCGTCCACGAAAAAGTATCGGTGTAAGCGAAGGTGTTGTTGATCAGCCGCGTCGGGCCGTTGGGCGAAAAGCCGATGCTCAAGCCACTGGCGAAATCGAGGCGCGGCGGCCCGGTCGGGTTGTCGGGCGTGACGCCTACGCCCAACGCGGAGGCGGTGGGCTTGACCGAATTCGGCACGGCCTGATTGCGATTGGCGCGCTGCGCGGTGACACGGATTTCGTTGAGCATTTCGGGCGACACGATGAGCGTGTACGAGAGATTCGCAAACGATTGCGTGTCCTTAAACGTGTCGCCATAGCCCGCCACATTCGCGCCGCCGAAGGGCCGCACTGCGGGCGCGTTGGAACGCCCCAGCGTGACGGCGAGCCGGTCTGACTTGCGCACGTTGAAATCGAACTTGAGCGAGAGTTCATCGGAATTGTTGCGCGCGCTGCCCTGCGAAATCAGTTCGCCGTTCGCCGCCGTGGGAATCAACGCGGCCTTGATGTAATTCTGCGCCACGGCATTGATGCGCGTGGGATCAATGATGCCACGCGCGGCCAGTGTGGCGTTCGGTTGGAAGTAGGGATTGCTCATCAAGAAGCCAGCCACGGCGGCATCCGGCTGTCCGTTGGCACTCTTTGAAAAATCGCCGCTCAATTCGGCGGGCGTAAAAGTTCTGATCTTGCTGGTCGTGACGGTCTGCACCTGGCGTCCGCCTTGATAACTGACAAAGAAAAACGCGCGGTCTTTGCCGCTGTAAACCGGCTTGCCGCCCTCGCCGAAACGCGGCAGATAGAGCGGGCCGCCAAAGGTGCCGCCGAATTGATTGCGTTTCAAAATTTCACGCGGCAGTCCGTTGAGCTTGTTGAAAAAAGTATTGGCGTTGAACTTGTCGTTGCGCACATATTCAAAGGCCGAGCCGTGCCATTGGTTCGAGCCGGATTTGGTCACGACGCTGATCACGCCGCCGCCGTTGCGCCCGTATTCGGACGTGTAATTGCTGGTCAGAATGCGGAACTCGGCCACCGCGTCGGGGTTCGGATTGAAGACCACGCGATTGCTGAGCAGGTTGTTGTTGATGCCGCCATCCAGCAAATAGGTCACCGAATCGGAACGCCCGCCCGCGATGTTGATCGCGCCGCTGGCAAACGAACCCGAAGAACCGCCGCCGCCATCATCCGGGTTGGCTTCCATCACGCCCGGTTGCAGCTTGGCGAGATCGAGCACGTTGCGCCCATTGAGCGGCAGATTGATGATCGGACGGCTGGTGACCGATTGTCCCAAGGTCGGATTGGCGGTCTCAATCGCCGCGCCTTGTGAACTCACTTCGACGACTTCGCTTTGCTGGCCGATGGCGAGCTTCACGTCCAGCCGCAACGTCTGATTGATTTGCAGCACATTGTCTGCGGCCACGTATTTGCGAAAGCCTTGCTGTTCCGCCGTGACTTGGTAAGTGCCAATCGGCAAGGCCAGGACTTGGAAGAAGCCTTCGCTGTTGGTCGTGGTTTGGCGCACGACTTTAGTCGCCGGGCTCGTCACCGTGATGTGCGCGCCCACGATCACTGCGCCGCCCGGATCAGTGACGACGCCGGCGATCTGGCCGGTGGCCTGTTGCGCCAGCGCAGGTGTTGGTGAGAAGAGACAGCAGAGAGAACAAAGAATGCCTGCACAAATCGAAGCTTTGCGTAACATGGGAATCCTCCTGGTTGATCTTGATGTCAACCGTGGTCAAGCGCCGTCGGGCTACCTGGTGAACTCACGTCAGTATTTGTCTGTTTGGTAAAACGGCCATGATTGCAGTGAACGGTATTGACCATACTGCAATGCGCCATTCACGGCGGCACTATACAAAAGTCGCCGCCTTGCCGAAAGTGTGACGGGACGAAAAACAAAGTCCGCTCCTGCCAGTCAAGATGGCAAATTGGCCCGCCTCGCGTTTATACTTACCGTCCGGTAGGTAATGACTCCACCCAAACTGCCCAAACTGAAAGACAGCAGATGACCGGCGCCAGCGACGCACGCATTCAACTCGTGGCTGATACGCTCGAAAATTACGCCCAACGCGGCGTCTTTCGCGGCTTCAGCCGGGGGCCTGTGCGTCAGGGCAAGGCGGCCTTCAAAATGGTTTGGCATCGCGAGCAGACGTTTGAATTGGTTTTTGACGCGCCGAAAAACACACTGCGCTTTCCGCTGCTGCTGCCCAATGTGCACGCCGCTTCCGCGATGTATCAGGAGTTGAAACAATTCATCGCCGCGCAACACGCCGACGAATTGCCGGAGCATCGGCGCATTGACCGCCAGCGCACACAGATTCAGCCCGGCAACCGGGGCGGCAACGTGGCGCTGACGGCAAAGATCGTCAACGGCGATTGCGAGTACGGCACGCGCAAACTCATTCATCTGGTGCACGAAATCTTTCTGACCTTTTTGTTCGACGGAAAATACTTCGATTACCTGGTCGAAACTTTTGATCTCGACCCTGACAAGATGTGACGCTCACATTTAGGAGAAACCGCATGCCGCGACGCATAGTCATGCTGAGTATCGCGGGCCTGGCCTTGCTGCTGGCAATCGGCTACGCCCACAGTTCCGCTTCATCCCATTTCCAACTGGCGCAGAGCGAGCAAGATAAGCTGACCACGGAAGAGGCCAAGCAACTCAAAAGCCCTGTGCCCTTTACCAAAAGCTCGATTAACCGTGGCCGCACGCTGTTTGCCAACGAATGCACGGCGTGTCACGGCCCCGACGGCAAGGCCCAGGTGGATGTCGTCGCCGACGCCACCAATTTGACCGAGCCGAAGCAGTGGAAGAGCGGCACCGCCGAAGGCGAAATCTTCCGCAGCATCCGTGATGGCGCGGGGCTGACGATGCCGCCCTACAAGACGCTCATTCGCAAAGAAGAAGACATGTGGCATCTGGTCAACTTCATTCGCAGCCTCTGGCCCGAAGCGCAACGGCCCAAGCTGCAAGCTGAGAAAGCAAATTGATTACTGATGTTACGCAGTGAGCGAGTTTGAATTTTCATTGACAAGGCACAGAAATACCTGCCAGAGCACCGGCTCATTTTCGACGCTCTTTCGGA
>JAYUCP010000294.1:0-11691 GCA_043740245.1 Acidobacteriota bacterium | reverse complement strand
TTAAACTTGTGCTAATCAGCTTGCCGGTTTCAACCGTCGCTACGCGACTCGGAATCCACGCTGTCGCCGCCCCGGCGTTGAAACGCCGGGCTAAGCTCAACCGTCGCTCTGCGACTGAAAACCAGAACAACACCGCCGGACGGCGCGCCCGTCCGCGTTTCAACAAGGAGCTTGTATGAACATCAGAACGTCGAGAATGTATGCAGGTTTGCTCGCGTGTTTGCTGGCCGCAGTGGGCTGGGCCTTTTCCAGCGCCGCCGCCAGTCGCAACCAGACTCAACAACCAAACCAGCAGGCAGGCCAGCAGGCAGGCCAGCAGGCCAAGCCCGCGTTGCCGGACGAGCAGGATTGTCCGGGTTGCGCCGCCAAGTCCGCGCCGGACGAACCGTTCGTGTTGGATGGCGTGACCTGGCGCAATCAGGAAGCCTTTATTAAAAGCGGGCGGCGCTGCGGCGCGGATCAGCCCGATGAAATCGAGATGAAAGAAGTGGAAGCCGAACTCAACCAGTTCAGACTGGAGCAGGGACGCAAACCGCATTCGAATGCGGCCAATCCGCAATTATCGGTGCGCGCGCCCGGCTCGGTTTTCATCGGCGTCTATTTTCACGTCATCAATCAGGGGCCGGGGCTTGCCAATGGCGACATTCCCGATTGGATGATTCAGCAGCAAATCTACGTGTTGAATCAGGCCTACGCCGGCGGGCAGCATAGCTCCGCCGCAAACACGCCGTTCCGCTTTCACCTGTTCGGGGTGACGCGCACAACCAACGCCGACTGGTTTCGGATGGAGCCGGGATCATTGGACGAGGCCCATGCCAAAGCAGCCCTGCATTTGGGCGGCGCAAATGCGATCAACCTTTACTCGGCGGGGCCGGGCGGCGGGCTGTTGGGCTGGGCGACCTTCCCGTGGGAATACAACGCTGCGCCCTCGCTGGATGGCGTCGTTGTGCATTACGCCTCGCTGCCGGGCGGCTCGTTTGCGCCGTTCAATCTGGGCGACACGGCGGTGCACGAGGTCGGTCATTGGCTCGGCCTATACCACACCTTTCAGGACGGCTGCTCGGCCACGAATGACCGCGTGGCTGACACCGGCATCGAGCGTTCGGCGGCTGCCGGGTGCCCCATTGGACGTGATACCTGCACGGGGCCAGGCTTCCGCGACCTCGACCCGATTCACAATTTCATGGATTACACGAATGACTCGTGTCTATACGAGTTCACCCCTGGACAGGGCGAGCGGATGGATACCGTAGTCGCGCGCTATCGCGGTATCTGAAGCGCGTAAGACGAGACAGCAATCGGGCACCTGGCAATGGCTCTTGGTAACAAGCCATTGCCAGGCGTCACCGTTTCCCGTCCAAATTCGCCCATTCGCCGGATTGAATGAAGCTGGCCCAGTAGTAAGGATGCCGCCGCGCCGGGTTTTTGAGCATCTGCAATTGCACCTGACGCAACGCTTCACCGCGCCCTTCGCCGCGCAACAGGCGTTTGTAGTATGCGACCATCAACTCTTTGGTGCCTTGATCGGAGACTGACCACAAGCTCATCACCTGCGTTTCAGAACCGGCCAGCACGAAGGCCCGGCGCAGGCCATAGACGCCATCGCCGTTTTTGATTTCACCTACACCTGTATCGCAGGCTGAGAGCACCACCAATTTTGTGCCCCACAAATCTAGCCCGGCAACTTCCCAGGCTGTCAACAACCCGTCGTCATCGCCGCTTTTAAGCTGATTGGCTCCGGCCAACGCTAACCCTGACCTAGTAAATGCCAACTCAGAGGTTGGAAATGGGGTTTTGCCTTCGATTTTCGCGTCAGGCAGAAAAAAGCCGTGTGTAGCAATATGCAAGAGGCGTGGACCACTGATCTGTTTGAGCGCAGCTTCGGTTGCCTGCCCCTGAGTTAGCACCTTGGCATCAGGCAGAAGTCTGCTTAACGCCTGTGCCTCACTTGCAGTACCAGTCAGTGGTCTGAATTTGACATTAGCAAAATCGAGATTGAGAGCGCCAGGCTGAACCCAGCCGTAGACAGGTTTAATGTCACGCTGTGACCGTGAATAAGTTGGCGGCTGACCGTCAAACGCCGGATCGGCCAACACAAGTGCAGCCGATTGACTATCCTGCCTCATATGCGACCGTAAGAGATGGCGTCCGCTTGTTAAATAGGTAAACAAGTAGCGGGTAACGAGGTATTGATTATGTTCGTCCACCAATGCCGCAAATGGCACAAGATTAAGCGCACCGTCGGGAGAAACAAGAAAATGTTTAATACCGCTATCGCTACCAATTAACCTACGAAGCGGCATCATTACGAGTTGATCGAGCTTACGAGACAGTTGTCTGGTGTCAAGACGCCGTGGATCACGCCACGCCAAACGCAATTCATTGATTGCTTGGTCAATTATGCTGGCTTCACCCAATTCCACCCATTTGGGCTCGCTATACTTAAATAGTAGATAGGCTACATAGCGTGGCGCGTCGTTTTTATGTGTCTTCGTGTTGTAAGGATAATAGACAAGATATTCAATCAACACAGCGTTCTGAGGAATTGCCTCTTGTATTTTCTCTAGCGTAACTGGTCGAGGTTGCTCACGAAAATCTTTGGCACGTTTGAGAAGTTCAGTCTCGAGTTCCTGATGCTTGTCATCAATCTGAAAAAGCTGTCTGCGCCAAGCTCCTCGATCACGGTCACCAGGTCCACGCACTGTCAATGCTGAACGTTGTGAGCGCAGGGCAGCAAGTTGACTGAACAAACCCTGCTCTTGCGGGCCGGCGCGACGGCGCAATGCCATCAAAGCTTCGCTAACTTCATAGAGTCCCCGCCCCTTGCGGCTGAGCAGTGTGGTGATGGCGAGCTTGAAAGCTTGCTGACTATAAGGCGCGAATTGCGCGTGCAAACCGATGGCGCGGTTCGTCTCTTCTTCAAACCGAGAGAGATAGTTCAAAGTCCGGTTTTCCGAACCAGAGCTATAATAGTTGAGAAGACTTTCATTGACTTCAACCGCGCGTTGCTGAGCGGCTACTGCTGCCGGGTAATTCCCCTGCTCTCGGTAAAGAATAGCTAGCTTATTCAATGACCACCACAAAGTATCGGAACCCTGTGAGAACGTTAGCGCGCGCTGGTATAGTGGCTCCGCCTTCGCATACTCCTCTTTGGCCATATACAAGTCAGCCAAAAGCCACAGAGAGTTAAGCAGGTAGACACTTGTTGAGCCGTATGTTTTTTCCAAAGCCGCCAGCATTCGTTGGTAGAGGGGCTCTGCCTTGGCATAATCACCTCTGTCTCGATAAAAGTCTGCCAATTTAGGTAACGAGTACTCTGCTACCCGAAAATGCTCCGGGCCATATGCCTTCTCACCGATTGCCAGTGCTCTTTGGTAAAGCAGTTCTGCTTTCGCGTAATCTTTGATGTTGCAGTATAAATCAGCTAGTGCCGTCACGTCAGATTCCAACTGCCAACTCTCTGGGCCATATGCTTTCTCAAAGATCGCAAGAACCCGTTGATAAAACTGGGCAGCTTTCGCAGTGTCGCCCTGATCGCTGTATGTTTTAGCCAATCCGCGCAGCGGTCCTATTAATTCACTGTGCTCAGGCCCATATTTTTTCTCCAGGATTGCCAGCGCTTGCTGGTAGAGCGTCTCTGCCCTCTTAGCAGTATCCGGATAGAAGTCTTTGTCAGAGGATATTCCGTAAACCGAAGCCAAATTTAATAGCGCGTGAGCTACATCAGGATGCTCTGAGCCATACTTCTTTTCCAAGATTGTCAATACACGTTGGTAAAGCGGCTCTGCACCTTTAAGCCCCGATGCTTGACGCACCCAAGCTAGGCTGTTTAATAAAGGAACCAAGTTGATGTGTTCAGTGCCATATTTTTTCTCCGATATAGTCAGCAGTCGTTGATAGAGTGGTTCAGCCTTCCACCAGTCAGCTGCATTGTGATAAAAGTCCGCCAGCCTATTTAGCGAATACTCAACTTGGTAGTGCTCTGGGCCATAGGCTTTCTCATTGATCGCTAGTGCACGTTGATAGAACAATTCCGCTTTCTGGTAGTTCCCTTTGTAGCCTTCTTTCTGACGATTCCATTTACGACTGTATAATAGCGCCAATCGCTGGAGCGTATCGGTTATGTTTGGATGCTCTGGGCCATAGGCTCTTTCCTTGATCGCCAGCAGGCGTTGATAGAGCGGCTCGGTCTTCGTATAGTCACCCTTGTCACTGTACATTTCAGCGAACCTAGTCAAGTAGTGCTCTAAGTTGAGACTTTCTGAACCGAGCGCCTTTTCCAAGATTGTTAGGGCGCGCTGGTAGAGCGGCTCCGCCCTCGCATACTCTTTTTGCATAGCATACAAATTGGCTAACTCGCTCAGCGATCTGGCTACCCAGGGGTGCTCCAGCCCGTACTCCTTTTCTACAATTGCCAGCGCACGTTGATTGAAGGATTCTGCCGTCGCATAGTCACGTTTGCGACTGTATAAATTTGCCAGTTCTTCAAGCGGACGCACCAAATCAGGATGCTGAGAACCGAGAATCTCTTCCTTGAGCTTCAAGGCTTGCTGCACTAACGGCCAAGTTTGGTCGTACTGCAACCTAGCTCTTAGTTTTCTCGACTCCTTCAACAACCTGTCTGACTCTATCAGGGCGCGATCCGTTTCTGTAGCTGTGCGTAGTGCATCTAGCTTAATCTCATAATGCCCTGGCGAAGCCCCCTTTTCCGCTGCCTGTACTTCGATTCGATAAAGACCCGCTGCCTCAACTACACCATTCATAACTTCCCTGCCACGCGGCCACCACTGATCGTTGACTTCGAATAACTTCTCTTGACCAAGCCTTGATAACGCCACTGTTACATCAATTTCTTGTTGCTCAACTACCACACGCAAATACTGTCCCGCTTCGAGCTTAATCTGGTAGCTATGGCTTTGCCCGCCTGCCAACTCGCGCTCAATCGGCTTTCCCACTTCCAATGTGACCACAGGCGCTCCATCCGTTTGCGACTGGCTTGTCGCATCCGTCTGCGCATTGCTGTCCACTCGCCAACCCGCGCTTAGCGCAACGCCCAAAAACGCCAGCAGCCAAAACACACGCAACGAAACCGGCAACGGCTTGGCCGCAAAAGCTGAAGAGCGAAAAGCACGAGCGAACATAAGCAATCTCCTGGCGATGATGGTTCCGCGAAGGTTTGCCGACGGCGAACGGCGCAGAGCATAGCCCGCCCGCACAAAAAAGATAAGCGCCCGTGCGCTACTTTCCAAAAAATCTGCGCTTATGTGGGTGAAGACGGCAACGCGCCGCTTCGTCAGACAGCGGAAGAGCAGGACAGCCGTCCGGTTCTTTCCCCACATCAACGCATCGAACTCTCACGGAGGCAAATCGCATGACACTCAATCACAACTTCTTCATTCGGCTGAGCCAGGCGCTGTTCATCGCGCTGCTGTTGGGCGTGGCATCCAGCGCCGTGCTGGCGCAAGGCCCACCGCCCAATATGTATTTCACCAGTCACGCAACTACACAGTTCACTTCAGCGGGGGGTGCTCTGAGCGGCACGGTCACTGGCAGCGTGTCCGGCCAGATTCGCGATGGTGTGGTCATTCAGTTGAGTATGATACTTGATCCGCTGGTGGATGGCGGGACCGGCCACGTCACGCATTTCTCCCTTGACTACCAAGGCCTCGGTCAGATCACTGCGCTTTGGTACACCGTTAGCAACGGCAAGAAACTGGTGCTGACCAATGTGCCGGCGCGTGAGTGGATCCGTGGCTTTACCCCACAGTCCGTAGGTGTAGCCACGCTCGAAATCACCTTTGTAACCAACGGTCCCGGCCGTGCCGTCGTCAAGGACTACCAGCATCACACCTTTGCTGGTCCCAGTACCCGCCCTCTACCCGTCCCGGGACTGATTTGTGATTGCCGCCCAGCGTCAACCAAATACCTCACCTACATACTGCGGTAAGCCGTCTGGCATAACCAAAGCGCAGGTGCTTACACGCGCACATTCCACTACTTCCACTACGGGGAGTCTCGTTTTCTGCGGCTGCTTGCAATTTAGCAGCGGAGTTCGGGAAGACGAGGCTCCCGCCCTCAATGGAGAAACTCGTGATGTCAAAGATCAAATTTGTTCTGTCGCTCATCGGTTTTTGCCTGGTGTTGACGTTGGCAGCGCAGGCACAAACACCATCTGCCGCCCCGCCGTCGCCGGTCGCGGCCACGCCCGATGTGCAACTGCTGCGCGCCATCCTCGAAGAGTTGCGTTTGCAGCGCGCCGTGCTGCAACGCACCTACGTCAACGCCTACCGCGCACAGGCGCTGACCGAGCGGCTGGCGCGGCAGCAGGCCCGCGTGGACAGCCTCGGCGAAGAAATCACACAACTCAAATCCGTCATCCAGCACGCGCAGGACACGCGCGACGAAGACGAGTTGAAAGACCTGCTTGCCACCATCAACGAGACTGCCGACCCGCAGCAGCGCGCCGCCTTGGCGCAGTCGTACAACGGCTTGAAACGCGCGTTGGAACGCCAGCGCGAATACGCCCGGCAGGAGGCTGACCGCAGCCGCGAACGACAGCAACAACTCGAAGTCGCGTGGCGCACGGAGCAAGCCAAGCTGGCCGAGTTGCAGGAACAATTCGACACGTTGGATCGGGAGTTGGAGCGTGTGGCGGCAGAGAGCAAACCCAAAAAGTGATTCATCGAATGTCCGCAGCCCAAGGGTAATTCGACCGGCGGCAGTCACGGCCAAGCGAGATAAGCTGTGGCTGCCGCCAGCGTTTTCGGGTTGCGTGTACAGCCAAAACGAAATTGCTGTGGGCGATGCCGGTTTCAACAACGGCGCGCGCGTTTTGCCCGCAGGGGCAGGGCGCGCGCGCCGTTGTTTTGGTTCAGCCATTGGCGGCCAATCTTTTTTGTTCAGCGGCTGCGCTCTTTTTCAATTTTGACGCGCTTCTGGGGATGAAGGGCGGTGGAGCGTCTGCCGCCAACACCATTTTCCCCTGTAGCGAAAGGAGCGCTTCTCTATGTTTTCCAAATTTGCCAATCGAATGTCGGTTCGCCTTTCCGTGAGTGCCCGCGTTTTCACGGCGGCGCTGTTGTTGGTTGCGGCAGCGTTGTGGCTGCCGGTGCGACTGCCCGCCAACTCTTCCGTCTGCCGCGCGGCTGAACCGGAGCAAACCAATTTGCTGGTCAACGGCAGCTTTGACAACGGCCCGGCTGGGTTGGGGCTGACCTCGTTGCCCGGCTGGTCAGTGACGCGCGGCACCGTGGATGTTGGCAGCAATCCTGATCCGCGCGCCGCCGATGGGCAGCAGAGTCTGGATTTGATCGGCACGCCGGGGGCCGGCACGATTCGCCAATCCTTTGCCACCGAGTCTGGCCGGCGCTACGTGTTTGCCGGCTGGGTCGCGCATCATCCGGGCGTTTTTGAGGCGGGCGCCAACCTCTCGGTCAACAATCAACCGCTGGAAGCGCTTTATCATTCCGGCCAGGTCACCGGCGCAAATCCGCAGTGGGCGCGCTTCACGCGCGAATTCACGGCCAACGCCACGACCACGACGCTGGTCATCGAAGACCGCAATCTGGCGGGCTACGATTACGGCGGCACCTTTCTGGATGGTCTTTCGGTCACAGCGTCGGCGGCCACGACGGGGCCGGCGGTGCTCGATCAACGCACGGCGCTCACCGTTTCGACGACCAGTTGCGACCCGCCGCAAAGCAAAACCGTCTTCGCGCCCAACGATGCGCGGGTCTTTCACTGGACGCTGCTCAACGGCATTCGCAGCGGCGACACGCTGCGCTGGGAGTTCATTCAACCGAACGGCAGCGTCTTTTTCACGAGCGAAGACCGCTTCAATTTCAGCGGCGGCGGTTGCGCTTGGGAAGGGATTCCGATTGCCGGGAATCCGGCGGCGAGCTTGCCGGGCAATTGGCAGGTGCGGGTCAGTTACAACGGCGCGGCACTGTTGACGGGCGCGTTCAGCATTCAAGGCAACGGTGGGCCAGCGCCGAGCACCGGCGCCGCTGTGATCATTGACGGAACGGACGCCAACGAGCACGGTGACGACAACAACGGCAGCGGCAACGATAACGGCTGGGTCTACATGCAAAAAGCGCTGGAGAATTTGGCGGCCAAAGTTCCGGCTGGCAGCGCCAAAGTTGTGGTCAGCCTGGGGACCGAATCCGGCAAAACCGCGCGCCGGGCCATTGATTCCGCCTATCGTTTCTCCACTTTGCCCGGCGCGGGCTGGAGCCTACGGCACGTGGACGGTGCCGCCAGCATTTCCGCTTGGCTGACCACACTCTCGGCCAACACCACGGGACTGCTGTACATTCCCACGTACCACCTCGCCAGTGGCGATTTGGAGGCATCCGAACTGGCGGCCATCAACGCGCAGGCCAGCCGCATCGCCGATTTCATTAATCGCGGCAGTGGCAGCGGCGGCGCCTTGTTTGCTATGGGTGAGAATGACAACGCGACGGAAAAAGGCGCTTGGGGTTGGTTGCGCGCCTTGTTCCCAGGCCTCGAGGTCACGCAAATTCCAGGGAGTGGCGGCGTCGGCACTAATATCTCCCTAACACCGGATGGGACGGCGGCCTTTCCGGGCCTGAGCAATTCCGACATGGCTAGCGCCGATCCCTGGCACAACTATTTCACCGGCGACTTGGGCACGCTCAAGGTGCTCGCAACGGCACAACAAAGCGGTGTCACCCGCAACATCGTCATCGGCGGCGTAGGCATCGTCGTGCCCTCGCCTGTGTGTCCCACGGTCAGCGGCTTCAGTCCCACGCGCGGCCAGCCCAGCACGCCCGTCGTCATCACGGGCAACAATCTGACCGGCGTGACGGCGGTCAAATTTGCCAACGGCGTCGTCGCCAACTTCACGCCCAACAGCAACACGCAACTCACGGCTATCGTCCCCAGCGGCGCGGTCAACGGCCCCATCACCGTGAGCAAGGCCGGTTGTCCCGATGCGGCCACCAGCGCCAGCTTCACCATTGAGACGGGCGGCGGCGGCCGCATCGTGCGCGTCGGATGCGGCAGCGCGCGCCCTGGCGGCACGCTGACCCTGCCGCTCGAACTCGTGGCGCAAGGCGACGAGAACGCGCTGGGCTTTTCGCTCGTCTTCGATCCCGGCGTGCTCGGCAATCCCCAAGTCGCGCGCGGCGGCGACGCCAGCGCGGCCATTCTCAACACCAACACCAGCCAACTCGGCGCGGGGCGCATCGGCATCGCGCTCGCCTTGCCCAGCGGGCAGACCTTCGCCGCGGGCACGCGCCAATTCGCGCTGGTCACTTTCAGCGTCGCGGGCAACACCGCCGTCACGCAGACCTACGTCGAATTCGGCGACGCGCCGATTCGCCGCCAGGCCGCCAGCGCCAATGCGCAATCGCTCAACGCCGAGTTTCAGGGCTGCGCGAACATTCGCATTGAAGTCGCCACCGGTTACGAAGCCGACGTGACGCCGCGCCCGAACGGCAGGAACGACGGCACGATTGCCATCACCGACTGGGTGCAGGTCGGGCGCTTTGCCGCCGGGTTGGATACGGCGGCCACCGGCGGCGAATTTCAGCGCGCCGATTGCGCCCCGCGCGACAGCAAAGGCGACGGCCAGATGGGCATTGTGGATTGGGTGCAGGCGGGCCGCTACGCCGCCGGGCTGGACGCCCCGCAAACTGCTGGCGGCCCCAGCAATCCGACGGGTTTCGCGTTCGCGCGCGTGGCTGACGCCAGCTTCGCGCACGCACGCGCGGTGCGTGTGGTCAACGCCACGTTGCAACGCGGCCAGACCGGCGCGCTCGCGGTCGAGATCGAAGCCGAGGGTGAGGAAAACGCTTTCGGCTTCAGCTTGGAATTTGATTCCACCGTGCTGAGCTTCGTTTCGGCAACGGTGGGCGGCACGCTTGGCAATGCGTTGCTCAACGTCAACGCCGGCCAAGCCGCCGGGGGCCGCGTGGGGTTCGCGCTCGCGCTGCCCGCTGGTGAAACGTTGCGAGCGGGAAAGCAGACCTTGTTGAGCGTGCGCTTCACCGCGCTGACCAGCAGTAGCGCGGCCTCAACCGCCGTGCGCTTCGGCGATCAGCCGATCCGCCGCCAGCTCGCCGACGCCAACGCGGCCACGCTCGCGGCCAGTTATGAAGATGGCACGGCCAGTTTCGGCAACGCCGTCGCCAGCGTCTCCGCCGCCAGCTTCCGCGCCGAAGCCGCGCCCGAAGCCATCCTTGCCGCCTTCGGCACGGGGCTGGCGAATTCCGTGGCGGCGGCCACGCAATTGCCGCTGCCGACGGCGCTGGCGGGCACGTCGGTGCGGGTCAAAGACAGCGCCGGCACGGAACGCCTCGCCCCGCTGTTTTTCGTCGCGCCGACGCAGCTCAACTACCTGCTGCCCGCCGGCACAGCGCCCGGCGCGGCCACGCTCACCATCACCAATGCAGCGGGCGCGACGGCCAGCGGCACGCTCAACGTCACGGCGGTTGCGCCGAGTTTGTTTACGGCCAACGCCAACGGGCAAGGCGTCGCGGCGGCGTTGTTGTTGCGCATCCGGGCGAACGGCGCGCAAAGCTTCGAGCCGGTCGCGCGCTACGACGCGGCGCAAGGCCGCTTCGTCGCCACGCCGCTCGGCGCGGGCGAGGCGAGCGAGCAGCTTTATCTGCTGCTCTTCGGGTCGGGCCTGCGCAACTACGGCAATCTGGCGGCGGCGACGGCGGCGATTGGTGGCTTGGCGGGCGAGGTGCAGTTCATCGGCGCGGTGAACGGCTTGGCTGGCTTGGATCAAATCAACCTGCGCTTGCCGCGCGGCTTGGCTGGACGCGGGGTGGTGGATGTTTTGTTGTCGGTGGATGGGCGGACGGCGAATCCGGTGCAAGTGGCGTTTCAATAAACTCAGTCGCCGGTACGGAACGGGGAGCGTAAGCGCGCTTACGCTCCCCGTTCAGCCAACAGGTTTGATACGGCTGTGCAACCAGGCCTTGGCAAAGACCCAATCGCGTTTGACCGTGGCGACGTCAATCTTTTGAATCTCGGCCACCTCCTGTTGTGTCAGTCCGACGAAATAACGCAACTCGACGGCGTGCGCGGCGCGCGCATCAATCGCTTCCAATTGCCGCAAGACCTCATCCAGTTCAATCAAATCCTGCTTTGAACTGACGGCGATTTGCAACGCCTCGCCGTCTTCGCCGCTGTCCAGCGAGAGTGTGAATTGCGCGCCGCCGCGCCGTTTGCGCGCGTGTTCCACCAGGATGAAGCGCATGTGTTTGGCGACAATGGCAAAGAAGTGCGCCCGGTTCTGCCAGTCAATTGGCGTTGCGCCGAACAGGCGCAAATAAACTTCGTTGACCAGCGCCGTCGGTTGCAAAGTGTGATCTGGCCGCTCCAGTTTCAGGCGCTTGCTCGCCATACGGCGCAGTTCGGGGTAGACGATGGAGACGAGTTGCTCCACGGCCGCTTGCTCACCGAGGCTGGCGCGCTGCAAAAGCAACGTCAGTGTTTTGCTGTCTGTTGCGGGCATTTATTTGATTGCGATTGAGTGATTTCTTTGGTGCCGTGACGAATTGTAGTCTGCGTGATGCGCTGATGTCACGGCGCGTGAGGGTAACGTGTTCAACGGCAGGCGAACAAGTGGGAGACTGAGCAAAAAGGTAGTGGCTAAGTTAGGTGGGATGTGTCAGTAGCCCGCGCGTGAGCAAGGGCTTTACTGGCAGCAGACAG
>JAYUCP010000293.1:0-11700 GCA_043740245.1 Acidobacteriota bacterium | reverse complement strand
CCCCTGTTTTTGTTTGTGTGTAGTTCGTTTTGAACTTAGGCACGCGGGCCCGCCGCCTTCACCGCATCCGTCACGCCCGATTCAAACTGTTTGAAGTTTTCGTTGAAGAGCGTCGCCAGATGCTTCGCCTTTTCATCGTAGGCGTTTTTGTCCGGCCAGGTGTTGCGCGGCTTGAGCACTTCGCCGGGCACATCCGGACAAGACGTCGGCACGTGCACACCAAAGATCGGATCGGCTTCGGTCGGCACGTCACGCAAGCGCCCGTCCAGCGCCGCGCGCACCATCGCCCGTGTGTAAGCGATTTTCATGCGTTGCCCGACGCCATACGGCCCGCCCGACCAGCCGGTGTTGACCAGCCAGCAACTGGCGTTGTGTTTGGCGATGCGTTCGCGCAACAACCCGGCGTAAACGCCCGGATGATGCACCATGAACGGCGCGCCGAAGCAGGTCGAGAAGGTCGCTTGCGGCTCGCTGCCCAAGCCTTTTTCGGTGCCCGCCAACTTGGCCGTGTAGCCGGAGATGAAGTGGTACATCGCCTGTTCGGGCGTCAGCTTGGCAATCGGCGGCAGAATGCCGAAAGCGTCGGCGGTGAGCATGATGATGTTTTTCGGATGGCCGCCCATGCCCGACGGTTCATGATTCGAGATGTAAGAGAGCGGATAAGCCGCGCGCGTGTTTTCGGTCAACGCGCCGTCATCCAGATTCAGGCGGCGCGTGACCGGGTCCATCACGACGTTTTCCAACACCGTGCCGAAGTGCCGCGTGCAGGCATAAATCTCCGGCTCGGCTTCGGGCGAAAGGTTGATGACTTTGGCGTAGCAGCCGCCTTCGATGTTAAAGACGCCGCGTTCCGACCAGCCGTGTTCGTCATCGCCGATCAGCTTGCGTTCGGGGTCAGCCGAGAGCGTCGTTTTGCCCGTGCCCGACAGGCCGAAGAAAATCGCCGCGTCGCCATTCTTGCCGATGTTGGCCGAACAGTGCATTGAGAGCACGCCGCGCAACGGCAACAGGTAATTCAACAGCGTGAAGATGGATTTTTTGGTTTCGCCCGCGTAGCTGGTGCCGCCGATCAAGATCAGCTTGCGCGCAAAATTCATCAGGATGTAGGTGCCGGACGTGGTGCCATCCGCCGCCGGATCGGCCTGCAACGACGGCGTGTTGATGACGGTGAATTCGGGCACGTGGCTGGCGGCCTGGCTGTTCCAATCGGGGCGCACGAACATGTGGCGCGCAAACAGGCTGTGCCAGGCATATTCGGTAATCACGCGAATCGGCACACGGAAGGCCGGGTCGGCGCCCGCGAAACAATCCTGCACGTAAACTTCGCGTGCTTGCAGGTGCTGCAAAACCTTGGCGTAAATGCGGTCGAAGTTGGCTTCGGTGAATGGGCGATTGACCTTGCCCCACCAGACGTGCTGTTCGCACGAAGGTTCGCGCACGACGAATTTATCGTTGGGCGAACGGCCGGTGTGCTGGCCCGTGTTGACGACCAGCGGCCCCAGGTGCGCGACCTGGCCTTCGTTGCGGCGCATGACGTGTTCGTAAAGTTCCCCGGCTGATAAATTCCAATAAGCCAATTTTGCATTCAGCCCTTGTTTGTCGAGACCGTAGCTGCTGGGGTTCCAGCCCGCCTGGGTCGTCACTTTCACTGGTCTCGGATCCATAACCGCTCGCTCCTTTTGTTGAATGACGTTTTGATAAGCGCGGACGCCGCCGCGCCAGCAGTGATGATTTCGTGGTTTGCCTTGTTCTTGTGGGTGGATCTTGCAATCACCCGCAGTGATGAGGGCATTTAGAATTTTTATTGCGCGGCCAAGATAGCGAATCAGCGGCGAAAAGTGAATGCGTTTGGTGAAAGGGTGCGCGGTAAAACCAACCAGCAATCCAGCCTGGCAAAGTGTTGCGCCGCGGATCAACGCGGACAAACGCAGATCAAACTCATCTGTTGCGAACTCATACGCGCCGCATCATAAGGGCGCGGTTGCAAGCGGGCAAGATTCGGCCAGGCGAGCGCCGATTGCCGCGCTTCCGAACGCTGCGCTAGAATCCAAGCGCGCAACTTCCCTGCACATTCACGAGACACCCAAGATGATCACACCTGCTGCACAATCCGACGAACAACTCGCGCGCCGCATTCAGCGCCGCCGCACGCGCATCGTCGTGCTGGCGGTCATCACGGGGCTGCTGTTTTCGCTGCTCTTCGTCCAGCAAGCCTTTGACACGCTGAAATGGGTGCGCCCGGATTCGGCCAGCGGCACCTACATTCTCTTCGCGCTTTCGACGTTCAATTTCCTGGCCTTCGTCGTGTTGCTGATGGTGCTGGTGCGCAACATCATCAAGTTGCGGCGCGAACAACAAGCGGGCAAATCGGGCGCGCGTTTCAAACAGCGGCTGGTTTTTTATTCGGTCGCGCTGTCGTTGTTGCCGGTGACGTTTTTGTTTTTTGGGGCCTACGGCTTTCTCAATCGCAGCATGGATAAATGGTTCAGCTTGCCGGCGGACGAGATGATGTCGAACTCGCTGTACATCCAGTCACAATACCTCAAAGGCGAGCGCGAAGGCTTGGAGCGCACGGCTGAAACCCTGAGCCGCATGCTCTTGCACGCCACGCCTGAACGCCGCCTGGAAATACTCAACCAAGAAGCCGCGACACAGCAGTTGGAGCTGGGGCAATTGCACAATAAAGACGGAGAAATCATTGCCCAGCACGCCAAGCTCGATCCGCAACAGCTTTCCGAAAAGTTTCGCCAGACCTGGCTGGCAGCGCGCGCAAAGGCGTTGCAAGGGGAACGCTTCAGCGCCGAACTGAGCGAGGCAGTGGCGCAGGGCAAGCACTCCATTCATCTGATTGCGGCGGCGCCGACCGAACAAGGCGGCGCATTTGTCATCGCCCAACCAGTCACCGAAGATTTCGCCAACAGCATTAACCGCCTCCGCCAAGTTGAGACGACTTACGAAAAACTCAAAAGCGACAAGCGCGCCATTCGGCAAACTTCAATGCAGACGCTCTTGCTGTTGACGCTGCTGGTGCTCTTCATTGCGTTCTGGCTGGCGCTTTACGTCGCCCGCAGCATCGCCGACCCGGTACAACAATTGGCGCGGGCGACCCAGCACATACGCCAAGGCGATCTGGATTACCGCGCCACGGTGGTGGGCGACGATGAATTGGCCTCGCTGGCAACATCGTTCAATGAGATGACGGCGGAAATGTCGTCTAACCGGCGCACGCTGGAAGAGCGCCGCCGCTACATCGAAACCATATTGCAAAGCCTCTCGGCCGGCGTGATCTCGCTGGACGAACACAACAACATCACCACCATCAACCCGGCGGCCCAGCGGCTGTTGCATCTGGATGCGCCCCCGCAATCAGGCGTCGCGCTCGAAGCGCTGTTGCCCGAAGAGCAGCGCGAAGAGTTGCGCCGCATGACGCGCCGCGCCGCCCGCGTCAATTCGGTCACGCGCGAAGTCCATTTCACCCTCGCCAACAATGCCAAACTCGATGCCGCCGTCACCGTCACGGCCCTGCACGACCCGGCCGGCCAAACGCGCGGCGCGGTCATCGTGCTGGAAGATTTAACCGAATTGATCGAAGCCCAGCGCCGCGCCGCCTGGAGCGAAGTCGCACGGCGTATGGCGCACGAGATCAAAAATCCGCTGACGCCGATTCGCCTGTCGGCTGACCGGCTGGCAAAAAATTTGTTGTTGAATGGCGAGGGCGCGACCGATGGTGCGCTTGGATCAAACGGCGCGCAATCCAACTTGACCGAACGCCAGTCCAAGCTGGTGCGCGAATGCACGGCGCTGATCGGCACCGAGGTCGAGACGCTGCAACGCATGGTGGATGAGTTTTCCACCTTCGCACGTCTGCCCAATGCGCAACTCGAACTCACTTCGTTGAATGACGTGGTCGCGGGTGCCATCAAGCTGTATGACGAACGCCTGGACGGCGTGCGGTTGGAAAGCCGCTTAGCGCCCGCTTTGCCGCCCGTCTGGATTGACACCGAACAAATCAAACGCGTGCTGGTCAACCTGATTGACAACGCGGCAGAGGCCATTACGACCGGCAACAGCGGGCAACACGAACGCCGCATCACCATCGAAACGCGCGAACTCGCCGACCGCGACGCGCTGGAATTGACCGTCGCCGACACCGGCCCCGGCATTGCGCCCGCCGACCGCGAACGCATCTTTGACCCGTACTTTTCGACGCGCAAACGCGGTACGGGACTGGGGCTGGCGATTGTCAGCCGCATCGTGGCGGAACATCAGGGGCGCATTCGTGTCGGCGAAAACTTGCCGCGCGGCGCACGCTTTACACTTGAGTTACCGATGGTGCGTGAAGGCGAATGAACGCTAGCTAACCAGCATCGTTGCCAGAGCCGCTGTCGTGCTCGACAATGACAGCCGCAAGGAGTCAGTGTTATGGATCAAATTATTGTTGAAGGCGTCCGCTGTTTTCAGAACCGGCAGGTAGTCCCCTTAAGGCCAATTACTCTGCTCGTCGGTGAGAACAGTTCGGGCAAAACCACCTTATTAGCATTGGCGCGCAACGCTTGGGAAATTCTCTTGCGGGAGCCAGCGGTTCGTTTCAACGAAGACCCTTTCCTCTTGGGTGCGTATGACCAGATTGCTTCTTTTCGCGGTGGTCGCGCTGGTCGCGCCGCGGAGTTTACTCTTGGTGTGGCGCTTACCTCGATTCCTGACTTTGATACCATCACTTTACTCAACCGATTTATACAGCATGAAGCGCAACCCAAGTTGGCTGAATTGTCGCTGGAAACAGGGCAATACAGATTGCAAGTTCTTTTGGACAAGGCTGAAAAGTCACCCTGCATAAAGGTAAAAACACCTTCGCGCTCGTTGTCATGGGCTGTTGATAGCCGCGCCGGAGAGAAAGCCACCGATCCATGGACTATCTTGTATCAAAGCTTTGTCACCGAGGAGCGAACGCTGGGGAAACCCAAAGAAACCAGCCAACTCCCTTTTCATGAAAAGCATGATTTAAGCCGTTTGATTGAGTTGTTTTATGCGCGGGACTTAGCCATGTCTGACCTCCCGATTGCTTTTGCGCCCGTGCGCTCGCAACCAAAACGAACCTATGACCCGATTAAGTATGTTGGCACGCCGGAAGGTTCACATATCCCGATGCTGCTAGCGCGTTTGTCTTCATCACAACAAGAAAATTGGGGGCACTTGCGCAAGGCGCTGGTGGCTTTCGGCAAAGCCTCAGGACTCTTTGCAGACGTTGATGTGCGCCACATTGGGCGGAAAGAAAGCGATCCGTTTCAAATCATGGTCAAAGTGGCGAACTCGGCCTTCAACCTTATGGATGTCGGCTATGGTGTCAGTCAGATCTTGCCCATCGTGGTTGACGCGGTGGGTGCCATAAAGGGCAGCACCTTTCTACTGCAACAACCTGAAGTCCATTTGCACCCCAAAGCGCAGGCCGAACTAGGCTCCTTCCTCGCCACGCTGGCCAAGCACGACCAGAAATGCTTTGTGATCGAGACCCACAGCGATTATCTGGTTGATCGGATTCGCATGGATGTGCGTGACAAAAAACTTTCGCCGGACGATGTGGCGCTGCTCTATTTCGAGCGGCTGAACGGCCACGTGGAAATCCGGCATCTGGAACTGGATCGCTTTGGGAACATCACCAACGCCCCGGCCAGCTACCGGCAATTCTTTCTCGCCGAAGAGATACGCTTACTGGGAGGTTGAGCCGGATGTGTGTGATCGTAGACGCCAACCTCGCCTCGCTGGTTTTCAAAACTCAGCCTAGCAACCATTATGCTCCGGTCATTACCTGGCTGACGAAGAAAGACGGATTACTGGTTTATGGTGGGCAACTCGCCCGCGAGCTTGGGAAAGTCGAAGTTGCCCGGCGCTTTCTGGTCACGTTACAAAGAGCAGGACGCGCGAAGTTAATCCCTGACCCGGAGTTGGAGAAAGAGGAAAGCGTGGTTCACGCAACCGGCCTTTGCCAATCGAATGACGCGCACGTCATTGCCTTGGCACGCGTCAGTGGGGCCAGGACGTTGTGTTCGCGCGACGCGGCGTTGCACCAGGACTTCAAAAACGCGCAACTGATCGCCAAACCGCGCGGTGTGGTTTAGCAAACGGCACAACATCAAAGACTGTTGCGACACACCACTGCCTGCCGTGGGAGCAAGAAAAAGTAGTCATGGCCCATTCGATTCTCATCGTGGATGACGAACCCGGCATCCGCCAATCGCTGACCGGCGTGCTCGAAGACGAAGGTTTCAACGTCACCGCCGTGGCGAGCGGCGAGGACTGTCTGCGCGCGCTCGAACGCCGCTTGTATTCCTGCGTGCTGTTGGACGTGTGGATGCCCGGCATTGACGGCTTGGAAACGCTGGCGCGCGTGAAAGCCACCTTCCCCGATGTCAGCGTGGTGATGATTTCAGGTCACGGGCGCATCGAGACCGCCGTGCGCGCGACCAAGCTGGGCGCTTACGATTTCATCGAAAAGCCGCTCGCGCTCGAAAAGACCGTGCTCACGATCAAGAACGCCATCCGCCAACGCGAACTCGAAACCGCCAATTCGGAATTGCAGGCCAAGCTCGAACACGGCTACGCGATGATCGGCGAATCGGTGCCGATGCGCGCCTTGCGCCAACAGATTCGTTATGCCGCGCCGACCAGCGGGCGCGTGCTGGTTTACGGCGAATCGGGCACGGGCAAAGAACTGGTCGCGCGCGCGCTGCACGCCCAATCGTTGCGCGCCGGCAAACCTTTCGTCGAGGTCAACTGCGCCGCCATCCCCGAAGAGTTGATCGAATCGGAACTTTTCGGCCACATCAAAGGCGCGTTTACGGGCGCGACGCAAGCCAAGCGTGGCAAGTTCGAACGGGCTGATGGCGCGACTTTGTTCTTAGACGAAGTCGGCGATATGAGTTTGAAGACGCAATCGAAGGTCTTGCGCGCGCTCGAAGAGCAACGCTTCGAGCCGGTCGGCTCAGAGGCGACAATCAATGTGGATGTGCGCGTGCTCGCCGCAACCAACAAGAAGCTGGAGGAAGAGATCGAAAGCGGCGCCTTTCGGGCGGATTTGTTTTACCGCCTGAACGTCATCCCGTTTGAGTTGCCGCCGCTGCGCGAACGGTTGGAAGACGTGCCGTTGCTGGTCGAACATTTCAAACGCGAGTTTTCGCAGGCCAATGGCCGCCCGCCCAAAGAGTTCAAGCCGTCAGCCATCGAGCGAATGCAAAGTTACAGTTGGCCCGGCAACGTGCGTGAACTGCGCAACACCGTCGAGCGCGTCATCATCATGCACGCCCGTCCGGCAGTCGAAGCCGACGACTTACCCATCCTGGGCGCCGAGGTGCCGCCCGCGTCCAGCTATAATTTCGACTCCTACCGCGCCGCCGCCGAGACTTACGAACGCGAGTACATCCTGCGCAAACTGGCCGAGACCGAGGGCAACATCACGCGCACTGCTGAACTGATGGGCATTGACCGCAGTCATCTTTACCGCCGCCTGAAGGCGCTCGGCATTAACCGGGAACAGGAGCCATAGATCGAATTGCGTGTCAGTAGCCCGACCGTGAGGGAGGGCTTGCTTGCGAGAGGCTGCCCTCCCTCACGGTCGGGCTACTGACACGGCAGCGAAAGATTCCACTTGCGCGGACTTAGTGTCATCAGTACACTATGCGCCCGGTGTACCAAGTACACTAAGTCAGACAGATAAGCAGCACGAGGAGGAACTATGAGCAGCATAACCGCAACGCCGGCCTTCGCGCCCAACGTCACACTGAATCCGGGCGGGGCGAAAAAGATCGAAGACTATCTGAGCATGGGTGAGCAGGAGCTTTACGACCGCATCCAAAGAGCCAAGCGCCAACTGGGCGACCGCGTCGTGATCCTGGGGCATCATTACCAGCGCGACGACGTGGTGTGCCACGCCGATTTCACGGGCGATTCGTTCAAGCTGGCGCAGCAGGCGCACACGCGCCCCGAGGCTGATTACATCGTCTTTTGCGGCGTGCATTTCATGGCCGAATCGGCGGACATCCTGAGCGGCGCGCAGCAACAAGTCATCCTGCCCGATCTGGCGGCGGGCTGTTCGATGGCCGACATGGCGCAGATCGAACAGGTCGAATCCGCTTGGGAGCAAGTGGAAGAGTTGGGCGTCACCTCCATGCTGCCCATCACCTACATGAATTCATCGGCGGCGATCAAGGCGTTTTGCGGCCGTCACGCGGGCGTGGTCTGCACGTCATCGAACGCCGTGCCGCTGTTTGATTGGGCGTTGAAACAGAGCGAGAAATTGTTTTTCTTCCCCGATGAACATCTGGGCCGTAACACGGGCGTCAAGTTCGGCATCCCGCTTGACCGCATGGTGGTCTGGGATCCGCGTCAACTGCTGGGCGGCAACACGCCTGAACAAGTGAAAGCAGCCAAGCTGATTTTGTGGAAAGGTTTCTGTTCGGTACACGGGCGCTTTCTGCCACGCCACGTGGATGACCGGCGCGCCGAGCATCCGGGCATACAGGTGCTGGTGCATCCCGAATGCAAATATGAAGTCGTCCGCAAGGCCGATCTGAACGGCTCGACCGAATACATCATCAAGACCGTTCGTGAAGCTCCGGCGGGCAGCAAATGGGCGGTGGGCACGGAATTGAATCTGGTCAACCGGCTGGCGCATCAGCATCCCGACAAGCTGGTCACGCTGCTCGCGCCCGACCTATGCATGTGCGCGACGATGTTCCGCATCGCGCCGGAAAATCTGGCGTGGTCGTTGGAGAATCTAGCGGCGGGCCACGTCGTCAATCAGATCAAGGTGGATGATGAGACGGCGCGGTGGGCGCGGGTGGCGCTGGATCGGATGTTGCAGATTCAATGATGGCCAAGGTCCGGCGAAGCGCCAGTTCGCCGGACCTTTCAAATCAATACAAAAACTTCCTCGCCTTCCACTTTCACTTCATACGTCGCCACCTTTAGTTCACTCACTGTACCGCACTGCCCCGTCAGCAAATCGAAATCGAACAGGTGCAAAGGGCAAAGCACGCGTCCGCCATCCACAAAACCTTCAACGAGCGCCGCGCCGCGATGCGGGCAGCGATTGTCGAGCGCGTAAAAAGTGCCCACGCGATTGAAGAGGGCGATTTCGTGCGTCCCGACTTGGAACATCTGACCGGCTTGCGGCGGGATTTCGCTGACAGTGGCGACGCGCTGGAAGTGTTTTTCGTCCGGCATACGCGGCGGATTATGCCGAAGCCATTGCGGCAACTCAACGACGCGCCGCGCGCATTGCCAAACGCCGCCGGCACCGGCAAAATGCCGCTCGCAAAGTCAAAGCCGCATGAGAGTCAGCAAGAGCCGAACATACCCAGCAGGCTTTGGCGTTTGCGCCAACTCGGCGCAGGGGCGCGGTCGTGCCATTGATTGCGTAACCTTGCCAACCCATTTTATTCATGGAGGAAATCACAGATGAAGAGAATTACCTTTTGGCTAGGCAGTATCGTGTTGCTGGCCTTGCTGGCCTTCAACGTCACGGCGCAGGACATGCAGAAAAAGCCTGACGCCAAACCCAAAGCCGCCAAAACCAAAGCGGCAATGCCGACGACCGATGCCGACATTCTGAAATGCATTCAGGATAAATTCGCCAATGCAGCGAGCCTGAAAGACAAGCCGCCAAGCGTCACCGTGGCCAACGGCGTTGCCACCATCACCGGCGAAGCGAAGAATGGCGGCGCGAAAGGCGCGGCGACCCGCTACGCCAAAAGTTGCGGCGCCAAGCAGGTCAAAAACGACATGACGATGGCCGCCGGCGCGAAAAAGCCTGCCGAAAAGAAGAAGTAATTGGGCGGGTTAAGGGTTTGAAGAAAGCGGTTGGGGAACGTCGTTGCGACTCTTACGACGTTCCCCATTTTTTGTCCGAGAGGACGACACGAGCGGTACAGGCGGGAGTGGTTGGGGAGGGCGTTGGTCAGTCCGGTCACAGATAACCGGTCTGAGCCATAGGATGCTGCTCAAGGAGATGGTGCATGACCGTGAGCAGCGTAGAGAAATCTGTGGGCTTGCGCAGGAACGCATTCAAGTGCGCATACTCGTGGCGCGCGCGCTCTGCTTCAGCCGCGTTTTCCGAATCTTCCGGTTCATACGCTGAACAACCGACAATCGGGACGCGCTCTAAACCGGCGAGCTTGCGAATCCGGCGCGCCGCCGCAAAGCCATCCAGGCGCGGCAGCACAATATCCATCAAAACCAGATCGGGTTGCGTTTGCGCCGCCAACGTCACCGCTTCTTCGCCATCAAACGCCGTCACCGTTTGGAAGCCCGCGCCGCGCAACAGAATGCCGAGCACGGCCTGAATATCGGCGTTATCATCGGCAATCAAAACCAAATTCCCAGCGTATTTGTTGTGCTCTCTTGCAGCCATTGTTTATCACCGTGTGGACTTATCCCACTGGCTTAAGAGATTGCCGGGCCTATCTGTTTTCAGCCAAGAATCGTCGCTCACCCCAGCAACGGTTTTTGCTTTCATTCACCTTTGGCATCCCTACCTCAAATGCGAATCATTGCGTCCTGCCTGAAAACCGATAGACCCGCACAACTTTTGCTGTAACGTCAAACTCAACTTTTGTTATTCAAGCTCACCTGTTTTTTAGCGCACGACCCTGCGCCACACCCATCGCCAACTACTCGTTGACTGACGGCCTACCCAGTGGCAACCAGTGTGCCACTGGGTAGGCACTGCGATATGGCTTTGTTAAGGCAGGCGGCGAAGACCAGGTGGAAAATGCGCAATAGGCCTGTTTTTATTGATTGATTTGCGCTTTCAGCAAGCTGGTAAAAGAAGTGCTGGCGGCGTAACCAGCAAACCTTGCAAGCGTCCGGCGGGAAGTCATGCAAACGCAAAACTTTACCTTTCTACACGCTGGGCGTGTATTTGTTACGCGCTTGCGTTTTTGGCTGAGCGTTGGCGGGCAGTTTTCGCACACCGCTTTTTACCTTTGCACTCTGGAAGCGCTGCGCAGCCAGGAACGACCGCCAGAAACAGAAAAGGCCAACCCGCACGTGGTTAGCCTTTCCTGTTTACTGGTTAAGCAACGCGTTTGTTTACGCATCGGCGATGGTGACCTTGGTCATCTTGTCGCCCTCGCGCAAATTCAGCGCCACGTCCAGACCGCCCGTCACACGCCCAAAGACAGCGTATTGCATATCCAAAAAGGCCGCGGGCGCCAGCGTGATATAAAACTGCGAACTGGCGCTGTCGGGATGCTGCGAACGCGCCATCGCCACGCCGCCCGCTTCGCCATGTTTCAAATGGGGTTTGACTTCGAGCGGAATGTTGCGGCCCGAACCGCCCGTGCCGGTGCCTTGCGGACAGCCGCCCTGAATGACGAAACCGGCGACGTAGCGGTGAAAGGACAAGCCATCGTAAAAGCCTTGCTCAGCCAGTTCGATGAAGTTTTTGGTGGTGAGCGGCGCGTCGGCTTCAAACAATTCAAAGGTGATGGTGCCTTTGTTGGTTTCGATGATTGCCGAGCGCTTGTTGGTATCAGCCATGTTTTGACTCCTGTGTCTGTGTATTCGTAAATTGCAGCAAGCCGCGATTCACAGACGCATTCTTTCGCACAGCACCGCGCTTGTAAAATCATCCGGCAATGGATGCTACTACTACCTCATCAAGATGGAATTGATGGACGCCGAGTCAGTACCGCGACCGGTAGG
>JAYUCP010000292.1:0-11730 GCA_043740245.1 Acidobacteriota bacterium | reverse complement strand
GTCAGCGTCCCCAGCGGGTGTGGCCACGCCAGCAAGAGCGCCAGCGAGAAGTAATAACTCACCACCAGCCCGCGCACGAACTTTTGCAGTGAGAAATAGTCTTCGTAGAAGAAGGGAAAGAACGCCGCCAGCGCCGCCAGCGCCAGCCATGCGTTGCGTTCGCCAGCGGGCAATGCCAGCGCGCGCGACAAGGGGTAATGCCAGGTCAGAATCAGCCAGATGGGCATCGAATTGCGCAGCCATTTCGCCAGCCGCGACGGTTTGAGCAGTGTCAGGTCTGCCGCCAGATAGATGTAGTACAACGCGACCGGCAGCAGGATGTCGAAGCTGTGCGCCGCCAACGTGCCACGCCGCCACGCGGCCAGCACAGCGATCAGCGCGGCCAGCAGCGGCGCCCATTCATAGGTGCGTATATTCGACGGCGGCTGCGCATACCATCTTTCAATGTGCGTGGCTTCGTGCAGCGCAGGGCGCAGCGAACGATTGATGCGCGCGGCGACCTGCTGCATCACTTCCTGATGAAACTCTTTGTCGGCGCGGCGCGCGGCGCATTCGGCGGCGTTCAGTTGCAACGGTTCGTGAAAGCGCACGACCAGCTTGGCGGGTTTGGGCAGCAGCTTCCATTTGGGCCAGGCGCGCGAGGCTCCGCCGATGGTGATGGGGATGATGGGCGCGCCCGACTCAAGCGCCAGCCGCGCAGTGCCGGTGCGCAATTCGCCCAGCGGCCCCTGTTCGCTGCGTTGACCTTCGGGGAAGATGCCGAGGGCCGCGCCTTCGCCGAGCACGCGCAGGGCTTGTTGAAAGGCCGCCTCGCCTTTGCCTTTGCGGATGTCCACCGGGAAGGCGCCGAGCGCGCGGATGATTTGGCCGAGCAGCGGAACTTTGAAAAGCATATCCCAGGACATAAACCGAATCGGGCGCGCGACCGGCAGGAGCACCAGTAGCGGGTCGAGGTAAGACGGATGATTGCCCGCGAGGATGACCGCGCCGCGCGCCGGGACGTTTTCCAGGCCGTGGTATTCGACCGCGAAGAAGATGCGGAAGAGCGGGTAGAGTGCCAGTTTGATGAGCTTCAACAGCATAGTTAGGTGTGACTCCGTGAAGACAGTGGTTGGGTGCGAGCCGCGCGGGCGGCATCTTAGAGTGGCGGCGGCTGGTCTGTACAGCCGTCCGGGGCGGCCAGGCGGTTAAGTTAAGCGGTTGAATGTTTCCTAGTTGACAATCTGGCGGAGGCTGTGGATAATGCGTGGCGTGATGATGAAACAACGCGTGAAAATTACGCCGAGCGTGGCCGAACAGGCGCTGATCCGGCTGATGCGGGTGGGTGACCGGTTGTGGCGGGCTTCGGATGAACGCTTTGGCAAGTGGGGGATGACCGATAACCACTACAACGTGCTGCGCATCCTGAACGGCGTGCGCGAGCCGCTGGCGCAAACCGAGATCGGGCGGCGCATGGTGGCGACGCGGGCGAATGTGACCACGCTGGTGGACGCCTTGGAAAAGGCAGGCTTCGTCGAGCGTCAGGCTTGCGGCGACCGGCGCGTCAAACAAGTGGTGCTGACCGAGGCCGGCGCGCGTTTTCTCACTGAGACGTTGAGCGAGGTGGTGGGTTTCGCCAACGAGACGTTGAAGCCCTTGACGCGGGAAGAGCAGAAGACGCTCTTCCGGCTGCTGGGCAAGCTGACGGACGATTGATTTTTTTTGCCTAGATTGTCAACAGAGAAACAGTCTAGCGGGAAACAAACTAACAAGCAAAAGGAGGAAGTATGCAAATCATCAGAGCAGGCGAACGATTTCATCTGGAGAGCGATTGGCTGTCGGCCTATTGGTTGTTCAGTTTCGATCGTTACTACGATCCGGCGAATCTGAATTTCGGGCCGTTGCGCGTGTTCAATCACGACACGGTGGCGGGCGGCGGCGGCTTCCCGACGCATCCGCACCGCGAGATGGAGATTGTGACTTATGTGCTGGAGGGCGCATTGGCGCACAAGGACAGCACCGGCGGGCGCGGGCTGATTCGCGCGGGCGAGGTGCAACGCATGACCGCCGGCACGGGCATCGCGCATTCGGAGTTCAATGCTTCGGAGACGCAGCCCGCGCGGCTGTTGCAAATGTGGGTGCTGCCGGAACGCGACGGATTGACGCCGGGTTACGAACAGCGGCAATTCACGGCGGACGAACGCGCGGGCAAGCTGTTGCCGATTGTGGCGGGGCAGGACGCGCCGGGCGTGTTGAAGATTCATCAGGACGTGACCTTTTACGTGTCGCGGTTGAGCGCGGGCGAACAGGTTTCGCATACGTTGCAGGCGGGGCGGCGCGCGTTTCTGTACGTGATCGAGGGCGCGGTGACGTTGAATGGCGAACTGCTGAACGCGGGCGATCAGGCGCGCATTGGCGAGGCGGGCACGCTGGCATTGGCGGCAAAGCAGACGAGCGAGTTGATCTTGCTTGATTTGCCGTAAGCGGCGCAGCTCAAATTTGAAATTGGAGATTGAGAAAGGCAAAAAAATGGACATCTTGGAAGCAATCAAACAACGCGTGTCGGCCAACAAATTCGACCCGGCGGCCACGCTGTCGGAAGACGAAATCAAAGAGCTGGTCGGCTACGCGACCGAAGCACCGTCGTCCTACAACATTCAGCACTGGCGCTTTATCGCGGTGACGACGCCGGAAGATAAAGCCCGATTGAAAGCCGTCGCGATGAATCAACCGAAGGTGGCCGACGCGGCGGTGACCTTCATCGTGTTGGGTGATGTGCGCGGCTACGAAAAGCTGCCGATCATTTTGCAGCGCGCCATGGACGCCGGACTGATCAATGAACAGGCGGCGGCAGGCTGGGAGAAAATGGCGACGACGCCGTATGCCAACGATGAACGCTTCGCGCGCGACGAGGCGATTCGCGGGGCGTCACTGGCGGCGATGAATCTGATGCTGGCGGCGACGGCCAAAGGGCTGGCGAGCGGGCCGATGATCGGCTTTGACCCGGATGGCGTGCGGCGCGAGTTCAACATCGCTGACCGTTACGTGCCGGTGATGCTGATTGCGGTTGGCCCGGCGGCGGCGGGGAATTGGCCGCGCAAGCCGCGCCTGACAGTGGATGAGGTGCTGGCCTTCAACGCGGGGCGCGAGTTTTGAGCGCCGAAAATTCTGACTGAGGGGTCATTCAGTGTTTTCGGCAGTGTTTTCGGCAGTGTTTTCGGCGTAACTGTCTGACCGGTCAGCCAATAGCCGGAAAGCCGTGCAGCCAGCACCGGAAGTCGCTGAATCCATTAGGAAAACCTGCTTGACAGGCGCGCTTGGCATGCATACATTGTCGCCCGCAATACCACTGGCGGCACACGGTGTGCCGCCAGTGTTCGGGTCAAACAATCAGATTCTATCGAGAAGGGGACTTTCCAAATGCGGATTCAACGTCGTTATTCGTTCGCGCTTGCGCTCGCGTTCACCTGTGCCGCCGGGCTGGCGTGGATTACGGGGACGAGCGCCAATTCAAAAGGCAAGGCCGTGACGTTCAGCAAAGACGTCGCGCCGATCTTCAACAAACAATGCGCCGAGTGCCATCGTCCGGGCGAGGGCGCGCCGTTTTCGGTTTTGAGTTACAAGGACGCGCGGCCTTGGGCGAAATCCATCAAGGAGAAAGTCGCCAACCGCACGATGCCGCCCTGGCACGCCGATGCGCACGTGGGCGTCTTCGCCAACGACCGCCGGTTGTCGCAAGCCGAGATTGACACCATCGTGGCCTGGGTCGAACAGGGCGCAGCGGAAGGCGATCCGAAAGAGATGCCGCCCACGCCCAAATTCACCAGCGGCTGGAACATCGGCACGCCCGACTTGGTCGTGCAAATTCCCGAAGCCTACACCTACAAACCGGGCGCGGATGAGTATCAATACTTCGACGTAGACCCGAAGCTGACCGAAGACAAATACATCTCGCGCATCGAAGCGCGTCCGACCAATCCGAAGATCGTGCATCACATTCTGGCCTTCATCGTGCCGCCAGGCTCGGCGAATATGTCGATGCTGTCCACCGAGGCGCGCTACAAGGCGATGGAAGCGCAGTTGAAAGATTCGCCGCTTTACCGTGACGGCTTTTTGATTCGGATGAAACCCGACCAGCCGGTGCAAGACGACGGTTGCACGGCGGGCAATAACGGACGCGGCGGCACCGGCGGCGACTTGCTCGCGGGTTACGCGCCAGGTCATAACGCTGATTCCTTCCCGGAAGGGATTGTGCGCAAGTTACAAGCGGGCTCGCTCATCCGCTTCCAGATTCACTATTCGAATCAGACGCTGGGCGGGACGACGGTGGAAAAAGATCAGTCCATGATCGGGCTGGTCTACGCCAAAGAACACGGCGACAAGCTGATGACGACGGGTTCCGTCGGCAATAACACGTTCAAGATTCCCGCCGGCGCCGATAGCCATCGCGTGACGGCCTGCCGCACGCTCAAACGCGACACGACGATTTACGCCTTCCTGCCGCACATGCACCTGCGCGGCAAGAGCATGGAATACAAAGCAATCTATGCCGACGGCAAATCGGAAGTGCTGATGAGTTCGTCGAAGTATGATTTCGCGTGGCAAACCAACTACGTGCTCAAAGAGCCGAAGCGGCTGCCCGCTGGCACGAAGCTGATGGTGACGGCCTATTACGACAATTCGACGAAGAACAAATTCAATCCCGACCCGGCCAAGGACGTGCGCTTCGGTGAACCGACGTATGACGAGATGATGTTGGGCTTCATGGATTACGTCACCGAGATGCCCGCCATCGCGCAGGTTGACCCGAAGGTGCTGGATAGTTACACCGGCAAATACATGCTCGACGTGATGAAGATGAACGTGAACGTCACGCGCAAAGGCAACGCGCTGATCGTCAGCATCCCCTTTCGCGCGACGATGGAATTCGTGCCGCAGTCGGACACGAAGTTTTTCATGCAAGGCAGCGACGCCGAATTCACCATCGTCAAAAATGACAAAGGCGAAGTCATCGGCGCCGAGATGAATGGGTCGAAGGTCAGCAAGCTGAAAGAAGACACGGCTGGCAGCAGCGGCCAATAGCTTGAAGGCGGAATGCGGAGTGGGGAATGCGGATTGGAAGAGGTGCTTTCAGTCCGCATTCCTGTTTAGTGCGCGGCAGATTGCGCGAAGCCAATGGTGCAGTGCAGATGACTGTAGAGGTTGAGGATGAATATCGAGGGCTGCATCTGGCTGCGCGCGATCATTGAGAAACTGGCGGTCAAACATCACGTCGAGACTTTTGAGGTTGAAGAAGTGTTGGCCGGAAAGCCGAAATTTAAGTTCGTTGAAAAAGGAGAGCGCGCAGGCGAAGATGTTTACCTCGCTTTGGGGCGAACGGAAGCAGGCCGCTACTTGATCGTCTATTTCATTCAGAAGCAGGCCAGGCAGGCGTTGATTTTAAGTGCCAGGGATATGACCGAAAAAGAAAGGAAGTGGTATGTCAGAAAGTAAGCCGCAAACCTTACCCGAATTTGCCTCGCTTGACGCGCTGGTGGAATTTTTCGACACGCACGACCTGGGCGATTATTTGGAGCAGTTACCTGACGCGCATTTTGAGGTGAACCTGCAAAAATCAACCCGGTTGATTCCAGTTGACGAAGAAGTCGCACGGAAACTGTCCGTCATTGCCCAGCAAAAACAACTGCCGCCGGAAGCGTTGGTCAATCAGTGGCTCGCAGAACGGCTTGCCAGTTATTCAGCGTAAATTTCAACCAGCGGAGACTCTATGCAAAGAAAAGCGTTGAGTTATGTGGTGATCTTGCTGCTGGCTGCGGCCCTGTTCGCGTTGCCAGCCAGTCAGGCCAATTCGCCAGCCAAACAAGTGACGTTTAGCAAAGACGTCGCGCCACTCTTCAACAAAAACTGCGCCGAATGCCATCGCCCCGGCGAGGCCGCGCCGTTCTCGACCTTGACCTACAAGGACGTGCGGCCCTGGGCCAAGTCCATCAAAGAGAAAGTCGCCAGGCGCGCGATGCCGCCCTGGGGCGCTGATCCGCAGGTGGGCGAATGGTCGAATGACCGCCGCCTCGCGCAAGCCGAGATTGACGCCATCGTCGCCTGGGTGGATGGCGGCGCACCGGAAGGCGATCCGAAAGAGCTGCCCGCCGCGCCGCAATTCGCCGCGGGCTGGAACATCGGCAAACCCGACCTCGTCATCCCGATGCCGAAAGAGTATGTGTTGAAGCCGAACGGGCCGGATGAGATTCAATACTTCGAGGTTGATCCGGGCTTCAAGCAGGACACCTATGTGCAGATGGCTGAAGCGCGGCCCGGCAATCGCCGCATCGTGCATCACATCATCGCCTTCGTACAGCCGCCGCAAAAAGACAACGCCGCGCAGCAAAAGCTCTCACCGGAAGAACTGAAGAAGATGCGCGCAGAGATGGACGAGAAGCTGATCTTTTTTCAGGACGGTTTGCTGACGAAGGTCAAAGCCGACGTGCCCGTTTACGACGACGGCTGCGCGACGCCCAATGGCGGCGCGGGCATCTTCCGCGATGGCACGGGCGATGATGGCGGCGGCACGCTGCTGGCTGGCTATGCGCCGGGGATGAACCAAGCCAAGTGGCCGGCAGGCACGGTCAAAAAGATTCCCGCCGGTTCAAAGCTCGTCTTTCAATTGCATTATTCGACCTTCCTTGGCGTGAGTTCAGAACAGCGCGATCGTTCGAGCGTCGGGCTAGTCTTCGCCAAAAACACCGAACGCGAATTGAAGACGCAGGGCATCGCCAACCACTACTTCAGGATTCCCGCCGGGGCCGAGAACCATCGCGCGACCGCCTGTTGGACGGCGCCCGAAGATTTGCACGTCGTGACGTTCATGCCGCACCTGCATATGCGCGGCAAGGCGATGGAGTTCAAAGCCATCTACCCCGATGGGCGAAGCGAAGTGCTGAACAGCGTGCCCAGCTACGATTTCAACTGGCAGATTGTTTATTACGCGAAGAAGCCGGTGGCGCTGCCCAAGGGTACCAAGCTGCTGGTGACGACCGTGTGGGACAACTCGACCAAGAACAAATTCAATCCCGATCCGAAGCAGGATATTCGTTGGGGCGACCCGACGTATGAAGAGATGACGATCGGCTGGATTGATTACACGGTAGACAGCAAGATGCTGAAAGGCGCGACGGCCAGCACCAGCGGCGGGCAATAATCGAATGCGTGAGCGAAGAGGCTGCCGGATGGCGGCCGTCTTCGTTTGGCGGCAACCCGGGCACGGTTGGGGGGTTGACGGCGGCGCGTTCGGCGCTACACTTCCGGCGGTCAGCGTAATCAAGGAGTGAATATCATGAACATAGCACCGATTATTTTGGAGAGACCGGCTGAGCGTGAACGCGGCACGATTTTCCCGCTCGCGGTGATGGTTGGCTATCTGGCTTTCTTGCTTTGCGGTAGCGTGCCGGGTGGGCTGAGCAGTGTGCAAGGCTTTTTCATCGGGCTTGCGAGCGTCAGCCTGCTCTATGTCGTGCTGCTGATTCTGGCGGGCCGTCAGTCGCCAGCCTCGCACCCCGTCAAACAGATACCAAGCTCGTGGAGATAAACTTATGGAAAACACGCAAACAACCAGTGAGCGTCCTTCGTTGAATGTGTTCTCGTGTGCAATGGTCGTGGGGATGTTCACGTTCTTCGCCGCGCGTGCTGCGCCAGGCGGGCTTTCCGGTGTGCAAGGTTTTTTCGCTGGCGTGTTAGCTACTGGCCTGGTCTTCGTCGCGGCTGAAGTGCTGACACGCCTGAAACCAACGGCGCAAAGCAGGCGCGACCTCGTCTCAGCCACAGACGGCAATGGCCTGCTGGCCACCCTTCCCTTCAACGCGGGCAAAGTGTCCATCACCCGGGCAGAGAGCGAAAAAGAAGTCACGATTCAAATTCACGTAGCCAAATAAAGCCACTGACATTTGCCACAAGCTTATGGATGAACTGCTGAAGATACTTGAGCGGGTTACCGGTCCGGGTGATTTGGCGGCCGCGCTCAGCGCTGGCGTGGCGGGATTTCTGCTTGACGCCGGACTTGATTTCATAGGCTTCCTGCCCGCCGAAGAGACCGGAGTCGTTTTTGCCTTGGCCGCTTTGGGGTTGAAAAAGCTGGTTGAGGTAAGCTCGGTCGCGCGGCGTAACCGCAAAGCGCGTGAACAGCAGCAAAGCAGAGCAGCGCGTCTCGCCGCGCTGCTAGAATCCGATCAACGTTGCCCCGACTTGGTTGAGCGTTTAGCGCGTGAGCGTCAACTCGCGCAAGCACAAGTGATCGAACCGGAGGATTTCAAACACGGCTTGGACGAAATTATCAACACCTTTCGTGAGCGCTCTCAGCGACGAATTCAGGGCGAATAGGAGCCTCTTGTGTATGCTGCAACTCTTTCGCACCAATTCCAGCAACACCGACTTTCAATCACTCGTCACTTTGCTGGATCAAGGCCTGCACTTACGCGATGGCGCAGAGCACGCCTTTTACGCGCAATTCAACAAGATTGACCACCTTCAGCACGTGATAGTCGCTTACGTGAACGAGGAAGCGGTCGGCTGCGGCGCGTTCAAACCGTTTTCCACTAGCGCCGTCGAAGTGAAACGTATGTTCGTCCGCCCCGCGTTTCGCGGACAGGGCATCGCCCAACAGGTCTTGGCTGAATTGGAAGCCTGGGCGCGCGAACTCAATGCCGCTGAGGCCGTGTTAGAGACGGGCCAAAAACAACCCGAAGCGCTGCGGCTTTATCAACGCTGCGGGTACACGATCATTCCTAACTATGGGCAGTATGCGGGCGTGACAAATAGCGTCTGTCTGCAAAAAACGCTGCGCTGAACCTGCCCGGCAAAAAAGCTGCACCCATTCATACGCACTTTTCGTATGAGCAATCGGCACCACTTGCCGCAAGATTCAATTCAACGATCAGAAGGAGCAACCAGCAATGCGCAAACTCTCACTGCTATTCACCGCACTGTTCATCGTCGGAGCACTTTTCAGCTTGCCCGCTGCGCAAGCCAATTCTTCCAACTCATCTGGCAAAGCGCCCGCCAAACAAGTCACCTTCACCAAAGATGTCGCGCCGATCTTTTTCAAGAACTGCGCGCAGTGCCATCGCCCCGACGACATTGGCCCGTTCTCGGTGCTGTCGTACAAGGACGTGCGGCCCTGGGCCAAATCCATCAAGGAGCAAGTCGCCAACCGGCAGATGCCGCCCTGGCACGCCGACCCGCACTTCGGCCAATTCGAGAACGAGACACGTTTGACGCAAGCCGAGATTGACACCATCGCCGCCTGGGTTGACGGCGGCGCGCGCGAGGGCAGTCCGAAAGATTTGCCGCCCGTGCCGACGCGTAGGGCGGCTTGGGAAATCGGCCAACCGGATGTCGTGTTGCAAATGCCGGAGCCATTCACGCTCACCGGCAAAAACGCGGATGATTACATTTACATCCGTGTGCCGACCGGCTTCACCGAGGACAAATGGATTCAAGCAGGCGAGTTCCGGCCCGGCAATCGCAAGGTCGTGCATCACGCGGTCGTGTTTATCGAAACGCCAATGATGTACCGCATGGCGCAGGACGATACCAGGAAGGGCGGCGGCGACGTGCGCAATCCGATTTCTGTCTTTCAATCGCAAACTTCTGCGACCGAATACCGCGACGGCACGGTCAATCGCACCAAACCCGATGCGCCGGTCATCAATGACACCTGTGGCGCGAAACGCAATAGCGGCGGGGGCGGCACGCCCTTGCTGTCGGCGTATGCGCCGGGCCGCAATGCCGACATCTATCCGGCAGGTATGGCGAAGCGGATTCCGGCGGGCGCGAATCTGATCTTCCAGATGCATTACGCCAAGACGACCAGCAACGCCGAAACCGACCGCACCAGCATCGCGCTGGTCTTCGCCAAACAGCCGGTCCAGAAAATGGTCGAGACGCTTTTGATCGTCAATGACATGTTCGCCATTCCGCCCGGCGCTGAGAATCACGAAGCCAATGCTTGCCACACGCTGCGGCGCGATGTCGAACTCATCAATTACATGCCGCACTTGCACGTGCGCGGCAAAGATATGAAATACGAAATCGCCTACGCCGACGGCAAACGCGAGACGCTGATCAACGTGCCGGCTTACGATTTCAACTGGCAGACGCTTTACAAACTGAAACAGCCGCTGGCCGTGCCCAAAGGTGCGAAGATCATCGTGACGGCGCACTTCGACAATTCGGCCAAGAACAAACGCAACCCCGACCCGGCCAAGACCGTGCGTTTCGGCGAACCGACGTATGACGAGATGCTGGTGGGGTTTCTGGACACGGCGCGCCCGAAACCAGCGGATCGTCCGGTGGCGAAGCTGAGCACGCAGCAACTCGATGCGTATGTCGGCGAGTATTCGGCGGGGCTGGTCAAATTCCGCATTGAACGTGAAGGCAATACGCTCTATTTCGTCATGCCAAATCAACCTGCGCTGCCCGCGACGCCGGAGTCGGAAACCAAGTTCTACTTCAAGGATGCGGAAGGCGCTGAGATCACCTTCGTCAAGAATGAACAAGGTGAAGTGACCGACCTGAACGCAGTTTTTGGCCAGCAGAAGATTCTGGCGAAACGGGTCGCCAAAGCGACGGCGGGCAGTGAGAACAAATAGCCTGGCTTAGGCCGTTGGGGAAAGACAAAAGGGAGAGCCACAGCACTGCTGTGACTCTCCCTTTGTTATTTGTGTCTGGCGTGGCGCGCTGGTTTAACTCGTCTTCCGCCGCTTCAGCCAGATCTCCAAATCGGCGCGTTGCGTGAATTCGAGCAGCGCCGTGGCAAGCTCTTGCAGGCGGTGCTCGGGAAGCGTTCCAATCTGGGCGCGCAACTCAGCACTGAGCGTGCCCACTTTGTGTTTGAGTAGTTTTAAGACGAGGTCGAGTTGACCTTCCTGCCGGCCTTCTTTGCGGCCGCGCCGCTCCCAACTGGTTACATATGGCATAGGTTTGTCCTCCGATAGTTCAGCCAATTCATCACCGAGTTTCTGCTCCAACTCCTCCGGCAATGTAATCAGCCAGTCGAGAAACCGCAAGAGCGATTCCGCGTAGGCCCGGCTGTAACCGCGTGCCGCCAGCAACAACAGCAATTCGCGTTTGGCGGCGTATTTGCGGCTGGTTTCGCCTTTGGTTGTCAGCACGCGCAGATGCGCGAGCACGACCAGCGCGAAGGGATTGCCGCTTGCCAGCAACTCTTTTTCGTGGCCGCGCCAGTCCACCAATTTGGCGACGGGAAACTCGAAGCGCAGGCGGCAGCCCCACAATTCAGTTTCATAACGTCCGAGCACGACGCGGCCCGCTGGGCCGGTGACGATGCCCAGGCTTACGACGGGGCAATTCTCGCGGTCGGCAATGCGGTAGTTGTAAATGTACATCCGCGCATTGAAGGCCGTGCCCGCGCGGCCTTCGATCTCGCTGTGCAGCGCAACGCAAAGCGGCGCGCCGGTGCGCCGCCAGACCTTTGCCAGTTTGTCGGCCAGCCGCTTGCCTTGCGCGTTTTTGGGGCCGAGCTTGGCGAGTTCTTTGTCGAGAAAGATGGGTTGGCGCGACCAGTCAATGGCGGCGTGAATGGCGGGAAAGAAGTACTCGATGAACTCCGAGAAGTGGCGGTCGAGCATGTCCTTCCAGGCATTGTCCTGATCTAGTTTTAGCCGTGTGGGCATTGTTCACCTTCGCGTCAGTAGCCCGCGCGTGAGCAAGGGCAGGCTCGCGTTCGCAAAGCCCTTGCTC
>JAYUCP010000291.1:0-1951 GCA_043740245.1 Acidobacteriota bacterium | reverse complement strand
ATGTCGCCGGGCAGATAGGTCTTGCTGTCCAGGTAAATCAGGTGATCTATGCGTTCGGGCGAAGTCGGCACGTTGAACAACTGCCGGAACGCGGCGGTTGAATCGTGCTGCCGCAACAGGCGCGCCGCTTGGTCAGAGAGCAAGCGGCGTTTGGTCTTTTCGTCAAAGAACGCCAGGCTGTCAACATACCGGGCCGCCGGGTCGAGCGCGATGTTGCGCAGGTAATTTTTGCCGGGCGTTAAACTCGGCAGCGAGCGGCTCAGGGGCAGCATCAGGCCGCGCCGCGCCGCGCCGGGGATGCGTTCAAAAACTTCGCGCCGTTTATGAATGGCGTAGCGTTCGTAACCGGCGAAGACTTCGTCGCCGCCATCGCCCGACAGCACGACCGTGACGTGTTCGCGCGCCATCTTCGAGACGACGTAGGTCGGAATGCTCGAGACATCGGCGAAGGGTTCATCGTGATGCCAGACGATCTCTTCGACGAGGCGGCACACATCGGGCGTGACGATGAATTCGTGATGGTCGGTTTTGAAGCGCTGGGCCGTGACGCGCGCAAACTCCAATTCATCAAAGCTGGCTTCGGAAAACCCGATGGAGAAGGTCTTGACCGGCTGCTCCATCAACCCCGCCATCGTGCCGACGACCGTGCTGGAATCAATGCCGCCAGACAGGAACGCGCCGAGCGGCACCTCGCCGATCAGGCGGATGCGCACGGCTTCGTCAATTTCGTGGCGCAACTCTTCGATGTAAGTGCGCTCGTCCTTAGGCGGTGCGTTGTCGCCGTTGTATTTGAAATCCCAATAGCAACGCGTGCTGACTTGCCCGTTCTTGAACGTCAGCGTATGCCCGGGCAGCAATTTGTGAATTCCGCGAAAGGCCGTCTGCGGTTCGGGCACGTAGCCGAACGAGAGGAAGTCGGAGACCGACTCCAGATTCGTTTCGCGCCGCATGGACGGATGCTGCAAGAGCGATTTGATTTCCGAACCGAAGATAAACGCGCCGCCAGCTTGGGCGTAATGCATGGGCTTTTTACCGATGCGGTCACGCGCCAGCAAGAGCTTTTGCTCGCGGGTGTCCCAGATGGCGAACCCAAACATGCCGCGCAATTTCTCGACACAACGGTCGCCCAACTCTTCGTACAGATGCACGATGGTTTCGGTGTCGCTGTTGGTGCGGAACTGATGCCCGCGTTGCAACAAACCGGCGCGCAATTCGGCGTAGTTATAGATCTCGCCGTTAAAGACGATCCGGACGGAACCGTCTTCATTCGAGATCGGTTGATGACCTGTCGCCAGATCAATGATTGAAAGCCGCCGCATACCGAGCGCCATGCCACCGTCAACATAAAACCCCTCGTCATC
This sequence comes from Acidobacteriota bacterium, assembly GCA_043740245.1. Classification (GTDB taxonomy): domain Bacteria; phylum Acidobacteriota; class Blastocatellia; order RBC074; family RBC074; genus JACPYM01. The sequence goes on along the minus strand of JAYUCP010000291.1, from coordinate 590 downwards.
CGGCCCCCGATGGGCGATCACGTCGCACATGTGTTGGATGACGTCGCGTCTTTCAATCGCAGTCAGAGCTGGGTTCGGCTCAACAAAACCTGCGATTCCACACATAATTCCTCAATGCCTGGGGAAATGTCTGTTGTCTGCCAGGACTTCCAGAAAGTTACTTATTCGCGAGCGGGCTGCGCTAGATGTGGGGTTTGTATCTATGCGCAGAGCCTTCGCCGGATTTGTAGTTCAGGGTCGGGTGCTAACCCTCGCCTACTACTGAATTGGATAGCTGATGTTACGCAGCGGAATCGCTGCCAGCAGGCTTGACAATGTTTCAGCGCCGGAGGCGCAGCGGATATTAGCCGGTGGTGGAGCTTCGCGGAACCACCGGTTTGGTCGTGCCGCATTGGCGCGTCCCGGCAGGGACGCCGGACTCGACGTCGTTTGCGTGCCAACTGTTGGTCCAGCGCCCCGGCCGGGGCGCGCCGCATTCCGCTGTCAGACCGGTGGTTTCACTGCGTTCCACCACCGGCTAATGTCCGCTGTGCCTCCGGCACAAAGAACGTGTCAAGTCCAAGATCGACTTTCTTACTGCGTAACATCAG
>JAYUCP010000290.1:0-11780 GCA_043740245.1 Acidobacteriota bacterium | reverse complement strand
CTTTCGCAACATGAGTAAGTGCGTTACACCCTTATTCTATGCGGCTTTGGACTCACCTGTTACTCTTTTCAAAGAACGTTAGCCGTGGATTCAGGCTTCAGCCTGTCCCGGAGTTTACGAACACAGGCTGAAGCCTGAACTCCATGCTTTTGCGCCACGTTTGTTTGTGCCTCTGCGTAAGCCCTGATTTGGTTGAAACGAAAACTACGGATAACGGTCTAATCGCTCTGTCTCAGCAAGCGGCGGATTGTAATGAACGCGCTCGCGCTTGTCACGACAGCTTGCCGATTGTGCCCGCGCGCCAATCGTACTAACATCCCGCCACCTGCTGCTAATCAACAGACGCTGCAATAAGGAGAGCAACTATGCGCCGCCCACTGCAATTCGTATTCACTGCTTGTTTCTGCTTGCTGCTCGTCAGCACCGCGCCCGCCCAGTCCGGCCGCAAACAAAAGAAGGCTGACCCGCTGCCGCCCGTGCAAGGCGTCAATCAACCCGAAACGCGCACCGTGGCCGAATCAACCGTCGCGCCTGAAGACGGCGACAAGCCTAAAGTTGAAGAATTGAAAACCAAAATTCAGGTGATGTCAGAAATGGGCGACATGGGCATCCCGTCTTATTTCAATGACACCGTGCGCGCGGCCTGTGCCCACGAATTGAAACGCCAGGTGCGCGGCTTGCAAGCCAGCGATTCCGGCGGCAACAAAAATCGCACAGACGCGCTGGATGTGGCCAAGAACAACGACAATGTCTACGTCGTCCTGTTCGACTTGCAAGTTGACCGCATGGGCATGTCGCAGAATGGCCTGGAATTGCGCTACACCGTGTTTGAACCGAAGACCGGCAAGCAAGTCGCTTTCGGCACCGGAATGCCCGTGCAACCGAGCGGCATACCACAACCGCCCATCGGCGCGACGCGTGAGCAAGTGCAGATCGAATGGGCCGCCCGCGATGCAGCCCAACAGATCGTTAGCAAGCTGAAACTACGGACGGGTTATTGATTCTGGACTTACGCGAAACCCTGCAAGTGTGGTGCGGGTTCTTTACCCGCACCACACTTGCAGGCTAAGCGGGTGCGGGTAAAGAACCCGCACCACACTTTGCGATCAAGTCTTACTGGCGCCGCGCAACTGCTGTTGCAAGCCTTGCAAATCGGCGGGCAGTTGGGCTTCAAAATTCACTTTGCGCCCATCTTGCGGATGGCGAAAACTCAGCCGCAACGCATGCAAGGCCTGGCGCGGAAATTCAATTTTAACGGCGGGTTTGTGCTGATAAGCGTACTGGCGCTCGCCAATCACCGGATGGCCGCGCAAACCGGCTTGAATGCGAATCTGATTGCGCTTGCCGGTAATCAGACTGACCTCGACCAACGCCGCCTCGGCGTATTTTTCCAAGACTTGATACCGGCATTCTGCTTCCTGTTTTTCCGCTTCTTTACCGCTGCTGGGGCCGCTCGCAACCTTCTGCCTCAACTCTTCCTGATCCCAAACCAATTCATCGCGCCACGTCCCTTTGTCGGGTTGCGGCTGACCGTAAACAAAGGCGTGATAGATGCGTTCCGGCTCATGCCGTTCGAATTGTTGTTTGAGTTTCTGCTGCGCGGCGAAGCTCTTCGTAAAAACGACCAGCCCCGAAGTATCGCGGTCAATGCGATGCACGATGAAGGCACGGTTCAACCCCTGCCCACGCAAATGCGCCGCGACCTTATCCAACAACGAAGGCTCATCCGGCTTGGCGGGCAACGGCACCGACAACAGCCTCGCCGGTTTGTTGACGACCAGCAAGGTTGGATCTTCGTAGATCAGATGCAAGTCAGCAATGCGTTTGCCGCTGCCCGCGTAATTGCGCCGCGCCGCGCTGCCCGGACGATCCAGCCAGAGGCGCACGCTTTCACCCGGTTGCATCCGGCGCCCCGCGTCACCCGCCGATTGCTCAGCCTCGTTGACGAAGACTTGTCCTTTTTCCAACGCCGCCAACGCGCGCGAACGCGAGTTGAGCCGTTCCGCCGCCGCCAGCCATTTGTCCAGCCGCACGCCGGTTTCTGTTTCTGAAATCCGCCAAGTTGTTTTACTCATTGCGCGCGATTCTATGTGTTACGGATTGAAATGGAAAACGGCGCGCTTAGCCGTCCCGCCTTGTTTTTCCAGCGCTGCACGTTGATCAAACCACAACCTTGACACCCCAAAAGGCGTCGGGCACACTCGGGCCGCGATGACGTAACTTCCCTTCTGCACACGTTCATCGTGCAATCCATTCAACTCGATTTTGGTCAATTCGTTTTCCGTAAATTGGCAACTCAACTGAAGGAGGCATCTGCCCATGTCCGTCACAGCATTTGAACCGAAATTCATGAAAGTCGGCGTGCTGACCGCCGCGTTGCAGGAACTGACCCCGCGCGCGAAACGCGATCCCGATCCCGATCTCGCCATCGAAGAATGGGTCGCCTTTGCCCGCGAACTCGGCGTCAATTACATCCAGCTTTCCGCCGCCGTGCATCCCGACGAAACCGATATTCCGCCCGAAGCGATGCTCGATCCGGTGGCGAACACTTTGGATTTGCGCCAGCCCTTCAACGCCGACCGCGCCAAACGCGTGCGTGCCTGTTTGGACAGCAATCACGTGGGCATTTCCGATGTCGGCTATTTCGACAACCTGCTCCATCACGATCCTTCGATCAGAAAATCCAAGCACGACTTTATGAAACGTTCGATGGATGCGGCGGTGCTGTTGGGCGCTGAAGCTGTCTGTGGTTTCATCGGACGCAATCAGCAGTTGAACATGGACGCCAACCTGATTGATTTCGAAGAGCACTTTATCCCGCTGCTGCAATACGCCAAAGAGCGCGGGCTGCAATACCGCAACGAACAGTGCCCGATGCCGGGCTGGGTGCCGGGCGACAACTGGCACAACAACATCGCCTACACGCCGGGCACCTGGATTGCCCTGCACCGGATTTGCGACAAGCATGGCGTCGGCGATGTGTTCCGCATCCACTACGACCCGTCGCACGCGATTTTGATGGGCCAGGACACGCGTTCGCTGTTTCAGTACTTGAAAGACGAAGGCTACAACTTCCTGATCGGCGGCTTCCACGTCAAGGGCCAGGTGACCGATGTCAAAGGCGTCAGCGCGTGGGGCTACGGCGGCCAGACCGTGCTGCGCGGCGATATGGTCAACGGCGTCCCTTCTTCGAACCCGGCGGATTTGGTGCACGCCTGGAACAAACAGACCGTGCTGTGCGAACACGAATTGCCGGGCACGGCCAAACACGACCCGCTGGCTTACCTGCAAAACCGCACGGTGGATTGGCTGGATCATCAACTGGCCGCGCGCGAGTTGTTGCAACTGGATGTCGAGAACACCTTCCTGATCGTCGAGCACGAATACCCGAAGGCGCGCATTCAGGACAAAGACTTGCTCAAACCGATCCTGCAAGGTTCGATTGCTTTCACGCGCAAGATTGACGAGGCGGCGGCGTGTATGTTCGCGCTGCAAAACGAAGTGCTCGCCGCGCAGGGCATCCCGGTGCAAGGCGTGGGGCGGCAAGCCTACCGGTCGTAACATCGTTTTGAAGCGCGGCCAAGCGGATGAAATAAAGATTGAAGGAGGTTGTGCATATGCGTCCTGCCAGAGCGAAAGCAATTGAACCGGAATTGGTATTGGTCAGCGCGGATGAATATCTCGCGCTAGAACGTGAGGCGGAAGAACGCCACGAATGGCTGGATGGGCTGGTGTACAAGATGGCGGGCGAAAGCCCGCAACATAGCCTGATTTCGACCAACATCATCATTGAGTTAGGACTGCAATTGCGTAGAACCCCTTGTGCGATCTATTCGCCCAACATGAAAGTACGCGCGCAATTGATGCCTACACCAGGACAAAAAGGATTGTTTGCCTACCCTGATGCAATGGTCGTCTGCGGCAAACCCCTCTTCCACGACGTTCAGCGCGATGTCATCGTCAATCCCAAAGTCATTGTCGAAGTCCTCTCACCCCGCACCATCCGCTACGACCATGAAGAGAAATTTGAAAAGTACCAGCAAAACAAATCCCTCACCGACTACTTGCTGGTTTCGCAACAGCGTCCGCACATCCAGCACTTTTCGCGCAAGCCGCGCGGACGCTGGGAGTACGTGATCGAAACGAAATTGAATGGCGTCATCACGCTCGCTTCGATCAAATGCAAACTCAAACTGAAAGACGTTTACGACCGCATTGAATTCCCCCCGCTCACACTCGTCGAGCAACCGTTGGCCTAGCCACATCAAGGAGGTGACCATATGCGTCCTGCCAGAGCGAAAGCAATTGAACCGGAATTGGTATTGGTCAGCGCGGATGAATATCTCGCGCTAGAACGAGAGGCGGAAGAACGCCACGAGTGGCTGGATGGGCTGATGTACAAGATGGCGGGCGAGAGTCCGCAACACAGCATCATCTGTTCGAACGTCAACGCCGAGTTGAACATTCAATTGCGCGGCAAGCCTTGCACCGTGTTTTCACCCAACATGAAGGTGCGCGCCGAATTACTGCCGGCCACCGGGTTGAAAGGGCTGTTCGCTTACCCCGACTCGCTAGTCGTTTGCGGCAAGCCCGTCTTTCACGATGTTTATCAGGATGTGATCGTCAACCCCAAAGTCATTGTCGAAGTGCTCTCGAAATCCACTTTTCACTACGACCACGAAGGAAAGTTCAACCGCTACGAACGCAACAAATCGCTGACCGATTACCTGCTGGTTTCGCAAAAGTACCCGCGCATCCAGCATTTCTCGCGCAAACCGCGCGGGCGTTGGGGCAGCGTCATTGAAACGCGGCTGAATGGCAGCCTTGTTATCGCTTCGATCAACTGCAAACTCAAGTTGAAGGATCTTTACGACAGCATCGAATTCCCACCGCTCACGCTCGTCGAAAAACCGTTGGCTGAATAAACTGTGAGGCCGAAGATGAACCTGTTTGCCCATCGCCTTCCCCGCTTGCTGCTGGCCTGCGCAACCTGCCTGTTGTGGCTCTGCGCCCACGCCAGCCGCGCCCAACAAACCGATTTCAGCGCGCTGGAACAAACCATCGCCGAAGAGTTGAAAGCCACCAACACGCCCGGCGCGGCCTTGGGCATTGTGCGCGGCGACCGGCTGATTTACGCCAAAGGCTTCGGCACAGCGAACGTCGAGACCGGCGCGCCCGTCACGCCTGACATGCTTTTCCGCCTGGGCTCGACGACGAAGATGTTCACGGCCGCTGCGTTGGTGCAATTGGCGAATGCTGGCAAGCTCGATCTCAAACAGCCTATCGGCAAATACGCGCGTGGTCTGAGTCCGAAACTGGCGCAGGTCAGCAGCCATCAACTGTTGACGCATACTTCGGGCCTCAGCGATGGCGCGGTCATGTTCGGCAACCACGATGACGCGGCGCTGGCCGAGACCGTGCGCGGATTGAAGGACACAGACTTTTTCACCGAACCGGGCCAGATCATTTCGTATGCCAACCCCGGCTATTGGGTAGCGGGTTACGTGATTGAACAGGTGAGCGGCAAGGCTTACGCCGATCAATTGAATGAGGCGCTCTTCAAACCGCTGGGCATGCAACGCACGACCTTGCGCCCGACGCTGGCAATGACCTGGCCGTTGTCACAGGGCCACGAGGGTGCGCCGCCGCACGTCATTCGCCCCGCCGCAGATAATGCGGAACTGGCCGGCCGGTTCGATCTTTTCTAGCGTGAACGATCTGTCGCGCTGGGTGATTGCCTTGTTGAATGAAGGCAAGCTCGACGGACAGCAAGTACTCGCGCCGGGCTTGCTCACGCAATTGGCTGCGCCACATACGCCCGTGCCTGGGACTTCGTCGCACTATGGTTATGGATTGATGAGCGCCGTAGATCGTGGCGTGCGCGTGTTCCAGCATAGCGGTTCGCGCAGCGGTTACGGCTCGCTGATCGCAATGGCGCCGGAACAGCGCGTCGGCGTCATCATCCTGGTCAATCGCACGGGCGGCAGTTTGCCGATGACGGCTGAAAAGGCGCTGGCGTTGCTGCTGCCGCTGACAGCAAAAAGCGCGGAGAAAGCACCGTCGCTGGCGTTGACTGAAGCTGAGATTGACCGCTGCACCGGCGTCTTTGCGCAAGGGGCCCAAGGAGCGCAACGCGCGGAATTGCTGAAACGCGACGGCCAGCTTTGGCTCAAACGCGAGACGCAAACTTTAGCCGTCAGCAAAACCGGCGAAGGGCGCTTCACGGCAGGGTCAACCGCCTTTGCGCTGGTTTTCAGCGCTGATGGCAAGGCTGAGTATTTTCATGCCGGGCTGCGCAGTTTGCGGCGCGTCAAATGAGGCGAAGCCTGTAGCTAACCCTGGGAGCGCAGTCCTTCCAGGCTGCGGGCCTTGGCCGGAAGCTTATTTGGAAGACGAAAAGAACAATCGTCATGGCCCGCAGCATGGAAGGACTGCGCTCCCAGTGCCACGCAGTTTGCATTGACAGCTTTACTTCACGTTGATCTTCACCACGTTGGCGTTGCGCCCGCCCGCCGTCAACGCCACCTCAATTTCGCCGCGTCCGGCCAGCGCGCGCGCCACGCGCACGTTGAGTTGATCCAAGCCATCCAAGCCGCCTTGCGCGCCGGCAAAATTCACTTCGGCATCCTGGCCGCCAAGTTTTACCACGGCATTTGTTACCGCCCCGACATTGCGGAAGCCCGTGCCGAAAAGGATCACGAACACCTGCTCGGCCGCATTGCTGACATCAAGCGGCACGGCGACAAAGCGGTTTTGCGCCGCATCGAATGTCACCAGCGGTTCGATCACCTGTGAGTTGTCAGCCTTGACACGCAACACCACGCCTGCCGCCACGCCCTGGCCGTTGGCGTTGGCCGAAAGCAAGCCCGGCGCTACGCTGACGATGTTGATCGTGCCGGTCGAGATGGTGGCGTCGCTGCTGGTCACGGTCACGGTAGCCGCGCCGTTCGCCGTACCCGCCGGGACGAGATAGTTGATCTGGCCGGGCGACACAAAGAAAAGCGGCGCGAGGCGTTCAAAGCTGGCGCTATCGCGCACCTTGACCGTCGTGCCCGCCAGCGTCGTGGGCAAGGGTTGCGCGGTCGAACTCGCGCTGCCGGTGGCGAGTTTGGTCCCAAACGCCGCAACGATGGAACTGGCGGCCAGCGCGTCGGCGCTGAAGCTGGCGGCAGACACACTCGCCACGACATTCGGAGTGCTGCTGCCAGAGACCACCACCGCGCGAATCATGGCGTTCTCTCCATTATCGAGTTGGAAGGGGGAAGTGGGGCTTGAACTGAATAAAAAGCGGTTTTGCGGAATACTGGATTGGTCGAGCACGATGGTGACGCCCGCGGCTGGATTGGGCGCTTGATAGCCGATGTACCAGTCACCATCACGAATCACCGGCAATTCAGTCACGTCGAAATCCACAAAGCGCAGAAAGCTAATCGCGGGCAAGATCACGTTGCGATCCACCAACAAGCTGGTTGGCAGCGCAGCGGGCACTGGCGCGCCGCTCGGCAGATTGAAAGCCAGCAAGCGGATTTGCGCGCCCGTCGGATTGGGCAGCCCTTGAAAGGCGGCGAGTTGAATGCGAACTTTCTGCAATTGCGAAGGGTATTGCAGCGGCGTCAACCGATTGATGTAAAGCAAGCCATTCCCCGGAAAAGCATCATCAGCCGAACTGTCATCCGTGCTTAATTCCTCGGTAATTTGCCCGCCGCCGTTATACACCGTGGCCGTCACGGTGATGTTGGCGCGGCTGGCGCCGTAATTGACGATGCCGAGGTAATACGTGCCCGGTTGCAACGGCGGCAAAATGTTGGGCGAAATGCTGACCGCTTCCTGCGAGTCGGCGGAATCGGAACTGTAATCAAAAATGAGTTGGCCGCCTTGAATGACGAGCGGGCTGTTGTAGCGCACATACAAATCAACGTCCTGATCGCCGCTCAAACTGAGTTGCAGCAGCTTGGTGTCGGCGGTCGTTTGAATCGAGTATTGCGTCCCACTGAACACGGGCACGCCCGCCTGTGACGGGCCGTTGACAGTGCCGGTTTGCGCCGTGCCCGAAGTGAGCGGCACGATCGTTTGTTGGGGCGCATTGACGAGGTTGCGCATTTTGGCCTTCGTGCTTTTAGCAGCCTGCGTGACGCGCGGCGCATTGACGGATTGAGCCGCCGCCGCCGACCAGCGGATGACTCCAATGCCGAAGCTGACGAGTAACAGCAACGCGCCACAAGCCAACACTTGATAGGGCGTAGAACGCCGAGTGAATTGCATAACGGTCTCCTTCTCTGCTTGCCAGGCTGTAACGGTGTTAGTGAGCCAGTGACCACGCGCGGTGGCCGTTGATAACGATGGCGGTAGTTTACTGTAAATGCCACAAAGCTCAATGCCACGCGCGGCGGCTGTCGTGACAAACCTGTTCGCCGCGTCCTTGCGCGCCAGCCGTTTGGCATTCGTAGCGGCTGCCGCTAGAATGCCTGCCGTTTAGATCAATTCCCGCAACGCATTTCAACCTAACAACACAAGCAGTAAGGGCAAGCAAAGAGGACTATGAGCACCAAGATTCGTCTGCAACTATCGGTGATGATGTTTGTGCAATTCTTTGTCTGGGGCGCGTGGTATGTGACCGCGCCGAATTACCTCGGCAAAATCGGTTTTACCGCCGAAGACTTTGGCTGGACGTTTGCTGTCGGGCCGATTGCCGGCATGATTTCGCCCTTCTTTGTCGGGATGATTGCGGATCGTTTCTTTGCGGCGCAGCGTGTGTTGGGGGCGATGCACTTGCTGGGGGCGGTATTGATGTTCATGGCTACGACACTGATGAAGGCCGCGCATGCGTCGCCTGATGCGATCAACCTGGCGCTGTTCGCGTATATGCTGACCTACTTTCCGACCTTGGCGCTGACCAACACGATTGCGATGAAAAACATGGCGGACTCGGAAAAAGAGTTTCCGCTGATTCGCGTCTTCGGCACCATCGGCTGGATTGTGGCGGGCTTTGCGTTAAGCTGGCTTGGCTGGGGAACCAAGATCAATATGTTTTACCTGACGGCTGGGGCGGCACTGGTTTTAGGGCTGTTCAGCTTTATCTTGCCGCATACACCGCCGACGCAAAGCGGGCCCGTCTCAGCGCGGCAGGTTCTCGGTTTGGATGCGCTCGTGCTGTTGAAAAATCCGAGCTATCTCGTGTTCATGATTTGTTCGTTCCTGATCTGCATCCCGCTGGCCTTTTACTATCAAATCACGAGCCGCGTGGTTGAGATGATGCAATTTCAAAATCTCGCGGGGTTTGGTTCTCTCGCGACGGCACTTGGTTTTGGCGACGTGATCGGGCTGGTGATGGCCTTCGGGCAAATCTCCGAAATCCTTTTCATGGTCGTGATGCCGCTCTTTTTTGCGCGGCTGGGCGTCAAATGGATGTTGGCTGTCGGCATGCTGGCGTGGGTCGTGCGGTACGGGCTTTTCGCGTTTGGCGCGCCTGCGCAAGTGCGCTGGATGATTATTGCGGGCATCGTGCTGCACGGCATCTGCTATGACTTCTTCTTTGTGACCGGCCAGATTTACACCGATCAAATCGCGCCCAAAGAGATTCGCGCACAGGCGCAGGGCATGCTGGTGCTCTTCACGCTGGGCCTGGGCATGGCCATCGGCGCGAACATCGCCGGACGCATCGAGGCCATGCATACGACCGACGCGTCGAAAGCCAAGGCGCAACAAATCGTCAGCAAGAGCGCCGAGTTGGAACAATTGCGCGGCAAGCTGGTGGCGGCCACGATGACTGAAAATGCCGCGCTGCAAACGCAGATCAAACAGCTTGAAGATGAGCAGACCACGTTGCGGCGCGACGAATTGCGCGCCATCGAATGGCAACCGCTGTGGGGCAAGCCAGCGCTATTCGCCGGGCTGATCCTGTTGATCTTTCTTTTCTTTTTCAAACAACGCAGCGCGCCAGCGGCGGGCGCGTATGCCGATTAACGTTTCGTGAAGGACTACTGCTATGAATTCATCACTTTCAATTTCACTGTTATCTGCTTCCCTGCTTTTGGGCGCGTGTGCGCCCGCGCCCAAAGAAGTGCCGCCGAGCCAAACGCCGCCAGCCGCGGCATCAAACAGCGCTGCGAATGCTGGCTCGACCGTTGCCTCTGCGCACGGCGGTGGCGCACCTTCTGCGCCATCTGCGGCGGCCGTGACTGCACCGCAAACACAAACGCCGGTGAAATGGACTGCGCCCGCGCGCTGGACATCCGGGCCAGAGAAGCCGATGCGTGCGGCGACGTATTTGATTTCGGCTGCGACAGGCGATGCCGACGGTGCGGAATGCGCGGTCTTCGCCAACATCGGCGGCGGCGTGCAAGCGAACGTTGACCGTTGGATCGGCCAGTTTGAATTGCCCGGCGGCGGTGATCCGAAAGAGAAAGCCAAGACCGGCAAACAGACGATCAACGGTTTGGCTGTCACGACGATTGATTTGCTGGGCACCTACAAAGGCGGCGGTGTGGCGATGGGTCAGGCCAGCGCGCCCAAAACGGGCTATCGTTTGTTAGGCGCAATTGTCGAAGGCCCCAGCGGCCCTGGCAGTGAGGTCTTTTTCAAAATGACGGGCCCGGTCAAGACAATGGCGGCGGCGGAAAAGGAATTTCAGACGCTGCTGAAATCGTTGGGGAAATAAGGCTGGCCGTAACACAACGTGAATAAGCAAAAGGGCAATACCGTTGAGCGGTTTTGCCCTTTTGCTATTACGCACATTCGGCGTTCGCGAAAAAGAATTGCGGCTACTTCTTTTTCGGAGCTGCCGCCGCTTTCGGCGCGAAGCCGCGCACGAGTTTGACCAACGCCTTGATGTCAGCCGCTGGAAGCGCGCCTTTGAAAGCCGGCATCGTTTCCTTGCCATTGTTGATGGTGGCGATCAACTGCGCGTCTTTCCGCGAAGCTTGCCATTTGGCGTCGGTGAAATCGGGTGGCTCCAGGCTCTTGATGCCTTTGCCGTCAGCGCCGTGACATTTGGCGCACTTGGTTGCATAGATCGCTTTGGCGTCGCCCGCCGCCGCCACAGTATTCAGTCCGGCATCACGTCCAGCCGCCGCCAGGGCCACGGCAAACGCCAGCGCCAGCAGTGAGAGAGCAAACATCTTTTTCATAGCTATGGTTCAAACTCCTTCGAATGGTCGGTTGTTGAAAAAAGGGCAAGGGGTATCGCCCGCCGTTAGCTGCAACCTGATCTCGCGCAAAAAACTTGGCCGCAAAATCAAGGCGCACAATTTATGACCTGCACCACTTGAAAGCAAGCAGCGCAAACGTCGCCTGACTCACTCCGCCAAATCCCGCACGGGCGGTTCCGGCAGCCAGAAACTGGCGACGAGCGCGATGGCATAAACCAGCAAGGCGACACCGCCCGCCGCATAGGCCAGTTTCACATTCGGCGCGGTGCCCGGCATCTGTGCCGCCAATTGCGTCGTCAATAGCGCCGCCGAAGTCCCGATCATGCGCCCGCCGATATTGGCCGCGAAGCTCTCGCCCGTCCCGCGCAGGTGCACCGGATAAACGCGCGGCAGATAGTTCCCCCAGAAGCTCAACTGCGCCACCGTGCACAGCCCGGCGAAAAAGATGCCCCATTTCAACAGCGCCAGATTGCTGACCGCCGGGAAGAAAAACACCAGCGGCACGATGACAATCCCGGGCACCAGGAAAAAGCGCAGCAGCCTTTGCCGCGACGCAATGCGCACGGCCAGCAAGGCCAGCAGGATGCGTCCAATCAATCCGCCCAACTCCTGCAAAGTCTGCACACCGGCCAC
>JAYUCP010000289.1:0-4844 GCA_043740245.1 Acidobacteriota bacterium | reverse complement strand
CCGATCAACGCTACCAATCAGCCGTCGAATTCAAACAGGCCATCTTTGAACTCGATGAGCCGCTGCAAATTGGCTTGCGCAAACAAGCCCGCGAATACGCCACGCGCGGCTTCGGCGTTCAGCTTGAAGCGACGACCATGCAATTCAATGCCACCAATGCCATGGAACCTGGCGTGGCGACCGGCCAGATAGATGCGTTGCAAACCAATGTGCGGGCCTGGACGACGCCTACAGCCACACCGCAAACCGTGCCGCCCGCCGTTAGCCAATCGTCCGCGAAGCTCAAGTGGGTTGCCGCTATTGCGGTGCTCGCCATTGCCGTGGCCGTGGCCGCCACGTTTATGTGGCCCAAATGGCTCGGTCAAACTTCTGCGAATGTGGCGAAAAGCCCGGCCTCGGCCACGATTCCAAAACCGCTCGAGGCTCCCAACGGGATGGTCTTTATTCCCGGCGGCGCGTTTATGATGGGGCGCGAGCTGAGCGATCAGGAAAAGAAGGTCTTACTCGACAACAGTGGCCGCGCCGAAAAGATTTTCAAATTTGACTATCCGGCCCACCCGGTTGAAGTGCAGCCTTTTTATCTGAACAAGACTGAAGTCTCGCGGCGCGAATACGCCGAGTTCGTGCGCGCCACACAACACGAAGCGCCCGCCGATTGGAAAGGCGACGAACCGCCGCTCAATACCGAAGAGATTCCCGTCACCGGCGTCAATTACCGCGCTGCCGTGGATTACTGCAACTGGCTGACCGAACGGCGCCGCGATGCGTTCAGCTACCGGCTGCCGACCGAGGCCGAATGGGAATTTGCCGCGCGCGGCCCCGGCGCAGGCCAACCCGCCAAGCCGCTCAACCTTTATCCATGGGGCGATGACTGGCAACCCGGCAACGCCAACACCAAAGAAGCCCGCCTCGAACATACGCAAAATGTCACCGCCAATCCGCAAGGCGCTTCGCCCTTCAAAGTCCTCAACCTCGCGGGCAACGTCTATGAGTGGACGGCCACCGATTTCACCCACTACCCCGGCAGCGACCAGGAAACGCCGCGCGAAAAGGGCTATCAGGGCACCTATCAAGTCGTGCGCGGCGGCGCGTTCACTTATCCGAAAGAGTACGCGATGACCACCACGCGCGTCTGGGCCAAGCCGACTGACAAAGGGCCGAAGCTCGGCTTCCGTTGCGCCGCTGAAGTGAAGCGTTAGCCAAGCATTGACACACCTCCGCCGCAGACAGGCGCTGGCAAACGCGGATTCAGCCAAAACCTATCTGCGTTTCTCTGCGTCTATCAGCGGCCTAATGAATCAAGGCCAGCAAATTTGCAAAGCGTTCCTCGCCGCGCACGGCATCCAGCATCGGTTCGACATTCACAAACGCCAAAAACCCCGAGCGCTCTTCATACGCCCGTTCCAGCCAGGTCAGCGCCTCGTGCCGGTTGCCCAGCCCCAGATAGATCATCGCCGAGAAATAAGCCGACACGTATTGCCGTTTGCGCAGCCGTTCCAGTTGCGCCAGCATCTGCCGCGCTTCACGGTGCTGCCCGGCGCGGCCCAGCGCGTGGCCCAGATACGCCAGGAAGTTCGGGCTGCCACCGACCAGCTTGACCGCTTTGCGCATGGCCGCGACTGCCTCGTCGAACTGCCCCAATTGCAAATGACACAGCCCCGCGTGCGCATAGGCGAAGCCGAAGTTCGGATCGAGTTCCAGCACCTTGCGCCCCTGCGCCAGCGCCTCGTCAAAACGGCGCGCGAAATAATAGGCCCAGCCCACGCTCAACGACGCAAACAGCGACAACGGATCGAGCTGCTGCGCCAACGCGCATGCGCGCAACGCGGCCTCGTGTTGTCCCGTCGCTTTCAGAAAAAACCCATAGCCGTCGTGCGCGTTGGGATAGTTCGGACTCAATGCGAGCGCGCGTTTGTACTCGCGCTCCGCCGCCGCAAAATCCCAATCGTAAAGCAGGTGAAAGAAGCCGAGCGAGCAATGCGCTTCGCCCAAGGCGTCGTCCAGTTCGAGCGCTTTCAACGCCGCGGCCTTGGCCTTTGGATAAGCCTCGCGCGGCGGCAGGTCGCCCGTCGAAGAAGCCAGGAAGCCAAAAGAATCGGCCAGCCCCGCATAAGCCAGCGCATAGTTCGGGTCGAGATCAATCGCCTGCTGAAAATGTTCGATGCCTTTGCGAATCCATTCGGGCGTGCGTTTGCTGTTGTAGTGGCGGCCTTTCAAATACAGGTGATAGGCCTCGGTGTTGTCGGTGTAACGTTTGACCAGCTTCTGCTTTTCCTCGCCCGACAATTGCAGGCGCAGTTGCTTGCTGATCTCCTGCGAGATTTCATCTTGCAACGCAAAGATGTCGGTCAATTGGCGGCGGTATTGTTCGCCCCAGAGTTGCGCGTTGTTGGCGACATCAATCAATTCGGTTTTGACGATCAGCGCGTTGGCGACCAATTGCACGCGGCCCGTCAGAATGGCGCGCACCTTCAGTTGCTTCCCGGTCAGTTGCGGATCAACGGCGTGCCCTTTGTACCGCTGCACCGTGCTCGCCGGCACGACGCGCAAACTGGGCAGTTGCGCCAGACTGTTGATGATGCTTTCGGTGATGCCGTCGGAAAGATATTCCATCTGCGAATCATTGCTCACGTTTGCCAACGGCAGAATCGCCAGCGAATCAATGGTCTTGGACGTTTTGCTTTTGCGCGGGCGGCGCGGGCTGGCGGTCTTCCCTGCCCCGCTTCTTAATTCGACGGTCACGGCTTCACTCAAGCTGCCGCCGCTGCTGCTGCGGCCAGCCAATTCAGTTGGGCTCAGACTCGTGAGCGCCGCCTCCACTTCTAACCGCGTCTTGATCTGTCGCAGATCACTGCCCAGCCCCTTGATCGCCTGATAGCGCTCCGCGCGGTCTTTGCGCAAAGCCTTCGCCACGCTCCATTCCAGTTCCGCTGGCAGATTGGCAACCGCGCGTGCCAACGGCTCCGGCTCTGCGCGCAAGATGGCGGCGATCACATCGCTGGCCGTCGCGCCCTCAAACGGCAAGCGGCGCGCGAGCATTTCATAGAGCAACACACCCAAACTGAAAATGTCGCTGCGCGCATCCACCTGTTGGCCGCGCGCCTGCTCAGGCGACATGTACCGCACCGTGCCCATCACCATGCCGGGGTTGGTTAAAGGATGAAGGCGGAAGGATGACGGATGAAGCGTGTCTTGTTCCGCGCTTTCATCCCTCAACCTTCCGCCTTCATCCCGCAACTTTGCCAAACCGAAATCCAGCACCTTCACATACCCATCGGGCCGCAGCATCACATTTTCAGGCTTGATGTCGCGGTGCGTGATGCCCGCGTCGTGCGCGGCTTGCAAGGCCGTGGTGATTTGGCAGGCGATGTCCACTGCTTCTTTCAACGCCAACGCCCGGCCCGTCAACCGCTGGCGTAACGTCTCGCCTTCCACGTATTCAAACGCGATGAAATGCAGCCCCGCGTGCCGCCCGATGTCAAAGACCGTGATGATGTTCGGATGATTTAACGCCGAAGCCGCCCGCGCCTCCTGTTCAAAGCGCGCGATGCGTTCGGGGTGTTTGGTGAATTCGGCAGGCAGGATTTTCAGCGCAACGCGGCGGCCCAAGCGCGTGTCTTCGGCCAAATAGACTTCGCCCATCCCGCCCGCGCCCAGCGGCGAGAGGATGCGGTAATGCGCCAACAATGTTTCGGGTGCCAACGGTTCAGCCATTTTGCGTGTGTTTGAACGTTGCGCCTAGTTTCAACCACAAAGGGGCCAAGGAACAAAGGAAGCAGGGCGTAAACGAATTTTCTTTTGCCCGCGCTGCCACGGGTCACAGTGTAGCTCACGCCCTGCTTTCAAACCGTCACGCAGCACAACTCGCCCGGCAGCAAATCGCCCAACTCCCACACACCCACGCGCACGCGAATCAGCCGCAACGTCGGCAAGCCCATCGCCGCCGTCATCCGCCGCACCTGCCGGTTGCGCCCTTCGGTGATCGTCAGCCGCAGCCAACTGTCCGGCACGTTTTTGCGCACGCGAATCGGCGGCGTGCGCGGCCAGACGGGCGGCGCTTCGATCACGGCGACTTCGGCGGGCCGCGTCAGGCCATCGCTGAGCCGCAGACCTCGGCGCAATTGCGCCAAGGCTTCCGCTGTCGGCACGCCTTCGACCTGCGCCCAATAGGTCTTCGGCAATTTGTGGCGCGGGTCGGCGATGCGGTGTTGCAGCGCGCCGTCAGCGGTCAGCAACAACAAGCCTTCGCTGTCGTAATCCAAGCGCCCGGCGGGATAAACATCAGGCACGCGGATGTAATCGCTGAGCGTGGCGCGGCCTTCGCCGCCGCTGAATTGGCAAAGCACGTGGAAGGGTTTGTTGAAGAGGAGCAGGCGGCTCATAGCGCGCTGGCGGGATCGTCCAGTCCTTGCTGGCGATAAACATCGCGCAGATGGTGATAGGCCAGCGTGCTGTGTTCGACCGAACGCAATGCCGCGCCCGACAATTCTTTCTTGACCACGGCGGGCGAACCGGCGGCCAGCGTGCGCGGCGGAATGAGTGTGCCCGGCGTGACCACGCTGCCGGCGGCGGTCATCGCGCCTTCGCCAACGACGGCCTGGTGCAAGACGATCGAACCCATGCCGACGACCGCGCCGGTTTCAATCGTGCAGCCTTCCAGCAGCGCGCCGTGGCCGATGGTCACGTCGTCTTTGATGATGGTCGGGATTTCGGGCGTGGTGTGAATGACGGAGTTGTCTTGCACATTGCTGCCGCGCCCGATTTCGATGCGGCCTTCGTCGCCGCGCAAGACGACGCCGTACCAGATGCTGGCGCCGTCGCCGATGACGACGTTGCCGATGATG
>JAYUCP010000288.1:0-4855 GCA_043740245.1 Acidobacteriota bacterium | reverse complement strand
ATGACGGTTACTCGCGGTTACTCTGGTTGGTAGTGACGCAATCAGGGGAGAAAAGCATGGAGTTCAAGCTTTAGCTTGTCAGCCCCGCCTGCGGCGGGCCGCAGCCTGAAGGCTGAACTCCATGCACTTGCCCTTAAGCGTTTATCTCACCCGATTGCACCACTGCCCTCTGGTTTAGACGGGGCGTCCGGCTGGTCAACCCGGGCGGCCCAGGCGGCGATGGTTGTTTTGCTGGCGCCGGTTTTGACGGCGCTGCGCAACATCAACTCCGCGCCCCAGGCGTTCCAGGCGATTTCGTTCCGGCGTTCGTGCAGCAGGCGGAATTCGTCGGGCTGCAACGGCGCGGTGCCCAACGCGCGATTCACATACAGACTTTCAAGTATGCGCAAGGCGCCGCGCAGATGTTTGTACTGCACATCCGCGTTCAGTTTGTCGCGCAAGGCTTCCAGGATCGGGCCGATCAGGAATTCGTGCACGATCTCGACGAAGTTGCCGCCCAGCCGCCGTTCGGTGCGCAGAATGGTTTTGTTGATCAGATTGTCCAGCAAGCGTTCGCGTCTGGCGCTGTCGCGGAACGGGACATTGACTAGGATTTCGCGCTCGACGATGTTGCGCGTCCTGCTCGTGGTGACGAGCGCCTCCAACATTTCCAGCGTCTCCAATTGCTCGGCCACATTCAGCCGTTCGAGGTAGTCGTTGAAAAAACTGCGCAAGATGCCGGGCACTTCGCCCAAGTGCTGAAAGGTCTGCAACTCGATTTGTCCGGACGTATCGTCCGCCGCCTTGGCCAATTCACGCCCGCGCTCGCTCCACAGCTTTTCGCACACCAATTGCAGGTGCGCCGGTTCGACAAAGCGGTCTTCTTTCATCAACTGCGCAATCAGTTGGCTGTAACAGTCGCCGGCGTAACCGTAGCCGAATTCTTCGGCGGGTTTCTTGATGGCTTCTTCGGCTTGGGCGCGGCTGAGCAGGCTCAGGTGATAGGCGTTGTTATCCAAATCCCAAACGAAGCGCCGCAACGGATCGAGTTGCGCGATGTATTCATCGCGCATCGAAACGACATAGCGCAACGGCAGGCCGGATTTGGCAAAGTTGAGCACGAGGCCCGTTGGTTGCGGCTGTTCCGTGTTCTGGCCATAGAGCGTTTCGAGTTGTTTGAAGAATTCCCAACGCAGCCGCCAACTGGGCAAATGCGCCGCCAATTCGGGTGACGCGACGCCCGGATCAATGAAGCGCGTGAACAGTTCCTCGAACTGATCGAGGATCACCACCAAGCCGAAATCAGCGCGCTGCCGCCCGTAAACTTCCAGCAATTGCGTGAAGAACGCCGCCAGGTCATTGACTGGCACATGCAGTTCGGCAATCAAATTCCGGTAGGCGGCGGCTAGGCTGTCTGCTTCCAGAAAGGCGAGCAACTGATGCACGGGCGTCGCTTCTTCAAGCAACAACGGTGGCGTGGCGCCGTCGCCGTGGCTACGGACTGCTTCCAGATGTTCGGTCAGGGTGTCCAGTTCTAAGCTGGAGCGCAACAGCCGGCAAAAATACGGCGTGGTGGCGCCGCGTTCCGTGACGGTGCCGGCGGCGTTTGGCAACTGGGTTTGCAGCGGGGCGAGCAGCGCGCGGCGCTCGGTGGCGCGCGGTTTGAGCGCGTCGTAACGGGCCAGCAATTCGTGCAGCGTGGGTTGCTCATCCGCCCCGCAAAGCGCGGCCAGCGCGCGGCGCACGGCTTGCGCTTCGGCGTCAGGCGGCGGCAGCAAATAGCGTAGCGTGGCGGCGCGCAAGGCGCTGACCGGATCGTTTTGCGGCAACACCCGGAACGCGCCCCAGCCGCGCGTTTCGAGCCCCGGAATGATGCGCGCATTGAGCAGCGAAGTTTTGCCCGCGCCCGATTGCGCGTGCAGCAAGGTCAGGCGCGTCGAGAGAATGCGCGCGGTCAGTTGTTCGGCCTCGCGCTCGCGGCCAAAGAACAGTTCCGCGTCCTCGACCTGATAACTTTCAGGGCCCTTGTATGGTTTGGCTTCGGCGTTGCGAAGCGTCACGGCATTCATGCTTGCCAAGCCTCAATCAACATTTGCAGAAAAGCATCAGCGCGCCCTTCCAGCGTGGTGAGGCCGATCTCTTTGAGCACGGTCTCTTTCAATTTGCCCCACAGCCGGTCTTCCACGCGCCGGCTGGGTAAGGCCGCGCCCGGCGGCAGTTGCAGCGCATATCGCAGCGCGCCATTGGTTTCGACTTCCAGTTGCTTGCGCAACAGCAACTGGCACAGCAGCCGGAAATCGGGATCGAGATACCCGCAGCCCAGCAGCACCGCCGGGTGGTTGGCGATAATGTCGCTGAGTTGTTCGGGAATGCAACGCCGCTGCAAGGCATGTTGGGCGAATTCAAAGTACTGGCTGGTCGAAAGCACGCAGCTATTCGTCACATCCTGCGAGCCGAGAAATTTGTAAAGAATCGGCTCGGTCAGCGTTTCGAGTGACAACTCATTCAATTGGTTTTCGCGGCCACTCGCCGGTTTGTACCTGATGACCTGTTCGCCAGCCTGGGCGATGATGTCATCCAATTCCTGCAGGTTGTCGCGCCGGGCTTGATACGGTTTGCGCGACTCAGCCTCGTCCTGCACCAGAATGAGGTCGCCCTGCAATTCGACCTGGCGGTAATGATTGATGGTGATCTGTTGCGCCGAACGATGTTGCACCAGGCGGGCGAAGGGCATGCCGGCACGCAACAGCGCCCGCTCCATCAAGACGTCAGGGCTGGTCGTGACGATCAGTTGCGGCACGTGGCGGCGCACCCGGCGCGTGCCGCGTTGCTGCAAGAGTTGGAGCAACTTCACCAGATTTTCGTGCGTGCTGGTGGTAGCCTCGGTGCGTGCCAGCAAAAGTTCGGTCACTTTGTCTTCGAGAAAGCTGTCGTCGTTTTTGCCGATGGCGTAATACAGTCCGGCCAAATCCAGCGGCAGCAGGGGCGTATCCTCGCGGCCGATCAGTTGCAATTCCAACAGCAAGGCCCGCGCGATCTCGTGCGTGCGCGCGGGCCCGGCGGCCTCTACGCCCCAGCCCAGAAAGAAGGTCGCGTTGCCTTTGCGCAAGCGCTGGACGAGATTGGCCACGGCTTCTTCCAGTTGCGTGCCTTGATTCATGGCCGACGCTGGCAAAGCTGGTGCGGCCGGTTCGGGTTGCTGGCGTTCCGGTTTCTTGCCGGTAATGGCCCAGATGAGTTGATCCAGCGCTTTGGCGTCGTCCGCGCCGCGCGTGAAATCCACCCAGGTGAACCGTTGCAGCAAGAGCGGAATCCCCGCTTTGATTTCATCGGTAATGCCGGGCAGCAGGACCGGAATCACCGGATAGCTGCGCTTAGCCTGCAGATCGAGCGCCACTTGCATTTCCGGGGTCTCCCATTTGCCGAGGTCGTGCGGCCCGATAAAAACCGCCGTCGCGCGGCTTTGTTTCAACCCTTGCTCAATGCCGCTCTGCCAGGTTGCGCCGGGCCGTAATTCCCATTCGTCAAACCACACGCCCAGCCCGTCCGCGCGCAACTTTTCGGCCAGCGTGCGGACAATCTCTTTGTCTGCGCTGTTGTGACTGAGAAAGGCGTCGAATTGCGTCATAAGTGAAAGCCTCAAGCGACTCAGCAAGCGCTTGCTGGTTGGTGCGAGTTGTCTGGTAAAAGGCCCGTTGAAATCGTGCCGAACGCGCGCGCAGCGTAGCACAGGGGCCAACGGCCTGCCTAGCGCCGCGTGTCTGTCAGCGTTTTGCGCAAGGTAGCAAGCCTGCCACGGCGCGCTATTTTTTGTCGCAGCGGTTGGCAGCGGCCCAACGCCCGCGGCGATTTGTTGCGCTATAAAAAGGCTACACCAAGCTGCACGGAATGCACCGGTACGGAACCGGGAGCGATAGCAACCGGGTGACTCTGCGTGTGACCTACTCGGGGGCACCCGGTCGCTATCGCTCCCGGTTCCGTACCGGTGGCTCTCCGAACCCGACATCTGGGTGTGTTTTTCCTATAGACCTTGAAGAATTCGCGGCGGAGTGGGAAGCTGCGGCGGCGTTCCGGGCCGCTAGCTGTACCAACGCGGCCGACTTGCCAAGTCCTGCTTCGGCGGCAAACCGTTGCTGGCCGAACAATGCAACAAATAGTTGACCCCTGGCTGTTCAAGCCAATCACAAGGAGACCATTATGGCTAACATCAATATGGGAAAAGTGGTTTTGGGCGGGTTGGTGGCAGGTGTGGTGTTGAATATCGGCGAAGCGCTGCTCAATACCGTCGTGCTCGCCAAGGCGATGGAAGAGGATTTTCGCCGGCTCAATTTGCCGCCGCAACCGAGCGGCACTTTCATCGCCAAGGCGGTCGTGATGACCTTCCTCTTGGGCATTGTGATCGTCTATCTCTATGCCGCGATCAGACCGCGCTTTGGCGCCGGGGTGATCGCCTGGTTCTTCGCCTATGTCTATGTCGGCGTCATCCAGGTCGCGCTGGGCCTCTTCTCGGTGCAGCCCTTTATGATCGGGTTGGTTTGGGGACTGGTTGAATTTGCCGCCGGCGCGGTGGCGGGCGCCTGGTTTTACAAAGAAGAAGCGTAGGCGCACGGCGCATCTGGGCAGGCGCGCGGCTTGCGCTTACCCAGGCCGGAATTTCTTTTGCTTGAAACCAATCAGGACTTACACAAAAGCGCGTACAAACGCCGCGCAAGACCATGGAGTTCAGGCTTTAGCCTGTCTTGGAGAGCCCGCACACAGGCTAAAGCCCAATGAGGTTGTTAGGGAATTTGCCTCTTAAAGCCCTGAAAGGGCGGGATTTAATAGCCGGGGGCAACGCCCTCGGAACAAGCGCATCGGCCTCCGACCCTGAAAGGGT
>JAYUCP010000287.1:0-30395 GCA_043740245.1 Acidobacteriota bacterium | reverse complement strand
AGATTGGTACAGTCGCGGCAGGGTGTGTCAGTAGCCCGACCGGGAGGGGGGGCGCGCCGTCCAGTCAGACCGCTTGGGTTTGACCACAAGCCTGCCCTACCTCACGGTCGGGCTACTGACACAGTGTCCCACTGTTGCGTGTTCTGATTTAGCTGAAAGCATTTTTGCAGCTATTTCTTCTTCTGCTTGATATTGACCAGCCGCGCCGGATAGATACCGAAGTTTTCGACCTCAATCGTATTCGAACCTTTGGCACGCACACGGGCGGCGGGGAAGAGCGTCCCTTCGACAGCGCCGTCTTCTTGCACGTAAAGCTCGATGTAGGTGAACGGATAGTCCACCGAACGCGCGCCCCGGCGTAATTCGCCAAAGCCCAGCCAGCGTTCGGCAACCGCCGAAATCTTGCGCCCGTCTTCGGTTTGCGTCACCCAGACCGCGTTCAGGTCGCGGCTCAGCCCGCTGCCGATTTGGATCGTGCCGCGCTTTTCTTTCGCCACCGCGTCCCAGAATTTGTCCTGCCCATCGCGTTTCAACAATTCCATCAGCCGCGTGACTTCGGCTTCGGGCGTGATGTTGTTGATGGTGAACGTGAAGAAATCGGTGACGGCGCCGCGCGGGCCGCCGATGTAGGTGATGTTGCCGCGATAAACCTCTTTGCCTGTGCGCTTGGTTTGTGCGTTCGCTGAAGGCCACAGCCACACCGTCAGCACAAACAGGGGCAACAATAGATAAATCGAAAAAACGATCTTGCTGCGCATATTTCCTCCAATGGTTTATGGTTTGTCGTAAAGCTCAACTTCGTTTGCCGGAGAGTTGTGCCGAAACTGCCGCAGTAGTATTAATCCAGATGTGGATTAGGTCAAAGGGTACGTCCGGTGTTCGGCGCTGTCGCCATCCGCCAAGGCGTGGATTATGGCAGTGCGCCAGGCGCAAATGCCAGCAACTGTCAGCGCTGTCATACTGCTAGCACAAAAGCGCCGCGCCATGCTATCTTCGCCGCGCCGAGTCTGAGGCAAGCCTATTCCAAACAGCAGTCGAGTTTGGTGCGATTTCTAGTGATCTAATCCAGCTAAGAATGCGCTTCGCGTTCTTAGCTATTCGCTCATGCGGGTATGTTGCCGGCTTGATTACGGACATGTAGAAGACAGTGTCTTCATCAGCGCGTTGGCGAACATCCCCAGGTGACCGCTTAGTTTTTGTCTGTGGCTGACTGGTGCGACTTGATAGTTTCTGTCCCTGCTCACTTGCTACTACTTCTTCCGTCAGGCAGCCCTTCTCTTTAACCCATACCACTGCTGCGGCTGATCAGTCGTTTTCAGCTAGCAGCGTTCAATCCAAACTGAACCTCAAGCAAATTACAAGGAGACCTTACGATGAATACCCAAAAGACCAACGCCACTAAAACAACGCCGAACACTAATAACTGGAACGTCATGGTTTATATGGCGGCAGACAACAGTCTGAGTGAAGAATGCATTTTCTCGTTGAAGGAAATGCAGCGAGTCGGCACTGCTGCCGGAGTGAATGTAATCGCCCAGTTTCATTCCAGCGCCAAAGACACTCCCCCCCGTCGTTATGCGATCAGAAAGCGCGATCAGGTTGACGAGCGAAAAGGAATCAACCCGCAGTCTCCGATTGGAGACGCTGATGGAGAACTGAAACCCATCCCAGAAGAAGTTCCCATTCCGCCACAGCCCCAACAGAAATGGGCTGCGAAAAAAACCGTTCTCAGTGATCAGGCGACCATGCGACCACTCACCAAGGCGGAATTGCTGAGCGCTTCCAACCCGGATGTGCTGGAAGAATTTCTCGTCTCGAGCATCGAGAAGAATTCGGCGCAAGGCACGCGGCAACTGGTGATTCTTTCGGGGCACGGGAGCGGAGCCGTCGGCCCTTTTTTGAAAAGTAACAACCCTGCGGCTTCACTGGCGATTTCCGACTTGCGTGCCGTGTTTCAAAAGCTCCCACGCAAAATAGATATTGTGCTGATGGATAGTTGCCTGATGAGCATGGCGGAAGTGGCGCACGAGTTAGCAGGCCGCGCCCACTTGCTGATCGGAGCCGAAGGCTTCGAGTTGAGCACGGGCTGGCCTTATCACCGAATTCTAGAGGCCTTGAACGCTGCCAGCCAGAAAGGGGCAGACGCCGTCACGCTCGCACACGAGTTGGTTGGCAAGTATGTGCGCTATTACTCGGATTACGCTGTGGGCGGCGTCTCGGTGGATCAAGCGGTCTGCGACCTGAAGCAAAGCCCATACCTGATCGAGGCTGTTAAAGGGTTGCAGAAGGCCTTGACCGAAGGAATTACACAAAAGGTCATCCTCAAAAAAGAGGCCATCCTCAACGCAGTCTTGCTGGCGCATTGGCACGCGCAGTCTTACCACGCCGAGCGGTACATTGACCTTTGGGATTTTTGCGACCAGTTACAGAAATCCTGCCGCGATAAAGCAATTCGTGATGCCTGTAAGAAGGTAAAAACCATTATTGATGGCGATGCGCGCCAACAGATTTCTCCCTTCGTGCTTCACTCTTGCTATAGCGGCGCGGCGTTTCAACATTCGCATGGCGTGTCCATCTATTTCCCCTGGGCGGCTGACACGCAAAAGGTCGAAGAATTTGACGAACTGGTGGTGTATAAGGAACTCAAATTCCACGAAGCGACTCATTGGGGTGATTTCATTACGGAATACCTAAAGGCTTCGCGTCGTCCGGTGCGCAACGATGGGAAGCATAAAGAAACGGATCTGTTGTGTTTCATCCCGACGGATGACACGAGGGTTGGGGTGCGCTTCCTCGAACCTGGCAGTAAGGGAAGCAGCGACAATGCAGTAAAGATGAAAAATCCGCCTGTGGCGTTTTTTAGAGATGACAAACTGGCGCTCGACTAAATCTCGACTATCCCCCTATACGTTAATGCTGTGCGTCAAGGTATGGCAAAGGGCGGAGGCAACTGCAATATTGCCTCCGCCCCAGCACAAGCGTTTTTCTTTATCAGCTTTATGCATCAGCCTGCTCTGGCTGCTGGCGTTGCTCCCTCTCACGATTGGCTGTCAACCCTTGCACCATGCGACAAAAGAAGGCCCGCAGGAACCGCAGCCCCTCAGCGCCGCTCAACCAGTACAAAGTACGCTTGGGAAAAATGAAAAGCGCGCTTATCACCTCTCACTAAAAGCCGGTCAGTATTTGAGGTTAACCATCGAACCGCAGGAGATCGCCGTTGCTCTTACGCTCTCAACTCCAAGTGGCCGACAACTACGCAACCTGGACTGCCGTGAAGTTGGTGCACGATCACTCTCCGCACTGATAGCGAACTCCGGCACATACCTGCTCACCGTACGTTCGCTCGAAACAATGGCGCATTCCGGAGCTTACCACCTGAAAATCTCAGAACTCCGCCAGGCTACGGCGCAAGATCGTCACTTGATTGCGGCGGAAACGGCTGAGGCTTCCGCGGAGCAGTTATACGAAACCTGGGAAGCCCAAGCCAGTCGTCAAGCCATCCGGCAATTTCAAACTGACCACACCCTTTGGCAGCGACTCGGCGACATGCAGCATAGAATTCATACGCTGCGTGGAATAGGAGCGGCCTATTATTCATTAGGTGAATTATCAACGGCGATCAATTTTTATCAACGCGCACTCGCACTCAACGCCAAGCTCGGGGATGCCCAAGGCCAGACCGAAACGCTCAATCAGATGAGCAACATTTATCTTTACCTGGCCA
Organism: Acidobacteriota bacterium; assembly: GCA_043740245.1. Classification (GTDB taxonomy): domain Bacteria; phylum Acidobacteriota; class Blastocatellia; order RBC074; family RBC074; genus JACPYM01. The sequence continues at coordinate 26,671 of JAYUCP010000287.1, read as the reverse complement.
AGCCTGAAGAAGCATTGAAATGCGCCACGCAGGCGCTGCAATTGAGCCACACAGTTGGCGATAAACTGGGCGAGGCGCGCGCGCTCAACAATGTGGGGGCTTATCACGACTGGATGGATGAAAAGGAGCAGGCCCTCAAGTTTCTTGAGCAAGCTTTGGCGCTTTGCCGCGCACTCAATGATCGCCGCTTGCTCGCAACCATCTTTTTGAATTTTGGTTACGCGCACTCAGACATAGGCAATGCGCAAGAGGCCTTTGACTATTATGCACGCTCACTCGCGCTGTGGCGCGAGACAGGGCACCGACGCGGTGAAGCTTTGACGCTCACAGCACTGGGGCAACTTTATTCGCGTGTAGGCGAAAAACAGGAAGCGCTGAATCGCTATGCCCAAGCCGCCCTGCTCTTCAAATTGATGGGCAACCAACTGTGGGAAGCTACCACCCTCGGAAATTCAGCTTATGACTACCTTGCACTTGGAGAACCCCAGCGGGCGTTGAGCAATTACGAGAACGTACTGAAATTGTGGCGAATGAAAGGCTTCAACCAGGGCGTAGCAGCCGTACTCGCACAGATCGGCGAGGCGCATTACACCATGGGCAATCACCGTAAGGCGCTCAGTTATTATCAGCAAGCATTGCCGCTCCTTCGAACGTTCGACCTTCAACGATATGAATCCTACGCGCTGATCAACAGCGGGCGCGCTTATGCCGCGTTAGGAGAACAACAGCAAGCGCTTGCTATTTATCAGGAGGCGCTACTGCTTTCCCGGCAAGTGGGTAACCGGCAAGGCGAAGCCTACCTGCTCAATGACATAGGTGACGCGCATCGTGCATTAAACAAGCAGGAACAGGCGCTCGAATTTTACCGGCAGGCGCTCGCGCTCAATCAAGCGGTGGGCGACCGCTTCGGTGAATCGCAGACGCGTTACCATCTGGCGCTTTTGGAGCTTGATCGAACGGATTTGCTGGCAGCGCGCGCCCAGATTGAAACCGCGCTGGCGTTGAGCGAATCGCTCCGCGCCAAAGTCTTCAGCCAGGAACTGCGCACTTCTTACTCCGCTTCGATTCACCAGTATTACCAATTGCAGATAGATGTGTTGATGCGGCTGCATCGGCAGCAACCCACGCAAGGGTATGACGCCCTGGCGCTGGCCGCGAGTGAGAAAGCGCGGGCGCGCAGCCTGTTGGAATTGCTGGCCGAGGCGCGCGCTGATTTGCGCCGGGATGTCGAGCCGGAGTTGTTGCAACGTGAGCGCACTTTGCAGCAACAACTCAACGGCAAGGCGGAACGGCTGATGCGGTTGCGCGGCGAAAAGCCCAACGAAGCCGAAATGGCGGCGGTTGAGCGGGAAGTCGAAACCTTGACGGCGCAGATTGATGACGTGCGGGCGCTGATGCGCGCGCGCAGTCCGCATTATGCCGCCCTGACCCAACCGCAGCCGCGCGACCTCGCGGCGATTCAAAATTCCGTGCTGGATGACGACACGCTCCTGCTGGAATACGCGCTCGGCGAGCGTAGCAGCTATGTTTGGGCCGTGACCAGGCGCGAGATTGCCAGTTACGAATTGGCCAGCAGCAGGCAAATTGAGCAATCCGCCCGCCGTCTCTATGACCTGTTCATCGCGCGCCAGCCTGTGGCGAATGAAAGGCTCAAACAGCGGCACGCGCGGTTGGCTGACAACGACGCGCAATACGCGCTGGCAGCGGCCGAGTTGAGTCGCCTGGTGCTGGCGCCGGTCGCCGCTCATCTCGGCCATCGGCGCTTGATCGTAGTGAGTGAAGGGGCCTTGCAATACGTGCCGTTTGCAGCGTTGCCCGAACCTGTGCCGAGCGGGAGCATAGGCGCGCCAGCGAACGCGGGCAACAACGGTTCGCCAGCAGCTCCCCTCATCGTTCAACACGAAATCATCAGCCTGCCCTCTGCTTCCACTCTGGCCGTGTTGCGCGCTGAAACCATTGGGCGCGAGCCCGCCGCCAAAGCGGTCACGGTCTTGGCCGATCCGGTCTTTGGCAAAGATGATGAACGCTTTAGTAACGCTGTTAAGACGGGCAGGGCGGCCAGGCCAGCCGCCGTCAATACGAGCGCATTGGCTGGCGCTGAACTCACCTTGCCCCGCCTGCCGGCCACCCACGAAGAGGCAGCCGCCATTCTTTCGGTTACGCCTGCTGGCGCAGCCAACCTCGTCGAGGGGTTTGCGGTGAATCGCGCGTTGGTGACCGGAGCGGAATTGAGCCAATATCGGATCATTCATTTCGCCACGCACGGCTTGCTCGATAGCCAACACCCGGAGCTTTCCGGCGTGGCACTCTCGCGGTTCGATCCACGCGGCAATCCACAAGACGGCTTTCTGCGGTTGCATGACATCTATAACCTGAAACTACCCGCCGAACTTGTTGTGCTTAGCGCGTGTAACACCGCGCTTGGCAAAGACGTCAAAGGCGAAGGCCTAATTGCCCTCACGCGCGGGTTTATGTATGCCGGCGCGGCGCGCGTGCTGGCGAGCTTATGGAAGGTGGATGATGAGGCCACGACGGAACTGATGAAGGAATTCTATCAGCGCATGTTACATGACGGGCTCACACCCGCCGCCGCTTTGCGCGAAGCGCAATTGACCATGTGGCGGCAGCAGCGTGCGCCTTACTATTGGGCGGCGTTCGTGTTACAAGGTGAATATCTGCCTTCCAGTCCAGTTTTGCAGCATTGAAGGCGACGTCTGAGCTTGGTCTCAATTTCTATTGGTAGTGGTTCAAAGAGGAGAGGTCTTGCCGCAGATCAACGCTGAAAAACGCAGATCAACCCTGTTACCCAAGCGGATTGATCTGCGTGCTCCGCGTTGATCTGCGGCATGGCTCTCCCCATTGACCCACCACCTTTCTATTTAGTCAATAATGAACCCCCGATGAATAACCCCTGGGAGATGGACGATGAATCATTTAACCGATTGCTGGCCTGGCTTGATCCTGAGCCGGAGCAGGCAGGGAAAAAATATGAAGAGATTCGTCGCAAACTAATTAGGATTTTTGCCGCGCGCGGTTGCCCGGTGGCCGAAGAGTTGGCCGACAAAACCATTGATCGCGTGGGCAAAAAAGTTGCGGAACTCGCGGCGGATTATGTCGGCGATCCCGCTCTTTATTTTTTTGGCGTGGCGCATAAAGTCTTTCTCGAATGGCGGCGTAAAAGCATGCGGCCAGCTTCACCACCACCACCGCCCGCACCAGATTCCGCTGAAAAAAAAGAGCGCGAAGATCAATGCCTGAGCCAGTGCATGGCGACCTTGCCACAAGCCCAGCGGCGGTTGTTACTGGAATATTACCGCGAGGAGAAACAGGCCAAGATCAACCGGCGCAAAGCCCTGGCGGTGGAACTCGGTCAGACTGACAACGCGTTGAAAATCAAGGTCTTTCGCTTGCGCGCCAGCCTGCAGGATTGCCTGCTTCAATGTCTCGCCCAAACAGCGGCGTGAAATGGATTGCCATTTTTTGCAATAGTCGGTTGAAGCGCATCCCCAGCGAGCCGAAACCTGATAGGAGAAGACCCCAATGATTAAGGTCGAAAATAACGTAAAACAGTATCTGCTTGGCACCCTCGGCGAAAAGGAGCAACTGGCGCTCGAACAGAGGTTGTTGCTTGACGATGGTGAATTCGAGCAGTTGCTGATCGCCGAGGATGAATTGACCGACGCATACACCCGCAATGAACTTTCTTCATTCGAACGTGAACGCTTCGAGCAGCATTTTTTATCCGCGCCTGAACACCAGCAAAAGTTGCGTTTCGCTCAGGCTTTCCAACGCCATCTTGGGCGCGCCGCAGAACAAGGTGAGCCGTCGCCACGTGGCTGGCTCGTGTGGCTCGGTGGCTTCTTAAACACGGGCTATCCGGTACGCGGCTACGCGCTCAGCGCCGCCTGTGTCCTTATCGCTCTCGGCGGCCTTTGGCTAGGCTTCAAGGCCGCCCGTCTGCAAAACGAAGTAACACAAATGCGCGCCCAATCGTCCGCGCCGCGCCCCACAGAACAGGAACTGCGCCAGCGCCTGGCTGAGCTGCGCGCCAGCAGCGCACAACTAGAGCAGGCATTACAAGACAAACAGACGCAAGCCACCCAACTCGAAAAAGCATTAGCTCAGGCTCAACAGGCGGCACCACACTCAACCCAGCTTACAACCTCATCCGTCGTTGCCTTCGTACTCACGCCTGGCGCATTGACCAGAGACGCTGGCGCTCCGGGAGCCCGCAACCAGATCACTATCCCCGCTGGCGCGCACACCGCGAAATTACAACTCGAGCTTGAGCAAGACCAATATCCAAGCTATCGCGCCGTGCTGCACACGCAAGGCGGCGCCATCCTCAAACGCTGGAATGAAGCGCAACCACAACAGACGCGCGATGGCCAGCGTTTGCTGTTACAAGTGCCCATCACTTTATTGCCTGCCGGTTCTTACTACTTCCAACTCGAAGGCCTCACCGCCGAGGGACGGGCCGAGCGCGCTGACCAATTCCATTTTCACGTCGCCCGAAAATAACTCAGCCTTCGCACATAAAAATCAGGCCGGAAAATATTTTTTGTAGTCTACGTGAAATGCCTTGCCGCTTTTCCGCATACACGAATGAGAAAGCGAGAAACGTAGTGGTAAGTCGGTAGCAGCTTTAGGCAAGGCGAGGAAAACACGACTTCGCTCACGCAAAAGCACATACCGCCATCCGCAAGACAAGCAAAGGTTACGCCGCAAACGTCCTGAGCACCGACAAACGACAACCAGGTTAGGCTTGGCGATGGTGAGATGGCTGCTTCAGCCACCTTTTGTCGGATTCTTTGTGTAGGCGAAATTGGCGTACATGAGTATTTCTGGTAAAAGATTGCTATTTCAAAAAAGGAGCTTTGGTATGAAACAAATAACACGCGCTATCTATCTTGTTGAAGACGGCGAAACCGTCACAATCGAAATAGAAGCTACTAAAGTTGGTAGGTTTGTGACTTTCACGGTAGATGGGGTTGACTTGAAGCCAAAAGCCCTAGGTCTGCTCCCTCCGCCTGCTCCTCCCCCCCTGCTCACATATAGTTTTAAAGTTACTGTGCCAGCGAGTCATACGCACTTTGCGATGGTTTCCTGCTTTTTTCCAGCCAGTGCCCCAGATGATGCCAAATTTCAGTTGTTTGTAACTGGCTCTCTCAGCGGTGGCAGGTTTACAGGCACAGATATCTTGAAATCTGACTTCCCTTCTTGGAAGCGCGGGCTTGAGTTCCGCCGTGCATAGCAACCTGTCAAGTTACCTATTTTACTACTCTTTCACGGAGGCATAAATGGTTTCTAGTTGTGTAATACGAAAAACTTTGGCACAAGCACTAATCGCATTGCTTGTCTTCAACCCCTTAATGACTCGGCCTGCTTTTCCACAAAGCCAAGTCGAAATCCAGATCAAGGAGTTGAAGGAAAATATTCGAAAACTCGAAGCAATTGATAAGGATAAGAACAACTCATCTGGCATAAAGGAGAGAAATGGTCTTTATCTTAGAGAACAGCGTGAGCAATTGCGAGACCTGCTGTTGCTACAGATCAAGGATTTGAAAGCGTATAAAGCAGGTGTAGGAAGCGCATTAAATCAAGAGCAGAACCGAAGGCTAGATAGCGATGTAGTGGTGTATGAAAAGGATTTACAAGAGGTAGAAGCAGCTATCCCGACCAGTTCACCTACTGGATCAAGCAGGGGAGCGAGTTCACCTCAACTACAAGCGCCTCCGCCAACTTCACTATTGCCCAGCCAGTCAACTGATCTTGCAGCGGGAACAAAGCCAAGCACCCAAGCCGAGGCGGTACAAACTCCTACTACAGTACCTCCCCAAACGGCTAATACGGGAATAAGTGCTGCCAACATAGGTGTCTGCTCTAACACGTATTTGAACGATGCGCCGCCTAAACTCAAGGAAGTGGCTGGCAGTGCAGCCAGGAAAATTCTGAAAAGTAAAGATTCAGATAGCATAAGCGATTTCTTCCATGAATTGACTTTTTTTACCCTGGTGGACGCCCTTGCTCAGGGCGAGGCGGAATCGGAGGCAAGAGCCAAGACCATATTAAAGAATATACAGGTGAAGGAAGAAACAAAACGAACCGACACTCAAATCGGTGCTTCGGCAAGTGCCGCCGGATCTACAAGTGCAACTGAAAAGCCGAATTTCGCGAGATTGCTTGGTATCGCTATCGATCATGGTGCTATACAACAAGCAATTAATGGCACCACACTCACTTTAAGCACAACGCCATATGTAATTCAGGCAGCCAGCGCCAAGCGGGGAGATACTGCTGAAACGTATCAGCAGTATGGCGACCTGAGTCGTATCGGCTTATCAGCGAGTTTCAACATACAGAATAAAGACAATCCCCTACAAAGTGCGACGGGCGATCAGTTTTCAGAAGGCGCTGTTAAATTCCGCTTTACAAGGGATTATTCGATACGCTCGAAAGAATTTGAGGATCATTGGCGGAAGCATATTGCGTCAAAAATATCCGGGGTCGCTGTCGTTCTTACGGGCGCATTGTTTAACACCTTTAAAGATGACATATCTGAGCAATCCAGAAGGGCTGCATTGGATAAATTTATCGGCGCTGGAGGCCTGATAAAAGCCTTTCTAGCTAGCCACACCAATACAAGTGAAGCAGCTCTCCAAGGGGAGATACTTTGCCGGATGAAAGAAGGAGTGTATGACAAAGTAGATGATTTCAACATCAGCCCAGAGATAAAGAGGCGATTACTGGACGAGTCGCTTCCAAGGATTGCAGAGGCATTTTCTGCTGAGGAAAAAGCATACAAAGAGGCTGAAGCAAAAATAAGTGAGTTTAACGGCAGAGGAGTGGGAACATTTGCCTACACTTTCAAACGCCAACTCATGAAACAGGACTATTCAGTACTTCGGCTTTTGTATCAAAAGAAAGTTCTGCCATCAATGAATATGATTGCTAACTTGGGTAGCTCATTTTATCACCATCCAAATAAAATGATGAATCAAGATACCTTGCGCGACGTGGCAGTCGCACTTTCTTTTGAAGGCAGTATTGGCAAAAGCCCTTTTCTTAACAATGAAATAGATCAGAGCCAAGTAACATTATCGCTTTCAGGGCGATACCAAAGACTATTTGAGAACCGGCACGTAGCCAAGAAAAAGGCCGATCTCGCGTCAGTACAGCTAAAAATCGAAGTTCCGTTCGCTACCGGACTGAGTTTTCCATTTTCGGTGACTTATGCCAATGCTACTGACCTTATAAAAGAAGATCACGTTCGCGTGAACTTTGGCTTTAGCTTCGATGCAAGCAAGCTCGCGCTGCTCGGAAAGTTTTTGAGCAGCAAGGCTCCATCAAATCCTTAACCTGGATACTCGCTCTTTTTGACAGGTTTACGACCGATGGAGAGTTTGCACTCGGACGGAGAACCGTCTCTGAAGAGGACTTTCGTCGCCTACCTGACGTTTGGCAGCTTGTCATCCTTTTTCAGAAAGAAGGAAAATATGTTTGGTTCCAAGATTCTAGACGTCGCAATCGGAATTATTTTTCTCTACATTCTGATCAGCATTCTCTGCTCGGCGGTTCGCGAAGGGCTGGAGGCTTGGTTGAAAACGCGCGCGGCTTATCTCGAGCATGGGATACGTGAGTTGCTGCACGACAAACCGGCGACGGGTCTCGCGCAAAGCCTTTTCAATCACCCGCTCGTCTTTGGACTTTTTTCTGGTGCATACAAAGCGAGCGATGCAACCAAACCCTTCGGAAACTTCGCCAGCAGCGAGAACCTCCCGTCATATATTCCCGCAAAAAATTTCGCGCTGGCACTGATGGACATGGCGGCGCGCGGCCCCAAGACTGACGAAGCCAACCTGGATAAGCGTGCTCCCGCCGTCTCGCTCGATAACATCCGAAGTAACATCTCGAAGCTAGATAACGCTCCGGTAGAGCGGGCCTTGCTCACCCTCATTGATTCAGCGCAGGGCGACCTCAATCTGGCGCAGGCGAAAATCGAGTCATGGTTCGACAGCGCCATGGAACAGGTTTCGGGCCAGTATAAGCGAGCCACACATCTGATCCTCTTCCTGATCGCGCTCACCGTGGCGGTCGGGTTGAACATCAATACGATTACGATTGCCGATTATTTGTACCGCAACGACGCCGAGCGTGCGGTACTGGTGGCGAAGGCGACTGAAGCTGCCAAGAAAGATCCCGCCTCCACCAGCTATGACGAAGCAAAGAAAGAAATCAAGGAGATGAAACTGCCGATTGGTTGGACGGCTGGATGGCAGGGGCTCAATGGCGAAAGCCCGCGATGGTCGGGAGCGTGGTTCAGCACTTGGAGCGCCCAGCTTTTTGGCTGGTTGCTGACTGCGTTTGCGGCAACTTTGGGAGCGCCTTTCTGGTTCGACGTGCTAAACAAGGTGGTGGCGCTTCGCTCTGCCGTCAAGCCGCAGGAAAAGGGGCGTGAGGATGAAAATCGTCCGCCTTCCGCCGTAACTCCCCAGCCACAGCCAGGAACAAGCGCCGCGCCACCGTTAGGCGATGAGAACAAAACTGATGGCTGTGATGTCGCTATCACCGATGTAACGCCAGATGAAGATTTGCCGGCAGCGGAGGGAGGTGTTGCCTGATATGCCACATTCACTAATTTGGTTACCTGACGTGTTAAAGAGTGCCGGCCTGAAAGTTTCCCTGGTCAATGGTTGGGAGAATCGCGGGCGCGGCGACGTAGGAAATATCTTCGGAGTTATCTGTCACCATACCGCCGGGCCAAAGAATGGAAATATGCCCAGTCTCAACACGCTCATCAACGGACGTTCAGACTTGCCCGGGCCGCTTGCTCAACTCGGACTCGGGCGGGATGGCGCCTACTACGTGATTGCTGCCGGAAGGTGTAATCACGCCGGGCTGGGTAGCTGGAAAGGTATTACTCAAGGCAACACCAATTTCATAGGTATCGAAGCGGAGAATACGGGACTCTCAAACGATTCGCCCTGGCCGGAAGCACAACTGGAGGCTTATCGCCATGGCGTGGCAGCCATCTTGAAGCATATCGGGCGAGGGGCGGAATTTTGCGCCGGACACAAGGAATACGCTTTGCCGAAGAAGCGCAAAAACGATCCCAGCTTCGACATGAGTGATTTCCGTTCAGCGGTAACCGCCATCATCAATGGCACAGCCCCAGCAATTGCGCTAATCCCGCCGGCTGAGCCTGTTCCCCCGCCAGGTGTTTCCACCGGGCGGCCGACGCTCCGGCGTGGCGCAACAGGCGAGTTAGTTAAACAGGTTCAGACAAAAGTCGGCGTTACGGCAGACGGTGAATTCGGCGCTGGAACAGAGGCTGCGGTACGCGCTTTCCAGCGTAATCACGGTATCGTCCCTGATGGCATCATCGGACCGAAATCGTGGGCTGAGTTGGATACTGTGAATTGATCTTGGTATTGATAACGCAGGGAAGAGCCTGTCAATCAACAACGAATTTCGATGATTTACGCGTAGAATTCCAGACAGCTTGATTCCCACGACTCAGCGCAGCTTAGCTGCTGTATCACTCGCGAGAAATCTTCACCGAGAAACTTTTCCACCTCTCGCAAGCCATACCTGCGCTTGAGCAGTTCAGCCAACCAACAAGCGATTGTAAAAAGTCACAAGTATTCCGGCGCTGCCCCACACAGAGGCAGGAAGCCGGTTGATTGCCAAGTGCAATGCGGAAAGCCGGAAAAGATTCCAGCCCGGCATTGAGGCACGCCGCGCGCTTGCGCTAGACTGCCAGCCGAGCCCCGACGGGCATTACCCAAAAAAGCAAGCGAGGCCGCACCGTATGTCACAAGCACTAGCCTACATTCCTTACGATTTGCGCGACGTGATCGAAAACATTGTCACGGAGGACGACGAACCGGTGGACAATCTCTTTTCCGAAAAACAACAGACGCTCTTGAAACGCACCTTATACAGTTCGTGGACGCCGCCGCCCGCCGCCGCTAAAAAAACGAAGCAGCGGCGCAAGTTTCTGGCTGCGGCCAATGTTGGCATCTTTTTCGCGGTGCACGAGGCTCCGCTGGTGCCGGACTTTTTCCTGAGCCTGGATGTCGCGCCGCACCAGAACTGGTACGACAAAGAGCATCGCACCTACTTCGTTTGGGAGTTTGGCAAGGTGCCGGAACTCGCCCTCGAAATCGTCTCGAACCGCAAGGGCAAGGAACTGACGGACAAGTTCAAAGACTATGCGCGGATGGGCGTGAATTATTACGTCGTTTATGACCCGCAGCAACGCCTCAGCAAAGATGTGCTGTGTGTTTACGAACTGGGCTTCGGCAAGCGGTACCGCCCGCGCAAGGATTACAAAATGCCGGAGTTGGGGTTGAGCCTGAAACTCTGGCGGGGCGAGTTTGAAGGCCACATAGACACTTGGTTGCGCTGGTGCGATGCCCGGGGCCGGCTGATCCCCACGGGCGAAGAGCGCGCGGTGAGCGCTGAAGCAGAAGCGCAGCAAGCTACGCGACGAGCGGCCAGTGCTGAAGCGCAAGCGCAACAAGCTGCGCAACGGGCGGCCAGCGCCGAAGCGGAACTTGAACAATTGCGCGCTGAACTCATACGGCTCAAACGCCAACCCAACAAGCAACGGGCCAAATGAGGGCCCTGGCCTTGTTGCTTACGCGGGCGGAGCAAGCATCATTCATCCCAAAAGGAAATCACTATGAACAAACAAGACATTCGCGGGCGCGTCGCGCTCGTCACGGGCGCGAGCACGGGCATCGGACGCTGGGCCGCTATCGCCATGGCCGAATGCGGCGCGGCGGTGGCGATCAACTACCACAAGAATCAGGCGGGGGCGGAAGAGACCTTGCAAGCCGTCGAAGCCGTGGGCGGGCGCGGCGTCATCATTCAAGCCGATGTTTCAATCAAGACCGGGGCTGAGAGCGTCGTCGCTGCCGCGCGCGCGCAACTTGGCCCGCTGGACATCCTGGTCAACAACGCGGGTGATCTGGTGCAGCGTTGTTCGTTGCACGAATTCACTGAGGAGTTGTGGGATCGGGTGCTGAATCTGAACTTGAAGAGCGTCTGGCTGGTTTCGCAAGCCGCGTTGGGTGAGATGATCGAACGCAAGGCGGGCACGATCATCAATGTCGGTTCGATTGCCGGGCATCACGGCGGCGGGCCGGGCGCGGCGGTTTACGCCACGGCCAAGGCGGGCGTGCATTGTTTGACGAAGGGTATGGCGAAAGAACTCGCGCCGTTTGGCATTCGCGTCAATGCGATTGCGCCGGGCGTAATCGAAACCCCGTTTCATGAACGCATGTCTACGCCTGAGATGATGAAGCAGTTTGCGGCGGGCATTCCGCTGGGGCGCACAGGTACGGCGGAAGAGTGCGGGCGCGTGATTGCTTTTTTGGCGTCAGAGTCGGCGAGCTACATTCACGGCGAGTTGATTGAAATCAATGGCGGGCAATTGATGGTTTAGCTGGGAGTGTGTGAAATGAAATTGACGACGGTGGAGTCGAGCATGATTCACGCGGTTGGCTATGACCGCAAAACGCGCACGTTGGAAGTGGTCTTCAACAGCGGCCAGACTTACGTTTATGAAGAAGTGCCGCCCAAGGTCTACAAGGAATTGATGGAGGCGGAATCGAAAGGGCGGTATATGCGAGGCGCGATCATTGATTGTTATCCGGTGGGCCGTCTCGCACGGCGGCGCAAGTAAAGCGGTGCCAATCCTCAATCCCAGTTGCGGCGGCGGATGGATTGCCAGCGATTGCCGCGCACCCATTCGATCAGGACGAGGATGAAGATGCGTAACAGGCTCAGGCCGCCGGCGAGGATGATCCAGGCGGCCAATTGCCAAAGTTGCGGGCGTTGGCCGAACCATTGCTGCAGGATGATTAGCGCTAAAAAGCCAATCAGCAGGTATTGCAAGGCCGTCATGATTTCGCGGGTCGTGTGATTTTGCATAGTCCTGATAGTCCGCCGCGATTATCGCCGATACGCGCCCATTCGTCAGCCCCTGAACAACCTTTTTCAGAATTATGACCGATGCAGTAGAATGCCGCCGTTTTTAGCAACGCAAACATTCGGATTACAAAAAGGAGCAAGGCACAATGAGAAATCTCTTGGAGGAGCGGATCGGCAAGGAAGTTGACGTGGTGTGCGAAGGCGGTGCCGTGAGCGGCAAAATCGTCAAGATCGCGGGCAACATCCTCGTGTTGGAAAAAGAAGAGCGGCTGGGGTATGTGGACATCACCCGCATCGTAGCCTTCTGGGATAAGTCGGAAAAGAAGGCCAAATCGGCAGGCTTTTTACCCAAAGCGCAATGACAGTAAACGCGGCTGCCAGCTTTTTGAAATCTCGCTGGCAGCCGCGTTTGTTGATAAACGCCTGCGGCTTACTCTGCCGCCTTCATCAATTGCGGTATAAGCGCGAGCGGCGCGCGGCGATAGCCCGTAATGCGCTGCTCCCAATAGCCGGCAAATTCAGAGACGGTCACGCCTTTCGTACTTGAAGCGTGATAGAACGTGGCGGCGTCGCGCACGATGCCCACGTGTTTCAGGTCGTTGAAAAAGACCAGCGTGCCGAACTGTTTGGTTTCATCCGTGGCCGCTTCGGGCAATTGGCTCCAGAGCGAACGCGCGGCCACGCGCTGGAAATCCACGCCAGCATCTTGAAAAACCCGCCACACGAATCCCGAACAATCATAGCCATTATCATCCGTGCCGTAGAAGCGGTAACGAATGCCGAGCTTTTGCATGATCGCCGACCGCAAGGTCGCCGCCGGGTCGCTGCCAAAGGGCGAGGGCGGATTTAGCAATCTTAGGCTGATGCTGGGCAGCACGAGTTTGGTCAAAGCGCGCGCCTGGGTCAGCAGCGGCGGAACAGGGATTTCCCCCACGAGTGGGGTTGTGATCGTGTTGGTCTTTGTCTCGGGTTTGTCTTGTGCGGGTTGTTGTGCTTGCGTAACGCGTGGGGCGCAGATGAGCACACTACTGAGCACAAAAAGACAAAGGGGCATCTGAAATTGTCGCACGTTCGATTTTCTCCTTGTGTTGATCAAATGAGCAGATCGCCTGCTCCGAAGGTGATCGTAAGGTGGTGCTCTTTGATCTTTGGTACCGCTCGAATGTTGCGAGGACCGCTCTGAAAGTGCGGGCATTCTAGCCGGGCCCAGGCTGAATTGTCCACCCCGGCTCGCCCTTGGAAAAGTCGGCGGGAATCTGTTGGCGGGGATAGCGAATTCATCCGGGCGGGGCTATACTGCGGCGGCGTTTGACGCACATCGTTTTCAATCTTCTTGAATTACTAAGCCCAAACAACGTGGCTCTTCGATTAACCCCCGGTGATGGACTTCAGTTGAGGGCGCATTTCTTTTTATGAAAATTGCCATTTTGGGGACGCGAGGCATTCCCGCGAACTACGGCGGTTTCGAGACATTTGCCGAACAATTGGCGACGCGTTTGGCGGCGCGTGACCACGAAGTCACGGTCTATTGCCGCAAACACTATTCGACCAGCCGGGCCACCACGCATTACAACGGCGTCAAGCTCGTTGTCCTGCCGACGATTCGTCACAAGTATTTCGATACGGTGATCCACACGTTTCTTTCCGTGCTGCACGCGGCATTTCGCCAATATGACGTGATCTTGATTTGCAATGCGGCGAACAGCGTTTTCTCGATTGTCCCGCGCCTCTTGGGCACGCCGACGCTGGTGAATGTGGACGGGCTGGAACGCAAGCGCAAAAAGTGGAATTGGATTGGGCGCAGCTATTATCTGGTTTCGGAATGGCTCTCGACGTTTTTGCCGACCGCAATTGTGACCGATGCGCAAGTGATTCAGGACTATTACGCGACCCGTTATGGCAAAGAGTCGGCCATGATCGCCTACGGCGCCGAAGTCGCGCGCCGGGCGATGCCTGACTTGCTGTCGCAGTATGGCTTGGAGCCGAATCGTTACGTGCTTTACGTCAGCCGGTTGGAGCCGGAGAACAATGCCCACTTGGTGATCGAGGCTTATCAGAAACTGGAAACCGATTGGCCGTTGGTGGTCGTGGGCGGTGCGCCTTACGCAGAGGAATACATCGCGCAACTCAAGAGCACGCGTGATCCGCGCGTGAAATTTTTGGGCTTCGTGTTCGGCGAGGATTACCGCGCGTTGCAGCAGAATGCCTATTGTTATGTGCACGCCACCGAAGTGGGCGGCACGCATCCGGCGCTGATCGAAGCGATGGGGGCAGGGAATTGCGCCCTGACGTTGAACACGCCGGAGAATGTCGAAGTGCTGGGCGAGGCGGGCATTCTGTATGATTCGGTGGACGATTTGACGCGGCAATTGCAGGGCGTGCTGGCTGACCCTGGGCGTATTGCTGAATACCGCCGCCGCGCGATGTCGCGTGTGCTGGAGCTTTATAACTGGGAACAGATTACCGACGAATACGAAACCCTGTTGTCGAAACTGGCCGGGATCGAAGTCGCGGCTGAAGCGGTTGTACCGGCTGCCACAGTCCGCAACGAATTCACCTATCCGCTCGGGGCCTTTGCCGAAGAGCAGCCCGTCGAGACCCGCCGCACGGCCACCACCTTGCATTGAGGTTGCATTGAGGTTGCATTGACCCGCCGATGAGTTATCAATCAAGCGCCAAAGTCCCGCTCTGGTCGCCCGCGTTGGCGCTGTTCAGCGAGCATCGCGGGTTGATTAGCTCGCTGGTCAAGCGCGATCTGACCAACCGTTACAAAGGCTCAGTGATGGGTTTGGCGTGGACTGTCATCACGCCGGCCATTCAAATCCTGATCTTCACGCTGATCTTCGCGGGGATTTTCAATGCGCGGTTCGGCAATGAGACCAGTCAGTTCGGCTACGCGATTTATATGTTTTGCGGAATGCTGCCGTGGATTGCGTTTAGCGAGGGCGTGCAACGTTCGGCAACGGCCTTGACGGAGAACGTCAATCTGGTCAAACGTGTGGTCTTTCCTATTGAAGCGCTGCCGGTCAATTTGGCGCTTTCAGCCATTGCGCAACAACTGTTCGGCACGCTGGTGTTGCTCGTGGTGGCGGCAGTTTTTGAGCACACCTTGTCGCCAACGATGCTTTTATTGCCATTGCTGTTGGTGCCGCAGTTGGTGGTGACTGTGGGGCTGGGTTGGTTGGCCGCCAGCTTTGGCGTGTTTATCCGCGACACCGCGCAATTCACGCAATTGGCGCTGATGACGTGGATGTATCTGACACCGATCATTTATCCCGAAAACATGATTCCGCCCAAGTACCGCTGGCTCGTGGATTTGAATCCGATGGCGGCACTGGTGCGCAGCTATCGGCGAATTTTGCTGGAAGGGGCAATGCCGGACTGGCGCGGATTGGTCTTTACGACCTTATTCGCCTTGAGTTGTTTCGGCATAGGGTATTGGTGGTTCGAGCGGACGAAGAAAGCCTTTGCCGATGTGTTGTGAGCCGGCTCATTCTTCGCTTTCGGCCATTTCGCGCACGGTGGCGCGCTTGGCGGTTTTGAGCACGATGGTGCGGCGCGTCGGCACCAGAGCTTGTAAGTTGTGCGGGTCTTGCGGCTCAGCCATGTTCTGCTCGGCGTAATTGCGCAGCGATTCCAAGAAGCGATTGAACTCGCGCTGCATCTGATCCATTTTCTCGCGCATGTTCAGGATGATCTCGACCCCGGCCAGATTGACGCCCAGATCGCGCGTCAGTTTCAAAATGACTTCCAGCCGTTCGATGTCTTCATCGGCATAAAGGCGGACATTGCCATCCGAGCGCGAAGGTTTGAGCAGCCCTTCGCGTTCATAAAGCCGCAGCGTTTGCTGGTGCACGCCGTAATGATCGGCGATGGCGCTGATCGTGTAGCCTTTCGCTCGTTTCTTCATACGGAAAATCAAAAGGCAAAAAGCAAAAATCAAAAGGCAAAAGTGCGGAACCTATCTTTCTTTCTCCCACTTTCCATTTTTGATTTTTGCCTTTTGCCTTTTGCCTTTTGATTTTTCATTCCAGCCCTAGTGCCACGCGCGGGTTTTCGGGATTGCGTTTGGCAAACTCGCGCAGCAGGTGCTTCGAATCTTCGTCAATCAACTTCGGCAGGACGATTTTCACTTCCACGTACTGATCGCCGTGCGTCGCGCCGCGCAAACTCGGCGCGCCTTTTTCGCGCAGCCGGAACACCTGGCCGGATTGCGTGCCGGGCGGGATGCGCAGTTGGGCTTTGCCGCTGACGGTCGGGACTTCGATCTTGGCCCCGAGCGCTGCTTCGGGCAGCGTGACGGGGATCGTGCAATGAATGTTGTCGCCCTTGCGCGTGAAGATCGGGTGCGGGGCAACGTTGGTGACGATGAACAAGTCGCCGGGCGGCAAGCCGCGCAAACCCGCTTCGCCCTTGCCCGCCACGCGCACGCGCGAGCCTGTGTCTACGCCCGCCGGGATGCGCACTTTGACCGTTTCAGTCTTCGGCACTGAGCCGCGGCCTGAGCAGACCGGGCAGGGTTGGCGTCGTTTGCCCGTGCCGTTGCAATCGCCACAGGTCTGATCGAAGCGCAAGAAACCGCCGCCGCCCGAAACCTTGCCGCCGCCCTGACAAGTCCCGCAAATGATCTGGCCCGAGTTGGCTTCGCCCGTGCCGCTGCAACGCACGCAGGGATCGGTGCGGCGCACGCTCAGGCTGGTGGTCAAGCCGTTGATGGCGTTTTCAAAACTGAGAGCCAGCGGGACTTCGATGTCAGTGCCGCGCTTGGCTTGTGAGCGCGTTTGCGTAGCGGTGCGGCCGCTGCCGCCAAACAGGTCGCTGAAAATATCTTTGAAACTTGGCCCAGCGCCCGCGCCTTGCCCGCCTGCGCCTGCCGCGCCCGGCGCGCCTGAAAAGACGCTCCAATCGAAATCGAAACCCGGCCCGCCAGCGCCGCGCGCCGAAGCATCGCGGATGTTGTCGCTGTATGACCCAAACTTATCGTAGACCTCGCGCTTCTTCGGATCGGAGAGGACTTCGTAGGCTTCCGAGAGCCCTTTGAATTTATCCTCCGCCGACTTGTCGCCGGGGTTTACGTCAGGGTGATACTTGCGCGCGAGCCTGCGATACGCCTTGCGAATATCGTCCTGCGTCGCGGCGCGTTTGACCCCTAATGTTTTGTAGAAGTCTTCCTTTGGTTGAGCCATACAAACAGAAATGCCAACGCCGTGATGGTTTCAGGTCAGGCCGCTTGCGCCACTGGGAGAAGTTGCGCGCCGAGATATTGATCGAGCGCCAGCATCATTGCGCCCAACTCTTCGCGGCTCAAATCCAGTCCTTCCAGCGAGCCACGCGCGGCGATGACAGCGCGCAGCGCCAACGGCAGCAGTCGCGCGTCGAACGACGCTTCATCCAGCGCCCAACGCAGCAGTTTCGCCGCCCGGCCCGGATTCGCTTTCAGTTCCGCCAGCCGCGCGGGATTACCCGGCAAACGTTCGAGGGCATAGCCGCGAAAGCGCCGTTCCTGCGCCCGATCACGGTGCGAAAAGTCGTATTCCGGCGCGGCATCGTCGTCCAGATCGTAATTGTCGTCTTCCAGCAGGATTACTTCATCCTTCATTTTCGCGTTGCTCCCGACGTGTCGCCTCATGCTTGACCATAGCAACGGGATCACTCCGCCTCAACTTTGATTTGTTTGGCAGCGCTTTGGCTGGCCTTCTTGGGCAGCACCAATTTCAGCACACCGCGCGCCAACTCCGCGGTGATGTGATCAACATCAATGCGTTCCGACAGGCTGAACGTGCGCTCGAATTTGCCATAGGCGCTTTCCAGGCGGTGGAAATGCTCGCCTTTGTCTTCGTTTTCCCAGCGCCGTTCGCCGCGCAAGATCAGCGTGCCGTCTACGACTTTGACGTCCACCTCCGAGCTTTTCACGCCCGGCACTTCGGCGGTGAGCACAAAGCTTTCAGCGGTTTCGTAAATGTCCACCGCTGGCGCCCAGGTGCCGCTGGCCTGTTCCGCCGTGAACAGATTGGGCCCTTGCGCCAGTTGCTTTAACTGCTGCTCGATCGCTGCCAGATCGCTTAAAAGACGATGTTGCCGCATAACCGGTAGTCGGTATGCGGTAGCCGGTATGCGGTAGCCGGCGCAAGCTTCTGCTTGTAACCGGCTACTGACTACCGACTACCGGCTACTTGTTTTCATCCACGTCAATGTACTCAGCGTCAATGACGTCGTCTGAGCCTTTGGGGGCCGCGCCAGCCGCGCCGTCTGCGCCAGCCGCCGCGCCAGCCGCCGTCTCTGCGCCCGGAGCAGGTTGCTGCTGATAGAGTGCCTCGGCGATCTTGTGCGTGGCCCGCGTTAGCTTATCCAAGTGAACGCTGATTTGCGCCGGATCATTCGCTTCGACCGCAGCCTTGGCCTCGGCGATGGCGGCTTCGACCTCTGACAGCGTGCCGACCGGGACCTTTTCGCGGTTTTCGGCAATCGTCTTTTCGCTCGAATAGATCAGCGAATCGAGGCGGTTCTTGGTCTCGATGACCTCGCGCGTGCGCTTGTCCTCATCGGCGTGCGAATCGGCGTCCCGTTGCATCTTGTCAATCTCTTCTTTCGAGAGACCGGACGAGGCGGTGATGGTGATCTTCTGCTCGCGGCCCGTGCCCAGGTCGCGCGCCGAGACGTTGGCGATGCCGTTGGCGTCAATGTCGAAGGTGACTTCGACCTGCGGGACGCCGCGCGGCGCGGGCGGCAAACCGACCAGATGGAATTTGCCCAGCGTGCGGTTGTCGCCCGCCAGCGAACGCTCGCCCTGCAAGACGTGAACTTCGACCGAAGTCTGGTTGTCGGTCGCGGTCGAGAAGATTTCCGACTTGCGCGTCGGGATCGTCGTGTTGCGTTCGATCAGCTTGGTGAAGACGCCGCCCAGCGTTTCGATGCCCAGGCTCAGCGGAGTCACGTCCAGCAGCAGCAGGTCTTTGACGTCGCCCGACAGCACGCCGGCCTGTATGCCCGCGCCGATGGCGACGACTTCGTCGGGGTTGACGCTCTTGTTGGGTTCCTTGCCGAAGAACTCCTTGACCATCTGCTGAATCTTCGGGATGCGCGTCGAACCGCCGACCAGCACGACTTCGTCAATCTGATTGGCGGTCAGGCCGGAGTCTTTCAGCGCGCTGCGGCAGGGTTCCAGAGTGCGTTGCAGGATGTCGTCAATCAGCGCCTCGAATTTGGCGCGCGTCAACTTCATCTGCAAATGCTTCGGCCCGGCAGCGTCCGCCGTGATGAAGGGCAGGTTGACCTCGGTTTCCATCGCCGACGACAACTCGATCTTGGCCTTCTCAGCGGCTTCCTTCAGGCGTTGCAACGCCATCTTGTCTTTGGAAAGGTCAATGCCTTGATCCTTCTTGAACTCTTCGTTGATCCAATGAATCAGGCGCTCGTCCACGTCGTCGCCGCCCAGGTGGGTATCGCCGTTGGTGGACTTCACTTCGACCACGCCTTCGCCGACTTCCAGGATCGAGATGTCGAAGGTGCCGCCGCCGAAGTCGAACACGGCAATGGTCTCTTCCTTCTTCTTGTCCAACCCGTAAGCCAGCGCGGCGGCGGTCGGTTCGTTGACGATGCGCAGGACTTCGAGACCCGCGATCTTGCCTGCGTCCTTGGTGGCCTGGCGCTGCGCGTCGTTGAAATAGGCCGGCACGGTGATGACGGCCTGCGTCACTTTCTGGCCCAGGTAATCTTCGGCGGACTGCTTCAATTTTTGCAGCACCATGGCCGAGATTTCCGGCGGCGACCATTCCTTGTCGCCCGCCATGATGCGCACGTCATTGCCCGTCTGGGTGACGGCATAGGGCACCTGCTTCATCTCGCCGGAGACTTCGTTGTAGCGCCGTCCCATGAAACGTTTGATCGAATAGACCGTATTTTCAGGATTGGTGACGGCTTGGCGTTTCGCCACTTGGCCGACCAGGCGGTTGCCGTCCTTGGTGAAACCGACCACTGACGGGGTCGTGCGGCCACCCTCAGAATTGGTGATCACAACCGGCTCACTACCTTCCATGATCGCCACGACTGAATTGGTGGTACCCAAATCAATACCGATAACTTTACTCATTCTGCCTCCATCAACTTACAAACTTGTGGTCACAAACTTACGGCCAACCGAAATCCGGTTTCTACCAAGCCGTTTGCCGCAAAATTTGCTGACATTGCATGACGAAGTGTTAGGTTCCGTATGCGGCGCGCAATATACGACTTGAGTCTGTTGCTGTCAACTTTTTTGAGCGGTGAAGTGAATTTTAGTCTTCACTGCTGGCCTGACGTTCGCGCTGGCGGGAGGCGATTTCGCTGGAGGTGACGATGATGCGCGGCGAGGTCTCGCGTTCGGCGGTAATGGTTTGCTGGTATTGCGTTCTGAATTTTGACTTTGGTTCGACTGGCAACCCGTCACCCGTGAGCAATGACGTCGCGGAATGGGAATAAAAGTCTGATTGCTGGTAAATCTCTTCCAGGAAGTCCAGCAACACCTTCGCCACAGCCAAGACAGGCAAGGCCAGCACGATTCCGATCAGCCCGAATAGATTTCCCCCAATCAACAACCCTACCAGCACCCACAAAGGGGAAAGATCGAGCCGGTCGCCGAGCAGCTTGGGCGTCAAATAGTAGCCTTCGATACTTTGCACGACGGCGAAGAGCGCCAGCACTCCCAGCAGGCGCGAAATCCCCGCGCCATCCAGGATCAGGAAAACCAGCGACAGTGATAACCCCGTCAAGGTGCCGATGTAAGGGATAAAGTTGAGCAGTCCTGAGATCACCCCAAGCGTTACGGCGATTGGCACGCGCAACAAGGCAAAGCCAACGACATAGAACGAAGCCATGATGACTGCGATTCCCAGTTGGCCACGCACATAGGAAGAGATGACTTGACTGATCCGGTTTGTTAAGCCCAAGGTCTGTGGCCGAAAGCGCGGCGGGATCAGCAATTCAAACCGGCCGCGGATGGCGCGTGCATCGGCCAGCAGGTAGTAGGTAAAGAAGGGAATCAGCAATAAATCAAGGATCGAAGCGGTCAATGTGACGAGCCGGAAGAGGCCGCTCTGCAACCAGCCTAACGCTAATTCGCTCAGCTTGTATTGGCTGAGCGAAGTCATCAGACGTTCTCCCAGAGTATCAATGTAACTGCCATAAACAGGGGGAAGCATCTGTTTCAGCTTGCCCATCAAAGGAGCGGCTTTTTCTCGATTGGCGAAGAGTACGAGCGCCCGTTGGTACGCATTGCCCAACTGCTCCCAAATACTTGGCAGGATGAAGATCAAGGCAAGCGCGAATAGCAGGGTTGCCAAGGTCAACCCTAACAACGCCGCATTTGAACGCGACCAGCCGCGCTGTTCGAACCATTTCACGTAAGGCGCCAACAGGTAAGCCAGGGCAATCGCGCAGAGCATTGGCAGAAAGATGACACTGCCGCAAATTGCCAAGAGCAATAAGGCCAGGAGCGCAACCGCCAAAGCTGGCACCCAACGCAACCATTCGAGCGGGTTACGCAATGCCGGGCCAGGACTGTCGTGGTGTTCTCGCATATTCATTGGCTACTTTGGAGTCTCGCCCGGCCTCTCGTTCAGCAGGCGATTTGCGTGAAAGATGTAGTGAATGCCCGACAGCAACGCCATCAGAAACGTGGCGAAACAGGTCACGGTAATCAATCGGGTATCCAACGCGAAGGCATTGGCCGCGAGGAAGACAGCGATGGTCACGAACTGGACAAAGGTGTTTAACTTACCTAGTGCAGAGGGACGAAACTGGCTGAAACCGGTTGCGACGTTAATGGCAAGCGCTCCAAGCACAATAAATATATCGCGGCTGATCGCGGCCACAGTCACCCAAAAAGGAATCGGCGCGGTCTTGGTCATCCCGTGGCTCGAAAGCACGATGAAAGCTGTCACTAGCAAGAGCTTGTCGGCCATCGGATCGAGAATCGAGCCCAGTTGGGTTTTCTGATTGAAGGCGCGCGCAAAAAAACCGTCGAGCCCATCTGTGATGGCGGCACCAAAGAACAAGCCGAGCGCCCAAGTGAACTCCTGATAGTAAATGGCAATCACGAAGACCGGCACAAGCAAGAGGCGCAAGATGGTGAGCAGGTTTGCCAGCGTAAGGGCGGATGACATTGGATAGTTTCTAGCTCAATTAAAGTGTGAATAGTAGCGGCGCGTTCGTATCATAGCTTTTTAGTTTTTCATTTCAAGGCAAGTTGCGCAATAATGCGCGGCTATGAGGACTCTGGTCGTAGGTGACATACATGGTAAGCGCTTGCTGTTTGAACGTCTGTTGGAGCAGATGCAGTACCAGCCGGGCAAAGATCGGTTGGTGTTGATTGGTGATTTGGTGGATCGCGGCGAAGACTCGCGCGGCGTGGTTGAACTTGCCATTGAGTTGAAAAAGCAAGCCCCCGAAACGTTCACCGTTATTCGCGGCAACCATGAAGTCATGATGCTCGCGGCCTTGGCGCAACCCGGTAGCGAAGAAGTTGAACTCTGGTACATCAATGGTGGCATCGAGACTTTGCAGAGTTACCTCGATGAAGAAGGCAACCTCACAATTCCGGAAGAACACTGCAACTTTATAGCCGATTTGCCAACCTGGGATGAGGATGAACATGCCATCTATGTTCATGCTTCATTGGTTGAGGATGGCAATGGCGGATTCTTCCATCCCAAAGAAACGCCCGATCATCCCGCGCTGATTTGGGCGCGCAACCGGCACTTTTTTGCCGAATATAGTGGAAAGACTGTGGTGTTCGGTCACACGATTACCGGGATGCTTTTCGGCGAGCGTGAGAAGGTCTGGCTGAGAGACAGTCTAATCGGCATAGACACTGGCGCTTATTTGACGGGCGTCCTCTCGGCCATTGAACTCCCTTCACGCAATGTTTTTAGCGTTAGCGAAGAAGCGAATCAGGAAGAGTCGCAAAGCATGGCTGAAACAAAGAAGAAGTTTTGGCTCTAATGGACAATGCGCAGGAATGCTCGCCACTGAAAACCGCGAACCTCCGCCCCGCGCAGTAAGCGCCCCTGAAAAAACTTACCGGAACTCTCAAAAATAGCGTGCAACCCGCTTGACAGGTCAAAGCCTGACTCGTATAGTCGCGCACTTTGCTGGGCACATACCACTCGGCAAGTAAACAAATAGGCAGCGTTTTGAAGGTCGTTCGGTGCAGAGGCGCTGCCTGCTGGTTGAAGTAAGACAGGTTGAAAACCAGTTGAGAATGTATTGTGGCGTTGCGCTTCTAGCGCGCTCATCACCTTAGGCGAAGTGCTTGCGGGCAGCAAAAGGACTTAGCCACATCAGGAATTACGCCACAGAGAAACTCGGCGACGTTGGGACGCCAAATCTGCACAGGTTAGTTATACGAATATCCCACACTCACAACATAGTTTTCCATTTCAGGGTGCAGTGATGCGAGTAGCTTGATGTTAGATCAGGACTGTCTACACGCGCACCAAAGCGAGCTTAAGCTCGAATGAGCCTGGGTTTCGGCTGTACGTTTGCAGTGCGCCGGAATGGGCTGAACGTTCGGATAAAGTGCTATGCCAACTATTAGCCAGTTAGTACGCAAAGGCCGCAAGGCGGTACGTTACAAAACTTCGAGTCCTGCGTTGCAATCGTGTCCGCAACGCCGTGGGGTTTGCGTGCAGGTCAAGACGCAAACGCCGAAGAAGCCGAATTCGGCTTTGCGTAAAATCGCGCGCGTGCGTTTGACCAACGGGATTGAAGTGACTTCGTACATCCCCGGCATCGGGCACAACCTGCAAGAGCACTCAATCGTGTTAGTGCGCGGGGGCCGCGTCAAAGATTTGCCGGGTGTGCGTTATCACATCGTGCGTGGCACGCTCGATTCCGCCGGCGTCGCCAATCGCAAACAGGGCCGCTCAAAGTATGGCGCGAAGCGTCCGAAAGAAGGCGCCGCCGCGCCAGCCAAAGGCGGAGCGAAGAAGAAATAACGAAAAGCAGAACAGGTTGAAGCAACTATGCCGAGAAGAAGAGAAGTTCCCAAGCGCGAGATTTTGCCTGACCCGGTCTACAACAGCCCCCTCGTGGCGAAGTTTGTCAACACCCTGATGTGGGACGGCAAGAAGGCCGTGGCAGAGGGCATTCTTTATGGCGCTCTCGACAAGATCAAGGCGAAGAGCGAAGAAGATCCGCTGAAGATTTTCAAGAAAGCGATTGAGAACCTGCAACCCAAAGTCGAGGTCAAATCCAAGCGCGTCGGCGGCGCCAACTATCAGGTGCCGGTCGAAGTCAATGCCAGCCGCCGCGTGGCGCTGGCGATGCGCTGGCTGGCAAACTATGCGCGCGACCGCGCTGAAAAGACGATGGTGGATCGGTTGGCCGCCGAGATTCTGGATGCCGCCGCGAGCAAGGGCAATTCAGTCAAGAAGCGCGAAGATGTGCACCGGATGGCCGAGGCTAACAAGGCCTTTGCGAATTATCGCTGGTAGATTTTTTTAGGAGATAGAGAGGGAGGCGGTGGCGAGCGCAAGCCGCACACCCCGAACACGAAGGCTAGTCGGCAAAAGCTGTACGACACAGACTAGCGAGGTAGTATGCCAAGACAGGAACCGTTAAACAGATTTCGGAACATCGGCATCATGGCGCACATTGATGCCGGCAAGACGACTACGACCGAGCGCATCCTTTTCTATACGGGCATCTCGCACAAGATCGGCGAGGTGCACGACGGCAACACGATCATGGACTGGATGCCGCAGGAGCAGGAGCGCGGCATCACGATCACGTCCGCCGCGACGACCTGTTTCTGGAAGCGCAACCAGATCGAATACCGCATCAACATTATTGATACGCCCGGCCACGTGGATTTCACCATCGAGGTCGAACGCAGCTTGCGCGTGCTGGACGGCGCGGTGGCTGTCTTTGACGCGGTGGCCGGCGTGCAGCCGCAATCCGAAACCGTCTGGCGGCAGGCTGACAAATACGAAGTCCCGCGCATCGCCTTCATCAACAAGATGGATCGCCCCGGCGCCGATTTCGATCACGCGGTTGACACCATCCGCACGCGGCTGAGCGCGAAGCCCGTGCCGATTCAAATTCCCATCGGCGCGGAAGACCAGTTCAAAGGCTGCATTGATCTGATCGAGATGAAGGCTCTTTACTGGAAAGATGAAGAGATGGGGTCGGATTACAGCACCGAAGAGATTCCCGCCGACATGCTCGACGCGGCCAAAGCGGCGCGCGACGCGATGATCGAGGCCGTCGCCGAAGTGGACGACGCCTTGGCGACGAAGTATCTGGAAGGCACCGAGATCAGCAACGACGAGATTCGCGCGGCGCTGCGCAAGGGCTGCATCGGGATTCAACTTTTCCCGGTTGTCTGCGGTTCGGCGTTCAAGAACAAGGGTGTGCAAACGCTGATGGACGCGGTGGTGGATTATATGCCCTCGCCGATGGACATCGCGCCGATGCAGGGCGTTGACCTCAAAGGCAAGGAGGTCGAACGCAAGGCCGACGACAAAGCGCCTTTCTCCGGCCTGGTCTTCAAGATCATGGCCGACAAGCACGTCGGGCAACTCTCGTTCACGCGCATCTACTCCGGCGTGGTCAAATCGGGTTCTTACGTCCTGAACACGACGCGGGACACGCGCGAGCGCATCGGGCGCATCGTGCGCATGCACGCGAACAAGCGCGAGGAAGTTGCGGAAGCTTACGCGGGCGAAATCGTCGCGCTGGTCGGGCTGAAAGGCGCGACCACCGGCGATACGGTCTGCGCCGAAAACGCGCCGGTCATCCTGGAAGCGATGGAGTTCCCGCAGCCGGTCATCTCGCTGGCGATTGAACCCAAGACGCGCCCCGATCAGGAGAAGCTGAGCATTGCGATGGGCCGTCTGGCGCAGGAAGACCCGTCGTTCCGCGTCACCACCGATCACGAGACCAACCAGACGATCATCTCCGGCATGGGAGAATTGCACCTGGAGATCATCGTTGATCGCCTGAAGCGCGAGTACGGCGTTGATGCCAACGTCGGCAAGCCGCAGGTCGCCTACCGCGAGACGATCAAGAAACCGGCCAAGGCCGAAGAGAAGTATGCGCGCCAGACCGGCGGGCGCGGCCAGTACGGTCACGTCGTGCTCGAAATCGAGCCGAACGAGGCGGGCAAGGGCTTCGAGTTCAACAACAAGATCGTCGGCGGCGTGATTCCGAAGGAATACATTCCGGCGGTTGAGAAGGGCGTGAAAGAAGCTTTGCAAGGCGGCATCCTGGCCGGCTACGAACTGGTGGATGTCAAGGTCAACCTGGTCTATGGCAGCTACCACGAAGTGGACTCGTCGGAAATGGCCTTCAAGATCGCGGGTTCCATCGCCTTCAAGGAAGCGGCGCGCAAGGCCCATCCCGTGCTGCTGGAACCGGTGATGAAGGTCGAGGTCGTGACGCCCGAAGATTACATGGGTTCGGTGACGGGCGACCTGAGTTCGCGCCGGGGCCGTATCGAAGGCATGGCTTCGCGGCCTGGCACGCAGATCATCACCTCGATGGTGCCGCTGGCTGAGATGTTCGGTTACGAAACCGATCTACGCTCGATGACGCAGGGACGCGCGGCTTCGACGATGCACTTCGCGCGCTACGAAGAAGCGCCGAAGAGCGTGAGTGAAGAAGTCATTGCCAAGGTGCAAGGCGCGGCTAAGTAAGTGATTGCCGTGTCAGTAGCCCGACCGTGAGGGTGGGCAGGCCACGCGCAAGCAAGCCC
>JAYUCP010000286.1:0-4874 GCA_043740245.1 Acidobacteriota bacterium | reverse complement strand
GGTAATAGTCAAAAACATCGCGGTTTTCCGCCTTCTTTTGCCAGCGGATCATATTCACGGCATCGGGTTGATTGTAGCTGTTGTGCTGGCCGCCTTTGCTGCGTAGGAATTCCTGCCCCGCGTGTAGGAAGGGAATCCCCTGGGCTGTCAGCAAGAGGACGGCGGCCAATTTCGCCATCGCGCGGCGGTCGGCCTCAGTGACTTCGGCATTGTCAGCCGTGCTGATGTGGAGCCGATCCCAAAGCGTGTGGTTATCGTGGCACTCAACGTAATTGATGGTCTCGAGCGGCGAATCGGTGAAATCGTCAAGCGCCCCGGCCAGCCCGCGCTTCACGGCATGCAGGTTGACGCCCGCCTGCACGAAGCCCGGCGTGCGCGCGTTGAAGACCTGCCCTTTCAAAGCATCGCGGAAATGATCGTTAAAGACGGCCCAGCCTTTCCCCCGTTGCGCGCCTTTGTGCACGATCTCAATCGGCGTCGCGCCGCCCGCCCACGGTTCACCGTAAATCAGCAACTGTGGGTCAATGGCGCGCAGTTCATTGACGATCAACTCAATCGTTTCGCGGTCAATCAACCCCAGCAGATCAAAGCGGAAGCCATCCACCTTGTATTCGGTCACCCAATGCTTCAAGCAATCCAGAATGTAGCGCCGCGCCATCGGCGCTTCGCTGCGAAACTCATTGCCCGTGCCTGAGCCGTCCCAGTAACTGCCATCCGCTTTGAGCCGGTAGTAATAGCCCGGCACGAGCCCTTCAAAACTGTAGACACGATTTTTCAGAAGGTGTTCAAACGTGTGGTTGAAGACGACATCCAAGGTCACGCGCAAGCCGCGCCGGTGCAAGGCGTCAATCATCTGTTTGACTTCGCGCACACGCCGCGCGTCGAAGCGTTCGGTCGCGTACCAGCCATCGGGCGAAAAATGCTGCACCACGTCGTAGCCCCAGCCATACTGGTCATGCGCTTCGTCATTGTGGAATTCGCCGATAGGCAGCAACTGCACGACGTTGACGCCGAGTTCGAGCAGATGATCCAAACCGGTTTTGATGTCGGGCCGGTGGGTCAAATGCGTGCCGCTTTCGGCTAGGCCCAGATACTTGCCGCGCCGCTGCACGCCGCTGTCCGGATCAATCGTGAAATCGCGCAGATGAACTTCGTAGATGATGGCTTCGGAAATTGGGAACGCGGGCCGGTCAGCCACCTGCGTCGTATCGTGCACGACGATGGCGCGCCCATCATGCCCGGTGACGGCGTGTGCGTAAGGGTCGAGCAGTTCGCGTTGCGCATTGAAGCGCGGGTCTGTGCCGGCCGCCGTGTAGGTGTAATACGCGCCCAGCCAATCGCCGCTGAGCGTCGTTTCCCAAGCGCCGTCAGCATGCCGGAATAGTTCGATGACGTTGGCCTTGCCGCCCGTTGGCGCTTGATACAAATGAAGCTGGACTTCGCTGGCGGTGGGCGCCCAGACGCGAAAAGTCGTGTGCTGCGGCGTATAAAGCGCGCCGAGCGGTTGCGTGGACACGAACGCATCGGCGAAATGAGGGAGAGTGAGGGAGGCGCGGTTCATCGGTTATTGCTGTGTTGACGCGGTAGCAGCAGGTTTGAAATCGGGAAATTCGCGCGCCACTTTCTGCTGAAGTTGAATCACCTTTTGCAACACAGCCTCCGCTGCTTGTTGCATGGGCTTCCAGTGCGCTCGCGCTTCACGCCGTTGGCGTATCTTGTCAATGAGTTGTTCGATGTTTTTGTTTTGCACGTTGTGACCTCAACAAGTTCATCATTGCGGAAGTTTGGCAACAGACGCTGCTTGTGCAGCCCGCCGACGCGCCACCGCTTCCTCAAGCCGCGCCATGGTTGCTTGCATGGCTGCGGTTTGTTGGCGCATTTCCTCCCGTGCCTGCGGCGCGTTTTCGAGAAACTCCCAAATATCCCGCAAGTATTCTCGCACTTCCGGGTTGTCCATGGGGAAGCTACGTTCAATTTCCTGCCAATCTTGCATCACAGACCTCCTTGGTTTTGTGGCGCACTGTCAAGTTTGCGCTTGATGTCAGCCACCAACGTTTTCAGTTGCGCATAGTCTTCGGTCAGCAGCTTCAGCTTTTTATCGGTTTGCTCTTGCGCGCGCAAGAGGTAGTCGAACTGGTTCCGAATATCATCGCGCCATTCATTCAGCACCGCTTCGTTTTCTTCCACCTGGGTGACGAATTCCCCCAAACCGGCAATGGCCTCTACATTCGCAGCCGTAGTCAGCGCTGTATTGTCCATTTGAATCTTGTACTGTTGCAGCGTCCTTAGAATGAAAATGACTTGTGTTTGGAGATCCATTCGTATCCTCCTGTTTGGCTATTTGCGCTCCCGCCCGTAATACCCTTGCCGCGTCCGCACCTGCACTTCGCCTTCGCGTTTCTGCGCGGCTTTGTTGACGGCCACGCGCACACGGCGGAACTTGCCGTCCAGATTCGCATTGGTTGAACTGTAGCCGAGGCTGTAGCGCGTGCGCAGATGTTCGATCAGTTCGGTCAACTTCTGGTTCACTTCGATGACCGGGACGAACTGTATCTCGCCGCCGGTTTCGTCTACGAAGCGTTCCAGGTTGATGCGGCGGCGATAAGGGTCAGTCTTTTCGACGCGGTCGAAGATGTTCAGCGCCCTGGGCCCTTGGGTTTTGACCACCACGCCGCAAACCACGCTGCCGGAATCGTAGATGCTGTCGGTCACATCCTGGTCAGCCAAATCGCCCCAGCGATAGGCGGTGGAGATGTTGTCGGTGACCGAAACGATGACGCGGCGGCTGAGCGGATTGCTGGCCGTTTCCATCGTGCGGGCGGCGTCGCGCAAGGCCGTATGCAGCGCGGTGCCGACACCGACGTGCGTGGCATTGAGCAAGGCGCCGAGTTGCGACACGATTTGCAAGCGGTCTTTGGTGAAGGGCTGGATCAGCTTGGTCTGTTCGCCAAACACCATCACGGCCACTTCATCCTCTGGTTTCAAGCGGCGCAAAGCTTCCATCGCGCCGTCGCGGATGATTTCAATCACCGGGCGCACGCTGCCGCTGGTGTCTATCAGCAGCATGATCGAGAGCGGAAGTTTGTCTTTGCCAAAGAAGCTGATCTCCTGCTTGACCCCGTCCTCAAAAACCTCGAAGTCCTCTTTGTTGAGCGTGCTCACCACCAGACTGTTTTTTTTGCGCAGGACTTGCGCGTCGAGCAGCACAATCTCGGTCGAGATGCGAATCGTCAACTCGTCTTCGTCGGGCTTTTGCTTTTGGGTTTGGGCGGGCACAGAGAATGCGAGAAATAACAGCATCAGCAAGGACAGCGTAGGGGCAGACCTGTGTGTCTGCCCCGGTCGGGTCTGACGCCCCCAAGGTAGTTGACACCACCGGGGCAGACACACAGGTCTGCCCCTACGCTGCGTGAAAACCGTCGCTCTCTTGCAATCACTCATAACCACCTCAGCTTTCGCGTGGCACGGTTTGCTGTGGTTCCAATTTCAGCAAATGCCGGTCGCGTCCGTAAACATTGGTCAATTCTTTCAGGCGGGCGCGCAATGCCGGGGTCAACTGCTCCGCCTGGTAACGCCAGCCCCAGTTGCCGCTTTCGCGCGCGGGCACATTCATGCGCGCCGCGCTGCCGCAACCCAGCACATCCTGCAACGGGATGATCGCGGTATTCGCCACCGAAGCCAAGGCCACGCGGATCAAATCCCAATTGATCGCGCGGCCGTCGCTGTTCAGATACTTCAACACGAAGGCGCGCTCTTCAGCCACTTCAGCCGCCGTGCGCGTGCTGTCGCCGACGCCCGCGTGAAACCAGCCCAGCGCCGTGTCGTTATCGTGTGTGCCGGTGTAAACCACTGAGTTGGGCACATAGTTGTAGGGCTTGAATTCGTCAGCTTGTGGGTCAGTGCCAAAGGCGAATTGCAGAATCCGCATGCCTGGAAAGCCGAACTGATCGCGCAACTTGTCCACTTCGGGCGTGATGAAGCCCAGGTCTTCGGCGATGATCGGCAGTCCGCCTTTGGCCTTTGCCAATGCTTGTTTGAGCGCCTTGAAAAGCGCCGCGCCGGGGCCGTCTTCCCACTGGCCGTTGATCGCGGTCGTCTCGCCCGCCGGCACGGCCCAGTATTTTTCAAAGCCGCGAAAATGATCGAGCCGCACGATGTCCACTTGCGCCAGCGCCGCGCGCAGCCGTTCGATCCACCAGCGATAGCCGTCCTGTTGCAGCACGTCCCAGCGATAAAGCGGATTGCCCCACAACTGGCCGGTCGCGCTGAAATAATCGGGCGGCACACCCGCCACTTTTGTGGGCTGGCCCGCTGCGTCGAGATGAAACAATTCAGGATGCGCCCAGACATCGGCGCTGTCGTGCGCGACGAAAATCGGCACATCGCCGATGATCTTGATGCCTTTGGCATTGGCGTAATGCGCGAGCCGCACCCACTGTTTGAAAAACAGGTATTGAAAAAACCGCTGCCCGCTGAGTTGCGGCGCGTGATTCTCGCGGAAGAAGTGCAAGGCCTGATCTTCGCGCGCGCGCAAGTACGACTCCCACTTCGTCCACTCGGCCCCGCCGTGTTCGGCCTTGATGGCACGGAACAGCGCGTAATCTTCCAGCCAACTGGCGGCGTTTTTCGTGAATGCGAGGTACTCGCGTTTGGCCGCTTCAGCGGCGCGCGTCTTGAAATTCTCGTGCGCGCGCCAGAGCAATTTGTTTTTGAATTCGATGACCGGGCCGTAATCCACCCGTTCGGCAAGAAAGTTTGGCACAGCGGCGAGATCTCCTTCATCCAACCAGCCCTCTTCGACCAACGCCGTCAAGCTAATCAACAAAGGGTTGCCGGCGAACGCGGAAAAGCATTGATAGGGCGAATCGCCATAC
>JAYUCP010000285.1:0-4875 GCA_043740245.1 Acidobacteriota bacterium | reverse complement strand
CCTCGCGCATGGTCAGCCGCTGCCAGTTGTCGAAATTGATCGTCTGGCCCTGATAGGGAATCTGCCGCGTGCCGCAGACGCGGTCGGCCAGCAGCGTCAGCAACTCTTCGGTCAAATCCATCAGGTCACGATAGTCCGAATAAGCCTGATACCATTCGAGCATTGTGAATTCGGGGTTGTGCTTGTACGACAGCCCCTCGTTGCGGAAGTTGCGGTTGATCTCGTACACGCGCTCGAAGCCGCCCACGATCAGGCGTTTCAGATAAAGCTCCGGCGCGATGCGGGCGAAGAGTTCGATGTCCAGCGCGTTGTGATGCGTCTTGAAAGGCCGCGCCGCCGCGCCCGTCGCCAGCGGCGTCAACATCGGCGTCTCGACTTCGACGTAGCCACGCGCGTCGAAATAGTGCCGCACCTCGCGGATGATTTGCGCGCGCCGCTCAAACACCTCGCGCGAGGTCAATGCCTCTGCTTCTTCGTGCAAATGCGCCGCCGAACTGCTCGCGATCAAATCCACATAGCGTTGCCGGTAGCGCAATTCCTTGTCCTGCACGCCGTGATATTTGTCCGGCATCGGCAACAGCGCCTTCGCCAGGAATTCCAGCTTCGCCACGTGCAGCGACAACTCGCCGGTTTTGGTGATGAACAAAAACCCTTCGACGCCCACCCAATCGCCCAGATCGAGCTTTTGATACAAGGCCCACGCTTCGTCGCCGATGTCGTTCTTGCGCAGGTAGACCTGCAACTGCTTCAACCCATCGGTCAAATTGGCGAACGCGGCCTTGCCCATCAACCGCTGCGTCATAATGCGCCCGGCCAGCCGCACCGCGCCACCCGCGACGGCTTTCAATTCGGCGTTGACCTGTTCGAGTTCCGCGCCCTCCTTCTTCCCGGCGAACGAAAGATAGCTCTCTGCCACCTGCGAAACAGTGTGCGTGCGGTCAAAGCGGTGCGGGTACGTGGCGCAGCCCAGCGCGGCGATGTCGGCCAAATGCTGCCGTCGTTGTTGAATCTGATCGTTGTCCTGCTCTAGCAAGGGTGCTCCTTCAGCGATGAATTGCCTGGAAAAATGAGGCGCGATTATAGGGTACGGGCATCAACACGCGCCAGCGGGCAACGTTGCCTTTGCGCCCCGCGCCCGCTTACGATGCGCCGCGCACCATGACTTCCTACGCACAACTTGTCCAACACACCGATGAATTGACCGCCCGGCTGGCCCAACGCTACGCCGCGCATCTGGCCTGCCGCGCCGGCTGCAGCGGCTGCTGCCAGCATCACCTCTCCGTCTTCCCGGTCGAAGCCGCGCGCATCACAACCGCACTGGCCGAACTGCCGGACGAATTGCGCGCGCGCATCGAAACGCAAGCCCGCGCCGTCAACGAACGCGAAGCACGAGGCGAATCCGTCGCCTGTCCCTTGCTCGTAGACGACCGCTGCGCCATCTACGCCGCCCGCCCGCTGATCTGCCGCACCCAAGGCTTGCCGCTGTTATTCGAGGCCGAAGATGGCGCGTTGGAAGTAGACTTTTGCCCGCTCAATTTCACCACGCCCGACGCAGTGAATGAATTGGATGAAGCGCATCTGGTGCCGCTTGACGAATTGAACACGCAACTCGCGCTGGCGAATTTGCAGCACTGCCGCGACGCGGGCATTCCTGATGAACAAAGCGGCGCGCGACGCCGGATGAGCGACATTATTCTGAAATCTGAAATTTGAAATTGAATGCAGGAGAACCGATGAACCCCAAGCTTGCCCTCTTGACCTTACTGCTTGCGCTGACTTACCCCACCGCAGCGCAAACCTCGCCCGCCGCCCAAGCCGCGCGCCAATACCGCCAGCAACACGAACACGAAATCATCAATGAATACACGCGGCTGCTCGCCCTCCCCAACGTCGCCTCCGATCTGCCCAACATCCGCCGCAATGCCGCGCTGATTGTCGAGATGCTTGAACGGCGCGGCGTCAAAACCCAGTTGCTGGAATTGCCCGAAGTCCCGCCCGTCGTTTATGGCGAAATACTGACGCCCGGCGCGACGCGCACGCTGATCTTTTACGCCCACTACGACGGCCAGCCGGTCGAACCGGTCAAATGGGTCGGCGGCGATCCCTTCAAACCGACGCTGCGTTCGGCAGCGCTCGAAGCGGGCGGCAAAGACATTCCGTTTCCAGCCAAAGGCCAGCCCTTCGATCCCGAATGGCGCTTGTACGCGCGTTCAACCGGCGATGACAAAGCACCCATCATTTCGATCTGCGCCGCGCTCGACGCCCTGCACGCCAACAACCTGACACCCAACGCCAACTTGAAATTTTTCTTTGAAGGCGAAGAGGAAGCCAGTTCGCCGCACTTGCAGCAGTATGCCGAAAAGTACCGCGACCTGCTGCGGGCCGATGCCTGGCTGATTTGCGACGGCCCGGTGGATCAAACGCGACGGCCCCAAGTCGTGTTCGGCGCACGCGGCGTGACCGGCTTGGAGATCACCGTCTATGGCCCGCGCCGCGAATTGCACAGCGGCCATTACGGCAACTGGGCGCCCAATCCGGCGCTGCTGTTGGCAAGGCTGCTGGCTTCGATGAAAGACGAAGACGGGCGCGTGCTCGTCAAAGGCTATTACGACGGCATCGAACCGCTGACCGAAAGCGAAAAGCGCGCCTTTGCCGAAGCGCCCGACAACGATGCTTTGCTGCGCAAAGAGCTTGGCCTGGGTTGGACGGAAGGCGGCGGCAAACGCCTGGGCGAGTTGCTGAACCTGCCCTCGCTCAACATTCGCGGCTTCGTCAGCTCTTCAGTCGGCGCGACCGCGCGCAACGTGATCCCCTCGACCGCCACTGCCTCGCTCGACATCCGCCTGGTCAAAGGCCTCGACCATCGCCGCGCCGTGGATTTGGTCGTCGAACACATCCGCGCCCAGGGCTATCACATCGTCGAAGCCGACCCCGATGACGCCACGCGCTTGAAGTATCCCAAGGTCGCCAAAGTCATGCGCCAGGGCGGCTACAACGCCTCGAAGACTTCGCTCGACCTGCCCATCTCGCAAGCCGTCAGCGCCGCCGTCGAAAGCGCGCGTGGGCCAGTCATCAAGACGCCCACGTCGGGCGGCAGCGTGCCGCTCTACATTTTCACCGACTACCTGAAAACGCCTTGCATCAGCGTGCCGATTGCCAATCACGACAACAACCAGCACAGCGCGAATGAGAATATGCGCTTACAGAATTTGTGGGATGGGATTGAGATGATGGCGGCCTTGTTGACGATGAAGTGAGTTATGGATTGCCGATGCGAACAACTAATACAACTCGTTGGCGATGACGCTTATAACTACGCCAATTCGCACTTGCGTCGTGTTGCCACTGACGACTCCGGTTGGAATACCGAGTTTGAATGTCCAACCACAGGCCAAAAGTGGTTAATGCATTATCCAAACGGTGAGTTTCACGGTGGCGGACTAGCGTTTTTGACGAGGCTTTCCAACCTAGCTGGGCAATAAGTTCACTGTGACCGTCTGAGCATTGCGCGCGACCTGATTGACGATGCCGGTGTCGAAGGTGAGTAATTCGGCGACGCCGGTTTGCGCCAACTCCTCAGCCAGAGCAATGTACAAACCGTCAGCCGAGCGGCTGCAGCCATAGCCGCTGCGGATTTCTTCCGCGCGCGCGATCAAAGCGGCTTCGCCACGCGGCGGCGGGAGAATGGCGTTCATCTGATCCTGAAGATTTTCGATGGCTTCCTGATGGGCTGTGGCATCAAGCCGGCCGTTTTGCAGCTTGCCGCAGAGGATGTAGAGCACTTCGCCGAGGATCACGCCCGGCGCGTAAAAGAGCCAGCCTTTGGTGGTGTAAGCTGCCAGCGCCGCTTCCGCCGTAGCGAGCTTGTCTTGTTCACGCGCACAAATGGCGATCAAGACGTTCGCGTCGAGCACCACTGCTCCCGTTGGTGTGTTCGTGACGTTACTCGACTGGTTCATAGCCCCACATCCTTCCGGCTCTGGCTTCGCGCAACAGACGCTGGGTGTCTGCGCCGGAGGTCAGCGGCTTGCCCTGATTGCGCGCGGCCACTTTGCGCAGGGCCTCCTGCATAACCAGGTTGGGCTGCACGGCAGGCGCTTGCTCAACGATAGTCACGCGCACTTGCTTGCCGGTCAATTCATCAGCGTGTTGCACGACTTCTTCCCAGGTTCCTTCAAACGTTTGTTCCAACATAGCTCACCTCGCAAGGATTGAGTTTCAGCGGCACGATAGCCGCGCTTATTTGTACCGCACCCCGTGCTTCATCACCAAACCCACCCGCTGCAACAGCATGCTGTAGCGCAACTCAACAACGTAACATTTAGCCGGTTTGCCCACCTCGACACGTGGCGTGTTGGGTGTATGAAGCTGAGTTGGTGAGCTTGCAATGGCTGCGGCAAGCGAACCACGTATGTTTTGCAGCTTCCCGCCAACAGTCGCAAACCCGCATCCCTGTCCATTCACCAAACAACCTTTGACGCGGTTCATCCCGCCAGCGTCTTTCCCGACAAATCAAAGAGGTCGTATGAATAAAGCAACGATTCAAGGCACAGTTTCCCGTCGTGCCGTCCGGGTGTTCACTCTCATTTTCGTATGGGCGTGTTTGGCAATCACGACCGTGCCAACGCGCCAGCAAGTGCAAGGAGCGGAACTGAACACCAACGCGGCTACCTTGCTTTTCGATGTGGCGGGCGCGGATGGCGCGGTGTCGGCGCTCGCGGGCGAAGGCGATTATGTTTATGCCGGCGGCAGCTTCAGCACGATTGGCGGCGTAAAGGAGGCCGCTCAGAAATTTCGCCGCCCCAATTGAAGGGCCTTTCCGCAGTCCCCGGCAGCCCGTTCAAACAACTTTTGCCACAGCCGCCACGCGTTCAG
>JAYUCP010000284.1:0-4879 GCA_043740245.1 Acidobacteriota bacterium | reverse complement strand
CGTAAGCAAGGGCTTGATTAGCGGAAGTCAGCCCTTGCTTACGCGCGGGCTACTGACACGCCGTCCCACTCGATTTAGCCACTACCTAAACTAGCTTTGCCTCTTTCTTCGAAGCGCCTTTGTTGATCTACACTCGTCGCCATTCTTTGGCTGCGAGCCGAAACCTGGCGTCCGCTTTTGGAAATGAGGTGCTTATGCAATTGCTGCTTTCACAGCGTACTTGTCTTTCAAGCCGCCAACACCGCTTCGTTCACGTGGCTTTTTGTCTGCTGATCTTGCTCGGGCTGAGTCTGGTTGTTGCCGCGCAAAGCACTGGCACTACCTCTGGCTCCACCGGCAGCGGCAATCGCACCGCCACGGCGGCCAACAGCATTCGCGGCAAGGTCTTCCTGCCTTCGGGCATGACGCCCGAACAACGCTTGCGCGTCGTGTTGGAGATCAATACCGGCGGCATCGCGGCGGAAACCTTTACTGACTCGGTCGGCAATTTCGAATTCCGTTCGCTCACCAACAACAACTATCGCGTCACCGTTTACTCCGACCAGCGCCTGTTTGAGACGGCTCAAGAAGCAGTCGAAGTCTTTGGCAACTTCGCGCGCACCTACATGGTGCAGATTTATCTGCGCGAAAAAAGGCCTGACCAGCCGCAAACGAAAGACAAGCTGCTCTCGGTCGCCGATATTCAAGAGGTACCCAAGAACGCCCGGAAGCTTTATGACAAAGGCCTCAAACTCGCCCGCGAAAATAAACCGCAGGAAGCCGCCAGCCCGCTGCAAGAAGCGCTGCAAGCCTTTCCCACTTACTTGAATGCCCTCAACAAACTCGGCGAGCAGCACCTGCGCCTTGAGCAACCGGCCGAAGCGCAAGCTCTCTTTGAACGCGCCATCGCCTTGAGCGAAAAATTCGCCCTGCCGCACATCAACCTGGGCATCCTGTTGTTCAATCTCAAACGCATGCCCGAAGCGATCAAAGAACTCGAAACCGGCAACAACCTCGATGACAGTTTTCCGATGGGACATTTACACCTGGGGCTGGCGCTGATGAATGCGGAACCGGCGGATTACGAGCGCGCCGAAAAAGAGTTCAACCGCACATTGCAAATCGCGGGCAAGGAGGTACCGCAAGCGCACTTACACCTGTTCAACCTTTACACGCGCCGCAAGGAATATCAGAAAGCGCTCGGGCAACTGGATGAATTTCTGAAAGCCGCCCCGAACGCACCCGAAGCCGCGTCCGTCCGGCAAAAGCGCGATGCGTTGAAGAAAGTGGTAAGCAGGCAGTAAGCAAAACAGCGCCGCCATCGTAGTCAGATGACAGCCGTTGTGTTTTTATGCGATGCTAAAAACGAGGTAATTGTATGTACAACCAATTCGATCAAGCTGAATCGGAACCCTTGCCGGAGGTTGACGCGCGCGACATTGAGCTTGAGGTGGATAGTGCCCCAAGCCTCTTCGCGCTGGCAGTGCTGTTCGGTGCGCTAGGCTTGTCCTTCGCTGATTCTATGCCCGGCGGTATTACTGCGACGATAGGCTTCATTGTTGGATTTACTTTGGGCTTGGTTGCGGTGGCAATCATTGTCAAGCTACGGGAATTGCAACCTGGATTGTCCATGGTGGTACACGGCCCGGCCGAGCAAGCAACTCATTGCCCGAATTGTGGCGACACAATCACCGTGCAAGTGTTGCAATGGCGGCGGTCAGGCAAAGAAACCAGGAGTTATGGCAATGGCTGATTGGCGGCAGTATTTGCCAAAGGGAAAAGCCGTAACGCGCGGCGACGTCGGCGCGGCTGGGCTTGGTTATGCCGCCGGATTTGCAGTTGATGTCTTTCTCTTTCCTTTGGCTCTTTCCTTTGGGTGTGCCGCCCGGAACTACTGCCGGTGTTTTTGCTGTTGGGGCAGTCGGCTTAAAGAATGCAGTTCAGGCGCTCTGGGAGGAACGCTCGCAACCCAGCCGCGAGACGCCGCAAATGCTGACTGAACGGTACACCAAATTGCTCGCATTGTTTGGTGAGTTTGGCGAGAGCAATTTGGCGACGGAACTCGAAAAGGCCCATCGGCTGTGGAGAAATGGCATTGATGACGATGGCGAATTTGGTGCAACAATGGCCGCTCTTATCGCTAAATATAAAACCGGTCAGCGACCCGCCAATCGGAAAGCAAAAGGCTGATTCAGCTTTGGCCTAAACTCAACTCAGCCCCTTGATATGTCCTGCTCACTGCCGGCTCATCACATAAACCCCGCCAGAATATGAACCCACGTAAAGCCGATTCGGGTTGAAGGGGTCGGCCGCCAGATGCAAAAAATTCACGCTGGGCAGGGCGCTGATGTCGAGCGGTTCCCAGTTCTTGCCGCGATCCAGCGAGTGATAGAAGCCGCCCCGCAGCAGGTCGCTCAAGTACAGTTCATCAGGATTGAGTGGATTGACCGAGAGGGCGCTAACTTCGACCAGCATCGGCATGCCGCCGCCGCGCTGTTCCCAGGTGCGCCCGCCATCCAGCGAACGGAAGAAGCCTTCGGTCGTGCCGGCATAAATCGTCTCGGCCGTGCGCGGGTCGAAGCTGAGGGTGCGCATGCGCATTGGTTTCTCGCCCAACGGCAAAGTCTCAAAGCTGTCGCCGTTGTCGCGCGAAATCAGCAAGCCCGTGTCGGTGCCGAGCAAAATCAAACCGGGCGCGTGCGGGCTGGTGGCGAGCGCCCGCAACGTCAGCCGTCCATCGCTATTGGCGCCCGCAGGCAGTTTCAAAGCCTGCCAGCCTTTCTTTTCATCCGCGCTGCGAAACAAGCCATCCCAGGTCACCGCGACGAAACCGTGTGCCGGCGGTTCAGCGGACGGCCCAGCATTTTCCGCCAAGGCCGCAGCAGGCGCGGCTATTCCTTCACCTTGATTGGCTCTCTGACTGGCGGTCAGATTGGGCACGCTGGGCCGCAGTTTGAGCGGCGACAGCATAAAGATTTGCGTTTGCAGATCGGCCAGCACGTTTTGCGGGTCAATGGGCGCGGGCGGCGCAGGGTTCTTGGGTGCGCCAGGCTTTTTAGCGCGACCTTGTGCAACCGTGCTGGTCTTGACGACTGGCACAGGCCGTTTCGCGGGCTGCTTGCGCGCCGGGGCGGCGGCAGTTTGTACCGGCATAGGTTGCAGGTCAGCCGAGGTAGGTTCGAGGGCTTTGGCAGGCAGCGGTTCAGCCGCTGGATCAATCCGTTTAACCGGCGCCCAACTGCGCCCGCGATCCGCCGAGCGGAACAACCCGCTGTTGGTGCCCGCGTAAATCGTCTCCGGCTCCGCTTCTGACTGATAGATCGAATAGACATCGCGCACGCCCATGCCTTCGACCGATTGTTTCCAGGTCAGGCCGCCGTCTTCGCTGATAAAAAAGCCGCCATTGGCCGAATCGTACAGCACCCCGGCGTAAATGCGTCCGCGCTCGGTGCGGTCGGCGACGATCGCGTTGACATAGCGGCTGATGAAACCGGCGTTGCTCAATTCGTAATTCTCACCGCCGTCATTGCTGATCAAGACGCCGTAATTCTCCGTCGCGGCAAACACGCGTTCGGGCCGGTCGGGATGCACGGCCACCGCGTTGATTACCAAGCGCGAAGTGACCTGCCGCCAGGTCTCGGGCGCGCCGCCCTTGACCGAACGCCAGAGGCCCTCGATGGTGCCCGCGAAAACGACTTCGGGCAGCGTGGGATGTGGATAGATCGTGTGCGTGCGCCGCGCGGAGTAGGGAATGCCTTTGACCTTCGTCCAGTTGGCGCTGCCGTCGGTCGAACGATAAATGCCGCTACACGCCGACATCCACATCGCGTCAGGGCTGGCTTCGTCAATGCGGATCGAGAAGATGTCGGAATCGTCAATCATCCCGGTCTCTTTCATCCCGGTCAGCTTCCACGTCTGCCCGCCATCGGTCGTTTTCCACGGCAAATGCCAGGTGCCGGCAAAGATCGTGTTGGGGTCGCGCGGATCAATCGCGGCGGAATGAAAGCCGGTCAACTCCTTGTCGTTTTCCGGCGTGATGCGCCGCCACGTCGCGCCGTGATCCGCGCTGTGATACACGCCGTCGCGCGCCACCGTCACCAGCACGTCAGGGTCTGTGGCCGCTTGCGCCAGCCCCAGCACCGAGTGATTGCGCAGTGCGGCAAGCTCGCGCCAACTGTCGCCGTTGTTCTCCGTGACATACAGGCCGCCGCCCGTCGCATCGTCTTTGGCATCTTGGACCTGTTTGAGACCGACAAAGATCGTGCCCGCCTGCGCCCGGTCAAACTGAATGAAGGTGATCGCAAAGCCCGGCGCTTTGATGCCCGGCCGCAAGCGCCGCCAAATCTGGCCGCCATCGGTCGAACGGAACAACTGCCCGTCATTCGTCCCGATCAGCACGCGGTCGGCATTGCGCGGATCAATCACCAACGCTTTGACATCGCCGCCGAAGGGGCCGGTCATTTGCCACACGCGCGCGCGTTCGACGGCA
Organism: Acidobacteriota bacterium; assembly: GCA_043740245.1. Taxonomy (GTDB): domain Bacteria; phylum Acidobacteriota; class Blastocatellia; order RBC074; family RBC074; genus JACPYM01. Next base: position 411 of record JAYUCP010000284.1, on the reverse strand, counting down.
TTGGCGGGCGAGACCGCCAGATCAATGTGCGCCACGTTGGTGATGCGCCAGGTCGAGCGTTTGAGGTTGTCGAGATCGGAATTTCCCTGGGCCAGCGTCAGGGTGACGCCCAGCCCAAGCAGGCAGGCGAGGGTTATCAAGGTGGGCAATGGGCGTATATGTCGCAGAATCATCGTGTCTCCAATGCTGAAACCTGTAACCAACCGGGGTCGCGCCGGTCAAGAGGGCAATCGGACAGCACTCCGTAGGGACGCGCAATTGTAGCCGCGCCGGGGTGCAAAGCAAAACGCCGAATTTCAATTGTGGTTATAGCGAGTTGCAGATGGATGCAACCGCTTCACGTAGGGGCAGACCTGTGTGTCTGCCCCGGTCGCTTTTGCAGCCTTCGATTTCGTCTAACGCCACCGGGGC
>JAYUCP010000283.1:0-11905 GCA_043740245.1 Acidobacteriota bacterium | reverse complement strand
ATCAACGACATACAAGACCTGCGTACTGATTCTAAAAGACTTATCCTTAACCTGGCGCACATGGGTAAAGAACCCGCACCACACTTTGCGTAAGTCCTAATAGGTAAAATTTCAGGCAAACTAAACCATCAAGAGGCCGCCCGAGGAACGCATTGGCAGGCGACGTGACCGGCAAACGTTTTCCGCGCAAAAACTGCTGAACAGATTGTTCGCCACCCGCTGTTTTTAGCTAGCTGAAATGTGTCGCAGCGTCAGGGTGTGGGGAAAGGCGCATACAACGGGGCGCACGATAGCACGAACGTTTTTCGTCACGCAAGAAAGCTTTGCCTTTATTTTCCAGGGGTTTCCGCTTGCCGTTGAATTCGCACTAACTATCCAAGCCGTGACCCGTGCCAGCATCTTGCGCGCACGTTGAGGCGTCGTTTAAGATGCGCGCCGCTGAATGAATGCTCATTCAGTTTCCACTTTCCAATCCAAGCAGCTTCGCGCAATACGCTCAAGCAGCTTCGCTCAATACGCTGATGACACAAGCCCGCCGCAAAGCAGAACCGGCTGAACCCGAAGTCAAAGAGCGCAATGGCCGGGCCGAAAAAGCGCGCGCCATCTTGCGCGCCGCCGCCAAAGTCTTCGCCCAAGCGGGCTATTTCAACGCCAAGGTCTCTGACGTAGCGCGCGCGGCGGGCGTCGCCGACGGCACCGTTTATCTGTATTTCAAAAACAAAGACGACCTGCTCAGTTCGATCTTCAGCACCACGATGGAAGAGTTCCTGAATCGCGCGCGCGCCGAATTGGCCGAGGTGCTAGACCCGCGCGAACGGTTGCGGCGCTTCGCCCATCTGCATCTGAGCTTGCTCGAACAAGAGCGCGACATGGCCGTCGTCTTTCAGGTCGAGTTGCGCCAGTCCACCAAATTCATGGAGCAATTCTCGACAACCTATCTGGCCGACTATTTCAAAGTCATCCGCGAGATCATCGAAGACGGCCAGCGGCGCGGCCTCTTTCGCGCGCAGCTCAATCCGCAAGTCGTGACCAAAGTGCTTTTCGGCGCGCTCGACGAAATGGCGACGAATTGGGTGCTGAGTCACAACCAATACAAGCTGACCGCGCTGGTCGAACCGGTGCTGGATATTTTGCTGAACGGCGTGAGTGCGCCGCCGCCAGTTGTGTCAGTAGCCCGACCGTGAGGGAGGGCTGGCACGCCGCAAGCCAGCCCTCCCTCACGGTCGGGCTACTGACACGCCAACCACAAGATGGCGTCACCCCAAGCCACAATCACCACACTCAACGACCTCTTCCGCCAAGCCACGGCGGCGGACAAACCCGGCTTGCTCAATTTCAAAAAAGGCGGCCAATGGCAGTCGCTCTCCGCGCACGAACTGGCCGAGCGCGTGCACGCCGCCGCAATGGGCTTGTATGCGTTGGGCGTGCGCGGCGGTGACCGCGTAGCCATCCTCGCCGAGAACAGCCCGGAATGGATCATCGCCGATCTGGGCGTGCTCAATTGCGGCGCGGCGGATGTGCCGATTTACGCCACGCAAGCGCCCAAGCAAGTGCAATTCATCTTGCAAGACGCGGGCGTCGAAGTGCTCTTCATCTCCAACCAGGCCCAGTACGACCGCGTGCGCGAAGTGCTGACGAACATTCGCGCCATCATCGCCTGCGAGCCGATCAACGCCAGCGGCCGCGTGCTGCAATTCGAAGAGTTTTTGAACTGGGGCCGCGCCGCCGCCAGCACCGAGCCGGAGCTTTACGAAACCCTGAGCCACAGCGTTACCGCCGACACGCTGGCGACGCTGATTTACACTTCGGGCACGACCGGCGAACCCAAAGGCGTGATGCTCACGCACGCGAATCTGCTGGCGAGCGTGCTGATGAATTACCGCGACGCTGAATTGAATGAAGACGAAGTCGCGCTCAGCTTCCTGCCCTTCTCGCACATCTTCGAGCGCAGCACGATCTATCTGTACCTGCACGCGCGCGTCACAACCTTCCTGGCCGAAAGCATTGACACGGTCGCGCGCGATTTGCTGCAAGCGCGCCCGCATTTCATGACCAGCGTCCCGCGCCTGTTTGAAAAGATGTACGCCAAGACGGTCGAGAAAGCCGAAGCAGGCGGACGCTTGCAAGCCGCGCTGGCCGGATGGTCATTCGACGTGGCGCGGCAATGGGCGCGGCTGGCGAGCGACGACAAGCCGATTCCCGCATTGCTCGCGTGGAAACACAAGCTGGCCGACAAACTGATCCTGTCGAAGTGGCGCGCGGCCATGGGCGGACGTATGCGCGTGCTGGTGTCAGGCGGCGCGGCACTGGCCGATGATTTGGCCTATGTTTTTTTGGGCGCGGGGCTGCCGATTTATCAGGGCTACGGTTTGTCTGAAAGCTCGCCGACCATCTCCTGCAACAACCCGCGCGAGAATCGCATCGGCTCGGTCGGACGCCCGCGCCCCGGCGTCACCGTGCGCATCGCCGAAGACGGCGAGATTCTGGCCGCCGGGCCAAACATCATGCTCGGCTATTACAACCGCCCCGACGAAACCGAAGAGGCGTTGAAGACCGACAGCGCAGGACGCGTCTGGCTGCACACCGGCGACATCGGCCACCTGGATGCGGACGGCTTTCTTTACATCACCGACCGCAAGAAGGATTTGCTGAAGACTTCGGGTGGCAAATACATTGCGCCACAACCGATTGAGAACGCGCTCAAACGCAGCCGCTTCGTCAACCAGGTCGTCGTCATCGGCGATGATCGCAAGTTCCCTGCCGCGCTGATCGTGCCGCAGATGGATTTGCTGAAAAGCTATGCTGAGTTGAAGAAGATTGCGTATGCTGAGCTGCGCGAATTGCTGACGCATCCGCAGATCGTTGATCTGTTTGAACGCCAGGTCGCCAAGTTCACCGGCGATCTGGCGCAGTACGAAAAGCTGAAAGGCGTCGCGCTGCTCGAGCACGAGTTGACGGTCGAGCGCGGCGAATTGACGCCGACGCTGAAAGTGAAACGGCGCGTCGTGAATGAAAAATACGAAGACCTGATTGACCGGCTTTATGTGGAGAAAGAAGCGCAACACGCCGCGCACATTTGAACCTCCCACGAAGCCACACGAAGGGGCACTAAGAAACGCCGCAACAAGCTTCGTGCTTCTTTGTGTGGCTTCGTGGGCAAACCTGATGAAATGAGCGAGCACGTTCCAATCAACCTGCGCATCACGCGCGTCGTCGAACACGCGCCGCACCTGCGCAGCTTTTTCATGTTGCCGGACGGCACAGCCAAACCGCCTTTCACCGCTGGCCAAGTCGCCGTGCTGGCGGTGAACGGTTTGAAGCCGGGCTACTTCGCCTTTGCTTCCGCGCCGGAAGAGGACGAGTTCGAGTTCCTGATCAAGCGCAGCGGCAACGGCACGGACGCGCTGTTTGCTGCGCCTGATACAGCACGGATTGAACTGCAAGAGATCGCCGGACACGGCTTCGCGGTCGAGCAATTCAAAGGTCATGATCTGGTGTTTGTCGGCATGGGCACGGGCCTCGCGCCCTTGCGCTCGGCGCTGCGGCACGTCTTCAACGCGCGTGGCGCTTACGGGCGACTGATCGTGCTGTACGGCGCACGCACGCCCGACGACTTTTGTTTTGAAGACGAGATGACGACCGAATGGCGCGCCCACGGCGTCGAGTTGCGCCAGGTGCTGAGCCAGCCCGACAGCGATTGGAGCGGGCCCACGGGCTACGTGCAAAGCCTGCTCGATCATCTGATTCCCGAATTGCGGCAGCCGCTGGCGCTGGTCTGCGGTTCGGCGGAGATGATGACGCAGACGCAGGAGCGGTTGTTGGCGTTGGGTTTTGCGGCGGAAAAGATTTTGACGAATTACTGAACCCGTATGGCTGCCGAATACGACAACCTGCTGAAGTATCTGACCGAGCACCACGGCGCGGCGCTGGCGTCGTGGCTGCTCGGACACCCGGTCGGCGGGCGTATACGCCTGCTCAAATCCGAATTGTCGTTGCAACCGATTCGCGCCGATTGGCTGGCGCAATACGCGCTGGACGAAGAAATCCTGCACGTCGAATTCGAGACCGACCCGGCCAAGAGCGACGTGCCGTTGCCACTGCGGATGCTCGATTACTTCGTGCGCACCTATCGCCGCGAAGGCAAGCCGGTGCGCCAGGTGGTGATCGTGCTGACCGAAACCAGCGCGCCGATTCCCGACGAATTCCACGTCGGCGACACCTATCACCGCTATCGCGTCGTCAAAATTTGGGAAGAAGACCCCGCGCCGCTGCTGGCCGAAGAGGGCTTGCTGCCCCTGGCTGTGCTGGCGCGCACGCCGGAACCCGAAACGCTCTTGCGCGAAGTGGCTGAACGGGTGCAAAACATTGCGCAACCGGACACGCGGGCGGATTTGGCCGCTGCCGCGTTTATGCTGGGCGGCTTGCGCTTCGACAAAACGCTGCTACGCAGCTTATTCAGGGAGGAAATCATGATTCAATCGTCATCGTATCTGGACGTAGTGGAACGAAGTGAGTTGCGTGGCGAACAACGCGGCTTGAATCTCGGCAGGCTGGAATTGCTGAAGGAAATGCTAGTCCATCGCTTCGGCTCACTCTCTGAGGCCGTTCAAAAGGCGCTGAATGAACTCGATGCGCTTGGGCAATTTCAATTGAGCCACGCGCTATTCGACCTCAAATCGGTTGACGAGTTGGCAACCTGGCTCGCACAACATCAAACCAAAAACGGCGCGGCCTAAACGAGGCTGCGCCACCATTCATTGCGGAGAGAATTCATTATGCAGATCAGAAAAGCCGCCGTCTTGGGCGCGGGCGTGATGGGCGCGCAAATCGCCGCGCACCTGGCCAACGCAGGCCTGCCGTGTTTGCTGCTCGACATTGCCCCGTCAACGTTGACGCCCGATGAAACAGCCAAAGGCTTGACGCTCGAAAGCCGCGCCGTGCGCAACCGCCTCGCGCAAGCCGGTTACGACGGCGCGCTCAAAGCGAAACCCGCCGCGTTCTTCGTCGCCGACAACGCCAGCCTCATCACCGTTGGCAACTTTGAAGACGACCTGCCCAAATTGAAAGACTGCGATTGGATTATCGAAGCCATCGTCGAAAAGCTGGACATCAAACGTTCGTTGTATGAACGCATCGAAGCGCACCTGAACCCAGCCGCGATCATTACGTCGAACACCTCCGGCATCCCGCTCGCGAGCTTGGCTGAAGGGCGTTCGGCCAGCTTCCGCAAAAACTTTCTGGGCACGCATTTCTTCAATCCGCCGCGCTATCTGCACCTGCTCGAAATCATCACGCAGCCCGACACCGATGCGGCGGTGGCCGCCTTCATTGCCGATTTCTGCGACCGCGCGCTGGGCAAAGGCATCGTCTGGGCCAAAGACACGCCCGGCTTCGTCGCCAATCGCATCGGCAATTTCTCGATGCTGAATGCTTTCGGCGTAATGCAGGAATTGGGGCTGAGCTTTGAAGAAGTGGACGCGCTGACCGGCACGGTCATCGGCCATGCGAAGAGCGCGTCGTTTCGCACGCTAGATGTGGTTGGCTTGGACACGGCTTACAACGTGGCGAAGAGCCTTTATGCCGCGTTGCCCAATGACGAAAAGCGCGAATCGTTCAAGGTGCCCGAATTTATGGAGCAAATGGTCGCGCGCAAAATTCTGGGCGACAAAACCAAAGGCGGCTTTTATAAAAAGGTCGGCGCCGACATCCTGACGCTCGACACGGCGACGTTTGAATACCGCCCGCAGCAGAAGGCCAAGTTCGCCGCGCTCGACGCCGTCAAACAAATCGAGAAGCTGGAAGAGCGGCTGCCCGCGCTGGTTTACGCCAAAGACAAGGCGGGCGAATTCCTCTGGCGCACGATGTCCGAAACGGCGCTCTATGCCGCCAACCGCATCCCCGAAATCGTCGACAACATCGTCGAGGCGGACAACGCGCTGAAATGGGGCTTCGCGCACGAGTTGGGCGTGTTTGAAAAGTGGGACGCCATCGGCTTGGTTAAGTCTGTTGAGCGGTTGAAAGCCGAAGGCCGCGCGGTACCCGCGAACATTGAGGCGATGCTGGCGAGCGGCGCGACCAGTTTCTACAAGAGCGAAAACGGCGTGCGGCAGTACTTCGATTTCACCAGCACCGCGTACAAGCCCGTGCCCACGCCCGCCGGCATCACGATTCTCAAGTCGCTCAAAGACCAAAGCAAAGTCGTCAAGAAAAACTCCGGCGCGAGTCTGGTTGATCTGGGCGATGGTGTGCTCTGCGTCGAATTCCACGCGAAGATGAACGCGCTGGGCGGCGATCAACTGGGTATGATTCAGGCTGGGATCAAAGAGGCCGCGCAGAATTTCGCGGGCCTAGTCATCGGTAATCAAGGCGAGAATTTTTCGGCGGGCGCGAACATCATGATGATCCTGTTGGGCGCGCAGGAAGGCGATTGGGACGAACTGGCAATGGCCGTGCGCCAGTTCCAGAACACGGTCGTGAGCCTGCGTTACGCGCCCATCCCCGTCGTCGTCGCGCCGCACGGCCTGACGCTGGGCGGCGGTTGCGAATTGACCATGCATTCGACGCGCGCGGTGGCGAACGCCGAAACCTACATCGGCCTCGTCGAAGTCGGCGTTGGTCTGTTGCCCGGCGGCGGCGGTACCAAAGAGATGACCTTGCGGGCGGCGGACGCGGCGGCGGCCAATCCCGGCGCCGATCATTTCGAATTATTGAAGCGCAATTTTGAATTGACCGCGCTGGGCAAGGTGGCGACCAGCGCCGCCGAAGCCCGCGGTTGGGGCATCCTGCGCGACAAAGATCGCATCGTGCTGCACCGCGCGCGCGTCATCGAAGAGGCCAAACAAACCGTGTTGACGCTGGCGCACGAAGGTTACCGCCCGCCGCAACCGCGCCAGGACATTTTGGTTTTAGGCGAAGCGGCGTTGACCAAATTCAAGCTGGGCATGCATATGATGAAACGCGGCGGCTACATTTCTGACCACGACGCGCTGATCGGGACGAAGATCGCTTACGTGCTGTCAGGCGGCAACCTGACGCGGCCAACGAAGGTGAGCGAGCAATACCTGCTCGACATCGAGCGCGAGGCGTTTGTCAGTCTGTGCGGGACGAAGGCGACGCAGGAGCGGTTGGCGCATATGTTGAAGACGGGCAAGCCGCTGAGGAACTAAGCTATGCCGACGGCGTTGCGGGTTGGGCCATACAGTTTCGTCTGTATTAGCTCCGACCAAAGCGCCCCGGTGCATATCCACGTGAAGCGCGACCGACAACTCGCCAAGTTCTGGTTGGAACCGGTCGCGGTTGCGTACAATCGCGGCTTCGCGGAGCACGAACTGAAACAGATCGAGCGGCTCGTGAACGAACATCAACCGACTTTAGTGGAGGCTTGGCATGACTACTTTGGCGCTTGAAACAATGCCCGCCGCAGTTTCTGTGACGGTCACGAATGAAAGACTGACGGTCGAGTTGGCGGATGGGCGCACGCTCGCGGTGCCGTTGGCGTGGTATCCGCGTTTGCAGCACGGTTCGCCGGCAGAGCGGCAAGCCTGGCAATTGTTGGGCGAGGGGTACGCGATTGAATGGCCCGAACTCGACGAACACATCGGGATTGAAGGGTTGTTGGCCGGGAGGCCCAGCGGAGAAAGTCAACGCTCGTTGGAACGCTGGCTGATGGCACGGCAAACGAATTGAGAGAGGAAGTTGCAATGAAATTACCAAAATGGCTCTATCAGTTTTCCTTCAAGCGCGAACCAATCTGGATGTTGATCTTCAGTTTGTTGGTGCCGCTGCTTGGATTTTTGCTTGCTGTGATTCTGCCCGCCCTCGCGCGGTGAATTAACACAAGGAGGTTGTATGCAGACCAATGATGCCGTTAGCACGCAAAGCATTCAGCAAGCGGTGATTGAAAAGCTCGCTTTGCTCTCGCTCGACAAGCAAAAGCAGGTGCTGGCGCTGGCTGAGGAACTGACACAAACTGAATCCAACGGCCAATCCCTTTGGGAAATGGCGCAGGCCTGCCTCAAAGACGTTCCGCCACCCAAGGCCTCCAAATTCCGCGCGATGTTTGAAGAAGCCGCGCGCGACTTGCCCCCAGAGGCTTGGGACGAAGTTCCGGCGGATGCTTCTTCCAATATTGATCGCTACCTGTATCGAAATCTGGGGAAATGAAAACCGTCTTTGCCGACACATTGTATTGGGTTGCCGGTCTCAATCCGCGCGATCAATGGCACGAGGCCTTGCTCGCCGCCGAGTTGGCGCTGGGCGATTTTCAGCTCGTGACTACCGAAACAGTGTTGATTGAGGTGCTCAACTATTACTGCGAACACACGACCCATTTGCGTCAGGCGAGCGCCCAGTTGGTCAGAAAAATTCTCGCCAACTCCGAAGTTGAAGTCGTCGCGCATTCAGCGGCGGCCTTTCAAACCGGCTTGCGGCTTTACGAAGCGCGCCCCGACAAAGGCTACAGCCTGACCGATTGCATTGCGATGAACGTGATGCGCGAACGCGGCATCACCGAAGCATTAACGCACGACAAGCACTTCGCCCAGGAAGGCTTTGTCGTTTTGATTTGAGGAGAAACACCCATGCGTGAAGCAGTCATCGTCAACGCCCTGCGCACCGCCATCGGCAAAGCGCCACGTGGCATTTTGAAAGACCAACGCCCGGATGATCTGGCCGCCGCCGTCATCAAAGACTTGCTGGCGCGCCACCCCGAAGTCAATCCGGCGGAGATCGAAGACGTCGTCATCGGCTGCGCTACGCCTGAAGCGCAACAGGGCATGAACATGGCGCGGCAGGCGGCCCTGCTGGCCGGGATTCCGAATACGGCCTCGGCGGTCACGATCAACCGCTTCTGCTCGTCGGGCCTGCAAGCCATCGCGCAGGCCGCCGAACACATTATGTGCGGCTTTGCCGACGTAGCCATCGGCGCGGGCGCGGAATCCATGTCGCTGTTGCCGATGGGCGGGCACAATCTGTCGCCCAATCCGACGCTGGTGGATGCGTACCCCGACACCTATTTGAACATGGGGCTGACGGCGGAAAACCTGGCGCGCAAATACGAGATCACGCGCGAACAGCAAGACGAATTCGCCGTGCGTTCGCACCAACTGGCGGCGGCGGCGATTGACGGCGGCAAGTTCAAAGACGAAGTCGTGCCCTTCACCGTCCGCACGCGCGAACTCGAAACCGATGCCAAAGGGCGCGGGCGCATTCGTGAACGTGAACTCGTGTTTGAAGTGGATGAAGGCGTGCGGCGCGACACGTCAATGGAAGGGCTGGCGAAACTGCGGCCGGCCTTTCACGCCAAAGGTTCGGTGACGGCGGGCACTTCGTCGCAGATGTCGGACGGCGCGGCGGCGGCGTTGGTGATGTCACGCGAAAGAGCGGACGCGCTCGGATTGCAACCGATGGCACGTTTCGTCGCTTTTGCCACCGGCGGCGTCGCGCCCGAAGAGATGGGCATCGGCCCGGTCGTGGCGATTCCGAAGGCGTTGAAGATCGCCGGGCTGACGCTGGCCGACATTGACCTGATCGAATTGAACGAAGCCTTTGCCGCGCAGGCGCTGGCGGTGATGAAAGTGCTCGGCCTAGACCTGGAACGCACCAATGTCAACGGCGGCGCGCTGGCGCTGGGCCATCCGCTGGGTTGCACGGGCGCGAAGCTGACCGCGACGCTGCTTTACGAGATGAAACGGCGCGGGGCGCGTTACGGCATGGTCACGATGTGTGTTGGTGGCGGCATGGGCGCAGCGGGCATCTTTGAAAATCTGCAACGCTGACGGCGCTGTAAGATGAAAACGAAATACTTCAATCCGCACGACAAGTTTTTCAAGCAGAGCTTCGCGCATCTCGATCTGGCGGCGGAATTCATGCGCTGGTACTTGCCGCCCGAGGTCTCGGCGGCGCTCGACTTGTCGCGGTTGCGGTTAGAAAAAGACAGTTTCGTTGATCCGAAATTGCGCGCGCATTTTTCCGATCTGTTGTTTGAAGTCGGGCTGGTCGGCGGCGGTTCGGCGTTTGTCTGCTTGCTGCTCGAACACAAAAGCAAACCTGACGAATGGGTCGCGTTGCAGTTGTTGCGTTCTATGACTCCAGCGTGGCAGGCCAGGCACGAACGCGGATTGAAGCGGCTGCCGCTGATTCTTCCCGTAGTGATTTATCACGGCGCTAAACCGTGGAAGGTGGATGAGCATTTCAGCGCGTTGCTTGAGCTGGAATCTCTGCCTGAAGCGTTGCGGCAATACGCGCTCGACTTTAAGTATTACCTGTGCGACCTGTCGAAATTCAAAGACAGCGAATTGTTAGACGGCGCTGGCGTGTCCGCCATTTTGCAGTTAATGAAGCATATTTTTATGGATGATTTAGAACCCCAGTTGCCGCAGATTTTAGATACGGTGGTTGAACAAGTGCTGCCAAAGAGAACAGCGGAATTACTGACTTCGATGGTGCGCTATGTTCACGAAACCGGCCGTCTGACGGAAAAAGAATTGCTCGCCGCTCTCGGCGAAAGTCAAATAGGAGGCAAGTATATGGATTCCATTTGGATCGAACTCTTTCCTGCAAAACTAGAAATGGTGCGCGAGGAAACCGGCGCGATGTTTACGTTAAATCAATTGAAACGAAAGCTGGGCAGGGTCAGCGAATCTGCCGAAGCTCGCATTCGCAAGTTGGAATTCGCAGAGTTGCAACAACTGAGCGGCGACTTGCTCAATTTCAAAACGCGCAGCGACCTGACCGCGTGGCTGCGCCGTCACGCGCCGAAAAAGAAAAGTACCAAAGCGAAAGCGCACTAAAACTTCATCATTCAAACGAAACCCAAACGAAATAGAGGACAAACATCATGGCAGCAGCAGCAATGGAAAAAGAAATCATCAAAGGCGGCGGGTTCCTCTTGCAAGAGACCCAGCCCAGCACGGTGTATTCGCCCGAAGATTTCACCGATGAACAGCGGATGATCGGGCAGACGACGCAGGAATTCTTTGACAAAGAAGTCATCCCGCAACACGACCTGATCGAAAGCAAGGATTACGAGATTCAGCGCAGCCTGATCAAACAGGCCGCCGATCTCGGTCTCATCAACGCCCACATTCCCGAAGAATACGGCGGACTGGAACTGGATCACGTCTCGAACATGCTGATCGCTGAGTTTATGTCCGGCCAGGCCTCGTTCTCGACCGGCTTCGGCGCGACCAGCAGCATCGGGCTGTTGCCCATCGTTTTGTTCGGCACGCATGAACAGAAAACCAAGTACCTGCCCAAGATCGGCAGCGGCGAATGGGTCGGCGCCTATTGCCTGAGCGAATCGGGTTCGGGTTCGGACGCGCTGGGCGCGAAATCCACCGCGCGGCTGAGCGCGGACGGCCAGCATTGGATTTTGAACGGTGAGAAGATGTGGATCACCAACGGCGGTTTCGCCGACGTGCTGACCGTCTTCGCCAAAGTGGACGGCGAGAAATTCACCGGCTTTATTCTGGAACGTAACGACCCCGGCGTCAGCCACGGTAACGAAGAGCACAAGCTAGGTCAGCGCGGCTCTTCGACCACACCGATCCTGATGCAGGATGCCAAAATCCCGAAAGACCGCTTGCTGGGCGAAATCGGCAAGGGCCACCTGATCGCCTTCAACGTGCTCAACTTTGGCCGCATCAAGATGGGCGCGGGCGCGATTGGCGGCGGCAAGCGTGTGCTGGGCCAGTCGGCGAAATACGCCGCCGAACGGCATCAATTCGGGCGCGCCATCGCCAGCTTCGGCGCGATCAAATACAAGCTGGCCGAGATGGCGGCCAAGCTCTACGCGGGCGAATCGGCGGTCTATCGCACGTCCGGGATGATCGAGGCCAAAGAGCAAACGATTGACAAAAAGAACCCCGCCGAATTCATGAAGGCCATCGAGGAATACGCCATCGAA
>JAYUCP010000282.1:0-1977 GCA_043740245.1 Acidobacteriota bacterium | reverse complement strand
TATGCGCCGTACTACGATCAAGCCGTGCCGGGCGATTACGACGGCGACGGCAAAGCGGATGTCGCCGTCTGGCGCGCCAGCGCGCAGACCTGGTACGTACTCTGTAGCCTGGACGGCAGCGTCATCGCGCAGGCGCAAGGACATGCCGGTGATGGGCCGATTGCGGCGCGTCAGTAAGCTGGCAAGGCTGGGTGCGGTGATGGTCTTTGAAAAATTGATTTAACAAACAGGTCGAACTACGGGGAGCACGGGGAACACTGGGCCAACCAGCGAGTTATGGATTTTCCCAGTGTCCCCCGTGGCCCCAGTGGTTTCTTCAACTTGCTTGTCAATCTTATTTTTCAAAGACCATTACCGTACTCGGCCGTTTTATGACCGCAGGTACGACGCACCATTCACATCCACAATCCCGCCCGTCAAAAAATCAGTCCCCGCCGAAGCCAAAAACAACACCGTGCGCGCGACTTCATCGGGATGCGCGACACGATTCAGCGGGCTTTGCTGACGAATGGCATCACCGGTTTCGCCATGCACTTTCCAGGCGACGCGCTCCGTATCCACAAAGCCCGGCGCGACCACATAAACGAACACATTGTGCGGCGCGAGCGCTTGGGCCAGCGATTGGCTCATCGCATTCAACGCGGCCTTGCTCGCGCCGTAAGCGGGCGCAGTCGGTTCGCCGCGAAACGCCCCGCGCGAAGAGATGTTGACGATTTTGCCGCCGCCCTGTTCGATCATCTGGCGGCCCGCCCAATAACACATATTCGCCGCCGCGATCAGATTGGTCTGGATGATCGCCGCCCAGGCCTGTTGCCATTGCTCGAAATTCACGCCCGCCAGTGGATGGTCGGCATAAATCGCCGCGTTATTGACCAGCACATCCAGTTTGCCGAAACGTTCGACGACGGCTTGTACCAACGCCTTGGTGGCAGCGGGATTGGTCAGGTCGTCTTGAAAGAGCGCGTGCGGGCCATTGGGCAACGCAGCCATTGTCACTTGTGCAGCCGCTTGATTGTTGCAGTAATGAATGGCGACTTGCGCGCCGTGTTGCGCAAACAGTTTGGCCGTAGCGCCGCCGATGCCTTGGGCTGCGCCGGTGATGAGCACGACTTGGTTGGTGAAATCCACGAATGCCTCCACAAAAACTGTACGGCAAACTGTTAGTTTGCCGTGGACTGAATTGTCGAATACTTGAAAGAAAAGAATCGCTCTGCTTGCCGAGCCTGCGGCAAACTAACAGTTTGCCGTACCTCTTCTACCGCAACTCGGCTGATTTGAAAAAGGCGCGCGGGGCTGCGTACAATGCGGCATCAATTCGAGTAGTTCACAAAACGCCTATGACTGTTTCCTAAAGAGTGAGTTGTCTGTTGTCGCGCACGCCCAGCTATGTTTGCCTTTCGTGTGACGTAGCTGGTGTGTCTGCGCGCCCCTCACAACTCACCCTGCCATCAGCCACGCAAGCAATCCACCTAGCAACCAAACGATCTTTAGGAGACAACCAGCAATGAGTTTCGAGAATTTGACCAGCTACGGCTGGAACGCAGCATTCGCCGCCCACTTTCAACCATATGCCGAAGAGGGTTGCTACCCCGGGCGCGTGGTTTTGGAATACAACCAGTTCTATCGCGTCTTCACCAATGAAGGCGAAATCCTGGCCGAGACGACCGGCAAGTTGCGGCACGAGGCGCAGAGCCGCGCGGACATGCCCGCCGTCGGCGATTGGGTCGCGTTGAAAAAACGGCCCGATCAGCCCTACGCGCGCATCCACGCCATCTTGCCGCGCCGCAGCAAATTCACCCGCAAGACCGCGGGCGCCAAAACCGAAGAGCAAGTCGTCGGCGCGAACATTGACACGATCCTGCTCGTGACATCGCTCAATCAGGATTTCAATCCGCGCCGCATGGAACGTTACCTGACCGTCGCGGTCAACAGCGGCGTCAAGCCCGTCGTGCTGCTCAGCAAAGCCGATCTTTGCGA
>JAYUCP010000281.1:0-4888 GCA_043740245.1 Acidobacteriota bacterium | reverse complement strand
TATAGCCCCAGCCCGCACACCTTGCCGACTCGCAACGAAATCTCGCGCACCTCATCGCTGATCGGCACCGGACGGCCCGGCACCGAGAAGCTGGTTTCCGAGAACGGCTTCTGCACGCCGTGCACCTCTTCGCCCGCGACGTAGATTTTTAAATCCTCGCCGTGGCCCGGAATCGCCTCTTGGATAATCATCGGCGTGACGGGCGCGGGCAGCTTGTCAATGTCTTCAGGCGTCTTGCACAGACTGACGCCCGCGCCGCGATGGCCCATGTGCGGCTTGATGATGAGCGGATGCTGGCTGACCAATTCTTTGGCCAAGCTCAAATCGCCCGTCGTCCACGATTTCGGCGCGGGCACGCCGCCTTCCAGCAACAACCGCGACGTAATGATCTTACTCTGAATCAGCGAGCAGGATTGATACGGATTCAAGATATTCGCGCCCTGCACGTGCAAGATGCCCGCCAAGGCCAGCGACAGTTCCGTATGCGATTTCAGCAAGTAAATATCCGCCTCCGGCTTGAGCGTGTCAGGCCGTTGCAGAATCTCTTCCGCGATGTCTTCGGTGATGGTGTAGCCGCGCCCGCGCAAAATCTCGTACAGCTCGACCAACACGGGCGAGGGGACGGGCGGGACGCGGCGGACGATCATAAAGTGGAGTTTCATTGTTCGATTACCTCTTTCGATTGGATGATTTGTTTTTCGTGCTTTCCTTGTCCGCGCGAAAACCGATGCGGCGGTTCACGGGCGGCGTCTCCGGCGCGGGCGACATCAGCAGATTGAGCGCCTGAAACACGAGTTGGAGTTGCGCGTCATAACGTTGTTCCAAGACCGCCAACTTCTCCGCCAACTCCTGATTGGTCGCCAGCAATTCGCGCAGCTTCACAAAGGCGCGCATGATCGCGATGTTGACCTGAATCGCGCGCTCGCTGTTGAGCACGCTGGAGAGCATCGCCACGCCTTGCTCGGTGAAAACGTAAGGCAGATAGCGGCGGCCACCGCGGCTATCGTTTGAGGTGCCAAATTGGCACCTCAAACTTTCCGCCTCGGCAGCAGTCAGTTGGAACATGAAGTCCGCCGGAAACCTCGTGCCATTCCTTTTCACCGCGCGGTTCAGAGCTTTTGTCTCGACACCGTAAAGCTCTGCTAGGTCGCTGTCGAGCATGACCTTCTGTCCACGGAGCAGATAAATCTTCCGCTCGATCATTGCCAACGGAACGGGCAATTGCGGTTCGGATTGTGGCGCTGGCTTACGCGGCATAAAAAGACCTTCAACAAAACACCATTGGCACCTTGGCGGCAGCGCAGTAGAATGCGCCCGCTATGTCAACCGCACTCGCATTAAGCAACCAATACGTCACGCAACTCAACTTCGATTTCAACGGCCAGCCGCGCATTGCCTACCGCGTCGCCGGTTCGCGCGTCTCGCTCGATTCGGTCGTCATCAACTGGCTCAACGGCGAATCGCCGGAGAGCATCGCGCAAAACTTCGACTCGCTCTCGCTCGAACAGGTGTATGGCGCCATCACCTTTTATTTGTCGAACCGCGCGCTAGTGGATGCTTACCTGCGCCAGAACGAAACCAACCATGACAAGCTGCGCGAGCAATTGCGTGAAAAGAACTATCTGCTCTATCAGAAACTCGCGGCCCATCAACAATCGCCGCTGGCCCAAGCCGCCTGATGCCAACCGGAGCCTGCCATGCAAGTGCGCTTTCAAGGCGATTACGATTTCAGCGGCATCATTATCCGCGCGCTGTTACGCCAGGAACCGGCCATTGATTTTCAAACCGCGCACGCCGCCGGATTGGAAGGCCTGTCAGATGAGCAGGTGCTGGCGATTGCGGCGCGCGAGGGACGCATTCTGGTTTCGCATGACCGCGCGACGATGCCGTACCATTTCGCCAACTTCATCGCTCACGCAACCAGCCCCGGCCTCATCCTCGTCACTCAGGGTTACTCGATCCAACAAGCCGTCTACGAACTGCAATTGATTTGGGCCGCGTCCACGGCGGAAGAGTACGTGAACCGCATCGTTTCAATCCCGCAGTGAAAGCAGGTAACCGGCGAGCAACTCCGCCGCCCCCGGCACACCCTTAAACCCCGGAAACGTATTGATGTCCACCACGAACGGCTTCCCATCCGACGTGATGATGTCCAAGCCGAACAGGTCAATGCCGAACGCCTGCCCGCACGCCAGACAAATCTGCCGCATCTCGTCCGGCACCTCAAAAGCCTCGCCCAGTTTGTCTTCCAGCGTCTTGGGCGGCCAGACGCGGCGCACACCGAAGACTTTGTCGCCGATCACGTACAGCTTGTAATCGCGCCCGTCCGGCTTATGCAGCCGCTGCGCAAAGAACAGATCATCCGACGTGACATTTGTCAGTTCGTCCACGCTATACACCATCTGCACGCCGCGCCCTTGCGACGCGCCCCAGAACGGTTTGACGACCAGCGGCCCACAGGTGAGCAAGCCCGCCAACTGTTCGGCCTTGCCCGCAAAAAACGTTGCGGGCAAGGGCACGCCCGCACGCTCGAGCACCTGCGTAGACAGAATCTTGTCCTTCATCAACACGACTGTCGGGTACGGATTCAAGATGCGCGCGCCCAGCCCGTGCAGCAAACCCGCGTAGGCCAGCGCCGTCTCGGTGCCCGCCTTGAGCAGGTAAAGGTCGTGCGTGTTTTGGATGGCGGCGACGTCATTGCATTGCACGTCGGGATAAATCATCTCGACGACGTGGCCGCGCGCGCTCAGCAATTCCGCCGCCTGTTGCATCACGGAACCGCTGCGGCCCACTTTTTCTTGAGTTGAGATAACGCCAATTTTCATAAGTTCAGTTGATTCGCCAGGGCGGATTCAAACGGTTTTCGCCAGCGAAATACAGGCAAATCCGATTGCCGTCGGGATCGCGCAAATAACATTCGCGCCAGAGCCAGGGTTGATCGGTTGGCTCGCTTTCAACCTCAATGCCCTGTGCTTTCAACGCCGCCACCCGCGCATCCAGATCGGCGCACTCGAAATAAACAACCACGCCGGGCGGTTGCGGCGCGCTGTCCGCCAGATGAATCGAGAAGGTCGCGCCGCCTTCCGGGCATTCAAACCGCGCATATTTGGGCAGGTCTTCGACGATCTGACGCAAACCGAGCTTGCGGTAAAACTGGATCGCGGCGGCGACATTCAACGATGGCACGGTGACTTGGTTTAAGTTCATCTTGCTACTAATGGCCGCTACCAGCCTGCTTCAGCGGCGGGATGCCCAGGTCTTTGCAAATACTCTGCGCCAGCACATCCTTGATTTCCGTATGGCGCGGCACAGCGGTACGGCGCTTGAGTGCCGGATTCTGCCACCAGGAATGGCGTGCGCCCTCGCGGAGCAACTCACAGCCGTGGTCTCGCAGATGGCGCAGCAAGGCCCGCCGTTTCATACCGCCAGCATCTCTTGCTGAAAACCAGCGCCAGCGGCTAGCAACGCTTCTTGCCGATTAAATTCCAAGGCTTCCTGCAAGGTAACTTTGAGTGTTTCCAACAATTCTTCGCGGGTGGCTTCCTGGCAATTGACGCCGGGGACTTCGGCAATCCAGCCGATCCACCAATCACCGTCTTGTTGCACGATGGCAGTGTATTCATTCTTCATCAAGCTACCTCCTCAAGCCGCTTGGGCGCGCGACTCCACAAAATCCGCCAGCAACTCGCTCCCATTCGGCACGCCTGTGTAATTCGGATAATCGTTGATCTCGATCACCAGCGGCCCCTCGTCCGTGATGATCGTGTCCACGCCGAACAAATCCAAGCCGAAGAGCTTGCCGCAACGCCTTCCCAAATCTTCCAACGCCGGCGTGATCTCGACCAAGCCCGCGCGCGACGGTTCGCCTTCGATACGCGCATTGAAAGGCGATTCCTTACGCACGGCCCACACCTGCTCGCCCGCGCCGTAAAGTTTCAAATCGTAACCATCCGTCTTGAAATAGCGTTGCGCTAGCGCGACCGGTTCGTCCCAAGCGGTCGCAGCCATCTCTTCAGATGAATGCACGACCAGCAAGCCGCGCGAGTTGTCGCCGAAGATCGGTTTCAGAATGATCGGATAATCGCTGGCGGGAATGTGCGCGGCCAGTTGCGCCACGCTGCCAAAGTAAGTTTGCGGGACGGGAATGCCGGCGTTGGCAAATGACACCGACATCTGCGCCTTGTTATGCACGGCGGCAATCGAGGCGCGCGTATTGATCGTCGGCACGCCGCGCTCTTCGGCCCAACCGAGCAGGCAGAGCAGCGCCCAACTGCGCCCGCGCCCGACGATCAAATCCAGGCCGTCGAGCCAGGCCTGGTCGCCCAGCAAGTAATAACTTTGTTGCGGATCAATTAAGGTGATGTGGTGGCCGCGCGCGGCGAGTACATCTTGCAATCCGGTAGGCTGGCTCTGGGCCATGTAGCGCGCTTCGGCCATGAGGCCAATGCGAAGAGGGGACGGCATAACGTTACTATTTCCTTTTCTGAGCTGGGCAGGATCGCGCCTGAAAACCTGCCGAAGAATTGGGAGTCGGGTAGAACAGCGCGGCGATTATAGTCGGCGGTCAATGCCGGTCAAGCGAATTATCCGGCGCTTTGCGGCTTTCACTGTTCGCGTTTGCTCGTCAAAATCGCATTCAACAACAAAGGCAAGGTCGCCAAACTTTGCCCGCGATATTGCGGACGGAAGCCAAAGAGAATCACGCGCCCCTGCCCCAGCTTTACCACGACTAACGCCGCTTTGCCGCGCAACCGCTGGTCGCCCAAAATCCAGCCGCTCAACAATGGCGGGCCTGTGTCGGGATACTTCGCAATGGCTTTCGCCGCGTTCGCATCCACAATTTCAAACGCCGGGCTTTGCTCGAACCAGACGATGGATTCGCGTTCCA
>JAYUCP010000280.1:0-4889 GCA_043740245.1 Acidobacteriota bacterium | reverse complement strand
GCTGTCGCCGGGCTTCAAGACCCAACTGTCGAACCACACGCGCAGCCCGTCCGCCCGCAACCGCTCGGCGACGGCGCGCACGATGTCTTTGTCTTTTGCACTGTGGCTCAGGAATACGTCGTAATTGAATTGGTCTGCCATATCGTTGGGAGTGCTTTACGCTGTATCTCGGCACGGTCGGGCAATGCGCTCCTTGCGGCCCGTTGCCGTCAGCGCCAATGTGTTGAAGCAGCAAACGTTCATGGATTCAACTCACAAGCCGTCAAAGTAACCGGCGCGCCAGCGACAAAGCAGGCCTTCAGTTCGTAGCCTGCCAGCAAAGACACGCCGATCAACGGGGCTGTTTCAAGCGCATCAACCGTGATGTCGTGGCGCGGCAATCCGTCCCAGCGCACCGTCGCCAGATAAATCGCGGAAACAACCTTACTGCCGTCCGCCAGCGTCAAGACGCCCGTCGCCGCCTGCTCCAACCCAAGTGTGGCAATGGTCCCGGCAGGCAAGGTGAGAAAATCCGAGTAACCAGTATCAATCA
This sequence comes from Acidobacteriota bacterium, assembly GCA_043740245.1. Taxonomy (GTDB): domain Bacteria; phylum Acidobacteriota; class Blastocatellia; order RBC074; family RBC074; genus JACPYM01. Next base: position 4,357 of record JAYUCP010000280.1, on the reverse strand, counting down.
CGACATCCAATGCAAGCACGACATCCAATGCAAGCACGGCTTCGCCCTGCCCCTGCACCACCAAAGGGATCACTGCTTCCAAATTGGCATTGATCTGGCCGGTAATCATGCGTGTTTTCCCAGCGGACGCATGCGGCTAAAGGTTGGATAGCCGACCCGCATCAAAAAGATTTCAGCCGCCGGCACACGTTCGCGCAAGCGCCCGGTGCTGGTTTTTACGTCATCGGCCATTTCGAATGCGCCGGTATGTACATCAATCGCCACGACACGGCCTTCGTTACCGGCGGCAATTTGCGGCAGGATGTCACGGTAATAAAGCTCTTCGCCACGCCGCGCGATTTCGTCGCCGGCAAGTTTTGCTGTCACAGTTGCCATTGTTTACCTCCCTGATTGAAACGACTGAAACAACCTTAGGACAAACATTCTACCCCAGCGTATTGAAAGTCCGCCGCTCCTTCATTCAGCAGGTCGCGGAACCTGCGCTCCCAGGGTGTGCAAAAACGCTGCGATCCATTGCACAACGACGGCTTCATCGGCCGGCCGGCTCAGGCTGTCCAGCGCCTGTTGCGTGCGTTCGTCGCCGATGCGCGCGCGGCGGTCATGCAAGAGGGCGCGGCTGTAATCCGCCGTGAATTCGGGATGCGCCTGAATGCCGAGCATGTGCTGGCCTACGCGAAACATTGCGACGGAGCAATGCGCGCTGCTGCCGAGCACGACGGCGTGGGCGGGCAGTTGCAACACTTGGTCTTGATGCATGTACTGCAAATGGCACTGGCGTTGCGGCGGCTGCATCCACGCTTCCATTTGCGTGACTTCCATCGCGTGTACGCCCACGCCCCAGCCCGCCGGGGCTTTGGCTACACTGCCACCGAGCGCCTCGGCCAGCATCTGGTGGCCGAAGCAGATGCCGACATACGGCTTGCCCGCGTCGTGCAATTGGCGCACAAACTCTTTCAGCCGGTGAATCCACGGCACGTCGTCGTAGACCGAAAAGCGCGAGCCGTTGGTGATGTAAGCATCGCATTCATCCAACGTGCTTGGCCATTCGTTATCACAAACGGCAAACGGCGTCAGCGTGATTTGCGGCGCGTGGCGTTGGAAGAGCGCGCCGCACATTGCCGGATAATCGCCCGCGCTGTGTTGGAAGCGCTCGGCGACATGATCGCATTGGAGCAAGCCGATGTTCATCTTGAAACTTCTCGGAAGCGCTTTGCCGCAGATCAACGCAGAGAGACGCAGATCAGCGTTTCTCTGCGTTGATCCGCGGCAGAACTTTTTTGGACTTTTACAAACTCAATCGCAGATGGAATGACTTGGGCCGCGTGAACGCTTCGAAGCCCAGCCGCGAGAGCGTGCAACCGCGCCCCGAATCTTTGACGCCCGTCCACGCCAGCGCCGGGTCCAGGTAATCGCAGCGGTTCATGTACCAAGTCCCCGTTTCGATTTGATCGCCAATGCGCAATGCGGCTTCGACATCCGCCGTCCAGATCGAAGCCGTCAGGCCGTAGCGGCTGTCATTCATCAGCCGGATCGCTTCGTCGTCAGCACACACCGGCATGATGCCCACAACTGGCGCGAAGGTCTCTTCGGTCATCACCAACATCGTGTGATCTACGTTGACCAAAACCTGCGGGGCCAGATACGGCGTGCCGGGTTGACTGGCAGGGAAGTGGCTTTCGTCAATCAAGGCCCGTGCGCCTTTTTGCACGGCATCGGCGATGTGCGCGCGCGCTTTGTCAGCGGCTGCGGTGTGCACCAGCGGCCCCAGCGTCGTGGCGGGATTGAGCGGGTTGCCGAGCTTGTATGCCCGCGTCAATTCGACAAAGCCCGCGACGAACTGTTCATAAACTTCCTGCTGCACGTAGATGCGTTCGACGGCGCAGCAGGACTGGCCTGAATTGAACATCGCACCATCAACCAGGTTTTCAATCGTCGCGTCCAGTTGCGCATCAGCGCGCACATACGCCGGGTCTTTGCCGCCGAGTTCCAGGCCCGTGGCGATGAAGCGCGCACTGGCCGCGCGTTGCACGGCGTGGCCGCCCGCGACCGAACCGGTGAAGGCTACGAAATTGATGCGCGGGTCGGCGATGACGGCGGCGACCTGGTCGTGATCAATGTGCAGGTATTGAAAGACGCCGTCGGGCAAGCCTGCGGCGGCGAAGGCTTCGGCGTAGCGTTCAGCCACGAGCGGCGTTTGCGGCGCGATTTTGAGCACGACGCTGTTGCCCGCGAGGATGGCCGGGACGACGGCGTTGACCGACGCGAGCCAGGGATAATTCCACGGCGCGAGCACCAGCACCGTGCCCAGCGGCGCGCGGCGGATGAAGCGTTGGAAATTCTCTTTGGGTTCGAGGGTGATGTCGGCGAGTTCGCGTTCGGCGATGTCGCATAGATATTGAATGCGTTCGTTGAATCCGCGCCGCAGTTCAAACGGTGAATAAGCGATGGGCCTGCCGATTTGGCGTGTGAGTTCTTCGCCGAGCACATCGGCGTGTTCGACGCACCAGGCGGCCAGGCGGCGGCAGATGGCGGCGCGTTCGGCGATGGGGACGCTTTTCCAAGCGGATTGCGCGGTGACGGCGCGTGCCAACGCGGCGTCAATTTCCGCGTGTGAAGCCAGCGGGCGTTCGACGTAAAGCGTGCCGTCAATCGGACTAAATGTTTGTTGGATACGATTGGCCGTCATTGCAATTACTCCGGCGTGACATACGCCGCCGTGATGCCGCCATCCACCAAAAAGTCAGTGCCCGTGACATACGACGATTCATCCGACGCCAGATAGAGCGCGGCATAGGCGATCTCTTTCGCTTCGCCAAAGCGCCCCATCGGAATGTGCACCAGCCGCCGCTGTTTCTTCTCGTCCGTATTCAAATAGCTCATCAGCAATTCGGTGCGCAGCGGGCCGGGGCAGAGCGCGTTGACGCGGATGTTCTCGCGCGCGTGAATGACGGCCAGTTCGCGCGTCAGCGCGAGCACCGCGCCTTTGCTGGCGGTATAAGCGACCTGCGGCGTGGCCGCGCCCAACACGGCTACGAACGAAGCGGTGTTGATGATCGAACCGCCGCCCGCGCGGCGCAGTGCCGGGATGCCGTATTTGCAGCCCAGAAAGACGCCCTTCGCATTGATGTTCATGGTCAAATCCCAGATGGATTCAGCGGTGGTGACGGCGTTGTCGTCGCTGTGATGCATGATGCCCGCGTTGTTGAACAGGATGTTGAGTTGGCCGAATTCGCTTTCGGCGAATTCGATCATCGCCGCGCAGTCCGCCGCGTTGGACACGTCGGCCCGGATGTAGGCCGCATTGCCGCGCGCGGCTTGCACCAGCTTGACGGTTTCCGCGCCTGCTTGATCGTTGACGTCAACGCAGACGACGGCTGCGCCTTCGCGGGCAAAGAGCAGCGCCGTCGCGCGGCCAATGCCGCTGCTGGCGCCGGTGATGAGAGCGACTTTGTTTGGTAAGCGCATAAGCACCTCGGCATAAGTTTTCCGGGATTATGAATTGCGGCAAAGCTGCCAGTCGCTGGCTGCCGGAGTTCTTTATCCCTCAAAACTTATGCCCACCTGCTTAGTAGGTTCAAACGGCGGCACGGGCGAGTGCGGGCCGTTGGTAATCACTGCCCTGCAGCAGGTGCTCTGCCGCGATGCCCGCCTCGATCAAGCTGTCTTTCAGTCCTTCTTCCGTATTATCTGTTTCGATGACGACCAAGCCATCGAGCAAGCGTGCGTGGAACAGAATGCTGTCAATATGCCGCTGCTTTTGCCAGCCGACGGCAACCAGCAAAAACTGGCCGGTTTGCGCGTCACACACCGAGACAATCGCCGGGCCGTTGAGCGGTTGGAATTGTTCTTCGGCGCGCATGATTTGCGTGAGGATGCCCGTGTAATTCAATTGTTGATCCATTGCAAAATCACCTCCTGCTGCTCGTCTACCACGAGCAGGCTGATGTTGAGACGCTCGATGATCACGCTGAACAAGGATGCCTGATCGCGAATGTGGTCATCATACACTGCGGCGCTGATGGCCAAAAAGAGCTTGCGTTCGGGGTTTGCTTCATCGAGCGCCCATTGATAGAGCAGCATCTGGCCCATCATCTTTTGCAATTCATTCGTCAACGAATCGCCGCTGAAATCTTTGATCTCGACGGCGATTTCTCTGTCCGTGCGCCGTGCCGCCAAATAGCGCACTGCCCCGACATCGGCTTTCAACCGGATGTTACAGAGATAAAGCGCCAGCGGATCGTGCGTGATCGTCCAGCCATCTTTTTCCAACGCCCGGCGCACCGGGTAATGGAAATCGTCTCTCCTCGACATACCTGCTCACTTTCTCTCTTCCGTCCACGCCGCTATTCAAGGCGCG
>JAYUCP010000279.1:0-1980 GCA_043740245.1 Acidobacteriota bacterium | reverse complement strand
CTTGTCCGCCGCCAACACGCGCCGCACATGTTCAATGATTTGCTGCTCTTTTTTTTGACCATGATGTACTTCTAACTGCTTGTACCGCCTTTGGCTAGTGGCTGAAACGCTAATTCAACCTCATTGGGCTGCAAGGGCCGATGGCCGAACGCGTCAAGATTCGCCACCGCGACACCGAGATGGTCAACTCCACCGTGCAAGGCACCTTCCCAGCCTTCTTCCGCATGGGTACGACCGAGGTGACCGAGGGCCGCTTTTTCACCGACGGCGAAAACCTGGCGCGCGCCGATGTCTGTGTGATCGGGCGCGACGTGGCGAATACGCTGTATCCCAACGTCAATGCGCTCGAGCAAGAGCTGACGATTCAAGGGCGCGTCTTCCACGTGCTGGGCGTGCTGAAAACGCGCGACCTCTTCATCACGCCCGCCGAAGACCCCGGCAATGAGAATAAGGCCGTCTATATTCCCTATGAAACGATGCGCAAGATGTATCCGAACGTGAAAGAGAACTTCATCATCGCCACGGCCAAGCCGGGCCAGCTTGACGAGGCCGTGGATCAAATCCGCCAAACGCTGCGCAAACAACGCAAGGTCGCATACAGCCAGCCGGACAACTTCGGCGTGCAAACGTCCAAGGGCATCATCGAACAGTTCGGCGCGATCACGGGCGGCATCTTTTTGCTGATGGTGGCGATTTCGTCGGTGGGCCTGCTGATCGGCGGCATCGGCGTGATGAACATCATGTTGGTCAGCGTCACCGAACGCACCAAAGAGATCGGCGTGCGCAAAGCCATCGGCGCGCGGCGCGGCGACATCGTCCAGCAATTCCTGGTCGAAGCCGCCACGCTCACCGGCCTGGGCGGACTGCTGGGCGTGCTGTTCGGCTGGGGCGTGGCGGAGTTGGTCAAGTTGTATATGCCGACCTTTGTGCCGTTGTGGGCGCCGATTGTCGGCTTCGGCGTGTCGGTGGCGCTGGGCGTAGGGTTTGGGTTGTGGCCGGCGTGGAAGGCGGCGCGGTTGGATCCGATTGAGGCGTTGCGGTACGAGTAGGCTCGCCGGGGAGAACCGGGCCAATTCAAGCTTGTTGCTTGTTCGTAAAGCGATGGTCAGCGGCTTCTTCAAAGATTCGTTCGCGTGATATGCTCCAAGCGACAAGGGAACTATCGGAGGAAAGTTTATGGAATACGCAGTAGTCATCACGAAAGAGCCGACGTCACGCTGGCAGGCCATGGTGCAAGGCTGGCCTGACTGCGCCGCCGAAGCGGAAACGCGCGAACAGGTGATTGCCGCTGTCAAAGCGCGCCTGGCCGAACGGCTGCGCCACACCGAAGTGATCCACATCGAAGCGCCCGCCCCCGCGCTGTCGGCGCAAAGCTCCAATGGCGCGGCGGCCTACACGACCTTTGCGGAAGAATGGCCGGACTTCGGCGTCTTCCGCGACGACCCAACACTGGATGAATTGTTTGACGAAATCGAACGCCGCCGCGACGCCCACCTGGCCGGAGCCTAAGCATGTTTCTTTGGGATTCAAACATCCTGCGTCATCACAATCAGGCGCATCCGACGCTGCAAGCCTGGTTACAGCGGATTCCGCGCAGTCAAATCGCGCTCCCCTCCGTCACCGTGGCTGAAGTCCTGCGTGGCCGGTGCGAATTTGCGTTGAAAGCCACGCCCGCGCAATTCGAGTTTGCGCACACGCAGTTGCTGAAAGAGTTGCGCGTCTTGCGGCGCTTCAGAATTGTGTTTCCCGATCAAACCAGCGCGGCATTGTTGGCGGCACTGCTGAAACAACACGCCAGCCATAAACGCTACGCCGACGTGATGATCGCCGCCCTCGCCAGCGCAGGCAATCACATCGTCGTCACCCGCAATCAAAAAGACTTTGTTGATCTGTTGCCGAAACAGCAGTTGCAAAACTGGATTGACGATCCGCCCACGAATTGATCGGGACGGTCTTTTGTCACTTTATCGCCGTTTGCAG
>JAYUCP010000278.1:0-11937 GCA_043740245.1 Acidobacteriota bacterium | reverse complement strand
GAATTGTGCGCATTCTGAGTCACCAGGTCGCTACCGCTCCCCGTACCGCATCACTCTAACTCCTGGGCAAACGGTCGCGCGCCCACGCCAGCAACTCTTGCGCGCGCGCTTCGCTTTCGGCTTCAGCGATCAATCGGATCATGGATTCGGTATTCGACGCGCGAATGTGCAACCAGCCGTCCGGCCACGACAGTTTGATGCCGTCACTCAAATCCACTTCGGCGGCCTGGGCGCTGGCGACTTCCTGGCGGACTTCGTGCAGCGCCGAAAAGAGCAGATTCGGCGCGACGGGCACATAGCGTTTCAACATCACGTAACGCGGCAATGCCGCAGCCAATTCCGACAAACGTTGCCCGCTGCGCGCCAGATGTTCGAGCAACAAACCAATCGCGGCGGCGCTGTCGTGGGTGGGTTGGACTGCGGGCACGGCGACCGCGCCGTTGCCTTCGCCGCCGAGCACGGCGTTGTGTTCGAGGATCGCTTCGGAAATGTAAGCCGAGCCGACTGGCGTGCGCACGACGGTCGCGGCGTGGCGCGCGGCGATGGTTTCGATGGCGCGCGTGGTCGAAACATTCGTGACGACGATGCCGGGCGCGCGCTGCAATTTGATCTCGGCGGCCAGGGCCAGCGTCATTTCTTCTGACAACACTTCGCCGGTTTCGGTGACGAGGCCGAGCCGTTCGCCATCGGCATCGTGCGCGAAGCCAATGTCCGCGTGACCGGCTTTCACGATGGCGCGCAGTTGCGCCATCGTCTCGCGTTTGGGTTCGGGGTGGTGCGGGAAGGGCGCGGTCATATCGTCATTGATCGCCAGCACCGTGCAGCCCAGCGCCGCGAGCCAGCGCGAACTGAGCGGCACACAGGCGCCGTTACAATAATCCACCGCGACGGTGAACCGGCGCGCGCGAATGGCCGCGACATCAAAGGCGTTTTGCAACACTGCGAGATGCACATCAATGGCGTCGCACGTTTCGATGTGGGTTTGCATTTCATTCCATTTGGCTTTGGCGAATTCGCCTTGATGGAACACGTCGAGCAATTCTTCGGCCTGCCTCGTGTTCAGGTACAGCCCGTCGCCGCGCACGAATTTGAGCGCGTTCCAGGCCGACGGGTTGTGCCCGGCGGTGATCGAGATGCCGCCCTGTGCGCCGAAATGTTTGACCGCCAGTTGCAACGTCGGCGTCGGGCAGATGCCCAAATCAAGCGTTTCGCAACCGGCGGCCAGCAAGCCCGCGAGCACTGCCGCGCGCGCCATCGGCCCCGAGGGGCGCGTGTCGCGGCACACCAGGATGCGCCCGCCATCCAGATAGGTGCCAAAGGCTTGGGCAAACTCTACGATCAATTCGGGCGTGAGCGTTTCGCCCACGATGCCGCGCACGCCGGTGATGCCGATTTTGAGTGGTTTCATGGTGTGGCTGGCCGATGCGCAGGCTGTTTGAACAATTCGGCGACCGGACAGCGGAAGCCGGGCAAGAGCGCTTCGCTGGTCAAGACGTCGTTCTCGGTCAGGGTGACGGCGTCGGCCACGGCCGGCGAGTGATAAATCATCACCGTGCGTTGTTCCAGCGAGATGAGCCAGACTTCGCGCACGCCCGCCGCGAAATACTCGCGCAGCTTGCGATAGACCTGCTCCCACGAATCGTTGGGCGAGATGACTTCGACCGCCAAATCCGGCGCAATGGGCCAAGCCGTTTCCGGCTCGCCTTCCGGCGGGATGCGCGCGGCAGCGACAAACGCCACATCCGGCACGCGCTCACGGTTGCCGACTTGGAAATTGGTGTCTGGGCCGTACACGCCGCCGAGTTGCCGAGCATCCACGTGCATAAACATTTTTGCGAGCAGGCGTACCCCGACGCCGCCGTGTCTGGCTCCGGCCATGGGTTTCTCCTCCAATTGTCCGTCCACGATTTCGTAAATCTTGTCGTCATCAAGGGCGAGTTCAGCGCTGGCGTGCATATTCTCTTCTCCGCATTTGATTGGTAGTGAAAGTGCGCGGCGATTCTAGTCTCCGCTTCGTGGAGGGGCAAGATTGCGCGGCGCAATGCAGCGTGAATCAGGCGGTCTGTGTGAGGCAGTGTTGAGTGACCCGCTGGCAAAGAATTTCAATGCTGTCGCCCACGCGCACAGTGCCGCCAGACAAAACGCTCGCCAATTGGCCGCATTGTCCGTACAGCCTTTTAGGCAGCCGGTGGCTGATGCGGGTGGTCGAATGGCAGGGCTTGCGCACTTGGACGATTTCGAGGACGACCGCGCCAATGCGCAATTGCGTGCCCGGCAACAACGTGTCGAGCGGCAAATTTTCAGTGAAGAGGTTGGCGCTGAGTTCGCCCGGCGTGACGTTGAAGCCTTCGTGTTGCAGCGCCTGCAAAACTTCCTGCGCAAACAGGCTGACGTGGCGTTGTGGATGTGTGCCGGCGTGGCCGTCACCTGCCAGTCCGTGCCCGGCGCTGAGTTCTGCCGCCGCCAGCGGGGTTTTGCTGGCGCTGCGTGCGCCGCTATAAATTCCTGCCAGCCTGGCCGTTGAACTCATCGCTTGCTTACCTTCATCAATACGCGGCAATCTCGGTGATCGCGCGCAACACGTCTTCAATCTGCGGCAACACGGCGTCTTCCAAATCCGGCGCGTAAGGCACAAAGGAATCAAGCGCGGCCACGCGTTTGACCGGGGCGTCGAGGTGCTCGAAGAGTTCATCCGCGATGCGCGCGGCGATCTCCGCGCCGTAGCCCCACGATTGCCAATCTTCGTAAACGACGATCACGCGATTGGTCTTCTTGACGCTCGCCGCAATCGCCGGCCAGTCGTAAGGGTTCAAGCTGCGCAAATCAATCACTTCGGTCTCGATGCCTTGCTCGGCGCCTTGCTTGGCCGCGACGACGGAACGTTGCACCAGCGCGCCGTAAGTAATGATCGTCAGGTCGTCGCCCGTGCGCACGGTCTTGGCTTTGCCAAACGGGATCATGAAATCGGCGCCGGGATAGCCGCTCTTGTTGTAGGTCTGACGGTACAGATGCTTGTGTTCGAGGAACAAGACCGGATCGTCGCAGCGAATCGCCGTGCGCAACAGGCCATTGGCATCCAGCGCCGTCGCCGGCATCACGACGCGCCAGCCGGGGATTTGCGTGAAGGTAGAAACGCCCGATTGGCTGTGATAAATCGAGCCGCCTTTCAGATAGCCGCCCACCGGCGCGCGCACGACCATCGGGCATTTCCAGGCGTTGTTCGAGCGCCAGCGCAGCAAGGCCACTTCATCGCGCATCTGCATAAAGGCCGGCCAGATGTAATCGAAGAATTGAATCTCGGCCACCGGCTTCAACCCGCGCGTCGCCAGGCCCGCCGCGCGTCCGATGATGTTCGCTTCGGCGAGCGGCGTGTTGAAGACGCGATCGCTGCTGAATTTGCGTTGCAGGTTGGCGGTGACTTTGAACACGCCGCCTTTGCCTTTGACTTGATTCAAGTATTCGGTGCGGCTGGCATCGGCCACGTCCTGACCCAGCACGACGATGCGCGGGTCGCGCGTCATCTCTTCGTGCAAGCAGCGATTGATCAAATCCACCATCGTGCCTTCGCCGGGTGGAATCTCTGTGACGGCTTCGGTGTCAAAGGCTGGTGCTGTCGGATCAACGTCGGGCGAGTATATGAATTGCTTGACGGTGTCTTTGGCCGGTTGCGGAATTTGCAGCGCGCGGTCGGCGGCCTCGTTGATCTCGCGGTCAATCTCGTCGCGCCACATTTGCAGATTGGCTGTGGTCGCCAAGCCGGCTTCGAGCAGAAACTGCTCCATCTTTTTGATAGGGTCGCGCGCGGCATCCAGCGTGCGTTCTTCGTCCGGACGGTAATCCGCTTCGACGTCGGAGAGCGAATGCGAATAGGGCCGCGTCACGTGCGCGTGCACCAGCGCGGGGCCGCGCCGTTCGCGGCAATACTGCGCGGCGTGGCGCAGCGTTTCGTAACTCGCCAGCAAATCGGTGCCGTCGCACTCTTCGATGTACAAATGCGGGAAGCTGCCCACGAGTTTCGAGATGCTGCCGCCGGCCGTTTGCACTTCGACCGGCGTCGAGATGGCGTAGCCGTTGTCTTCGATCAAATACAACACCGGCAGCTTCAGATTGCAGGCGGTGTTGAGCGATTCCCAAAATTCGCCCTCGCTGGTCGCGCCGTCGCCGGCTGAAACGTAAACGACTTCATCGTGTTTGAAATGCTGGGCGCGGTCTTGAATCTCTTTGATCAATGAATAGCGGTAACCCGCCTCAGCCGCGCCCACCGCTTGCAGAAACTGCATGCCGGTGCAGGACGAACGCGCCACCATGTGCAAGACGGGATCGCTCCAATGCGACGGCATCTGGCGCGCGCCGGAATTTTTGTCGTCGCGCGCCGCCACCGATCCCAACAAATGCTCGTAAGGCCCCATGCCCAACTGCACGGCCAGCGCCCGGTCACGATAGTAAGGATAGAACCAATCGTAGCCCGCCTGCAGCGCCATGCCCGCCGCCGTGGCGACAGCTTCGTGACCGGCGCTGCTGATCTGAAAGAAGACCAGGTTCTGGCGTTTCAGTTGGATTTCTTTGTCGTCAAGACGGCGCGAGGTATACATCGTGCGATAGGCGTTGACGAGGGCGGCAGGATTGAGCGCCGCCCCTTCTTTAGGCTGACGCTGGAGCTGAAGTTGCGCTTCCATAAATTAGTTCTCTCTCCCGGCGTGCTCGCTTTGTGGACAGCGAGTGAATGTCCTGTCATTAGTGCCGCAGTCTAGCCAACCAATGCTGCGTTGTGCAAGCCGCGCGCCCTGTGCAAAAATGCCGCTGGCTGCAACGTCAATTGGTGTTACCGAACCTTTTGATCGGCCCTTGTTATGCCCCCAGTTACGGAGAAACGCGATGAAACTGAACGACGCCCAAATTGACCAGAAACTGGAAAGCCTGCCCGATTGGCATCTGAACGGCGGGCAGATTATCCGCGATTTTCATTTCGAGAATTTCAAAACGGCCATCGCCTTCATCAATCGCGTGGCCGACCTGGCCGAGTGGGCCAATCACCACCCGGATTTGCTGGTGCACAGTTACAACCGCGTGCGCATCAGCGTCAGCACGCACGACGCCGGCGGACTGACCGACAAGGATTTTGATCTGGCCAAACAGATCAACCTGTTCGCTTGACCCTGCTTGCCTGTGATGCTTTTACCCGAATTGAATAACCCGTTGAGCGTGCTGAGCGCGATGATCACGCCCGCTGTGTTGATCTCGGCCTGCGGGACGCTGATCGTTTCGACCTCCATGCGGCTGGCGCGCATCGTGGATCGCGTGCGCAGCCTGAGCCACGAGATCGAACAGCTTTCCAGTGATGAGACGGCGGATTTCCCCGACGAGCGGCTGCACGAATTCGAGCGCCAATTAAAGACGCACACCCGGCGCGGCTTGCTGATCCAACGCTCACTCACCAATCTGTACATCGCGCTTGGCCTGTTCGTCACGACGACGGTTTGCATCGGCTTGGTCGCGTTGTTGCACCAACTGGGCTGGCTGCCCATGCTGCTGGGCATCGCGGGCACACTCTTTTTGTTTTACAGCAGCATGCTGTTGATCGCCGAAACGCGGCTGGCGTTGCGCTCGGTCAATTCCGAAATGGAGTTCACCATGAAGCTGCGCGCGCTTTATCAGGAGCGGCGGCGCGCGGCGGCGGGGCTGACGGATGAAGCAACGACGGTCACGCCCGTGCGCCCGTTCAAAAAGATCACGCAAAAGCTGGGCATCGGCTGACAACTTTTCCTGCGCTCCATTCCATGAAAAAAATCTCCATCGTCTGTGACGGCAGCAGCCTGGGCAACGGGAGCAAGGGCGCGCGTGCCGGGGCCGTCGCCATTCTCGAGTTCCAAGCCAAACGCAAAATCGTGGGCGAATACCTCGGCACGGCCACCAATCAACAAGCCGAAATCATCGCCGCCTGCGTCGGATTGGAAGCCTTGAAAGAACCCTGCCAGGTCGAAGTCATCTCCGATTCGCAATACGTGGTCAAGACGATGAACAAGCTCTTCAAACGCAAAACCAACCACGAGTTCTGGGCCCGCATAGACGCCGCCGCCAAAGGCCACCACATCGTCTGGACCTGGACGCGCGGCCACGCCGGTCACCCCGTCCAGGAAAAATGCGACGAGGCCGCCCGCTTGATCGCCGCGACGGGCAGCGTCAATCAAGCCAAACTCGACGAAATTCTAGACGCCTGAAACTCCGGCTGAAGCCTGAACTTTGGGCAGCATTTGCCCTTTGGTAGTCGCTCAATGTAGGGAGTCACAACAGAGCACTTTTAACGCCAAGACGCCAAGCCAGCCAAGGTGTGTCACTGAAACCGGCCTGTTTCGTATCCGCGCTTGGCGCTCTTGGCGTCTTGGCGTTTGAACTTCCTCTTCCTATCGAACCGCTACTTGCGCTCGTTTCAAAATTCCACGAAACCTCAGACCGGTCAGCCAGGCACCGTGCATTTTCTCACGGCCCCACGACTGCTCAAGTCAGCGCGCGTCTGCTTGCGTTAGGGGGAGCCGTGCTTGCTTTTCCCGGCGGAATCGGGTTAAGAATGCCCAGCAGTTTCCGCCGCAAGGAGCTAGCGGTTGCCTTGCGCGCCTGCCTGCCACGAGAAAATCCGGTACGCGTTACAGCAAAAATCCAAAGGCTTCACCCGTCCGCTGGCCCACAGCGTCAGCGGCAATTTGTTTTGTGGAGAATGCAATTCTGATGAGTAAACATCGCTTCTTAGTCCGCCTGCTTGTCCTGTTGCTCTGCTTCGGTCTGGTCTGGCCGGTGGTGGAAGACGACGCCGACGCCGCCCAGCGCCGCCGCAGCCGCCGCGCCAGTGCGAAGAAAAGCGGCAAGAGTTCGCGCAGCCGCGCCAAACGTGCGAGCGGGCGGCGCTCACGTGTGCGCGGACGTGGGCGCGGACGTGGACGCGGGCGCTTACGCCGTGCGCGCCGTGGGCGTGGCCGCCACAGCAGTACGCCGGTCGTGCGCCGCAAGGGCTTCGATGAAATGATCGGCTCGAATCCGGGCACGCTGGACGGCACGGATGAAGAAGTCGCTGGCGCACAGATCGAAGAGTTCAAGCTGCGCGCCTATGTCAAATACCTGTCCGACGATTTGCTGGAAGGACGCGGCACCGGTTCGCGCGGCGGCACACTGGCGGCCAAATTCATCGCGGCGGAATTCGAGTCAATGGGGTTGGAACCCGCCGCGCCCGACCGCACGTTTTTCCAGCAAGTGCCGATGATCAGCGTCAAGACCGACCCCGAAACCAAGCTGACAATCAAGAGCGCCAACGGTGACGCCGAATTCAAGTTCGCCGAAGACTTCGTCGCCAGCACCGACCTGGAACAGTCCGAGATTCCCATCAATCACGAGATCGTTTTTGTAGGCTACGGCGTGAGCGCGCCCGAAGTGCCCTGGAACGATTACAAAGACCTCGATGTCAAAGACAAAATCGTAATGATGCTGGTCAACGATCCGCCCGCTACGCCAGCCGAACCGAATCTGTTTGGCGGCAAGGCGCTGACCTATTACGGACGCTGGACGTACAAGTTTGAAGAAGCCGCGCGGCGTGGCGCGGCGGGTGTGATCTTGATTCATACGACCGAATCGGCGGGTTATGGCTGGCAGGTCGTGCGCACGGGTTGGGACGGCGAACGCTTCGGCCTGGTGCCGGATGAAAAAACGCCAGCGTTGAAATTCAAAGCGTGGGTGACTGAGGAAGCCGCGCGCAAACTCGCGCAACTCGGCGGGCAGGATTTGGACAAGCTGCGCGAGGCCGCCAAAGCGCGCGATTTCAAACCGGCGCCGCTGACGGCCAAAGTCGAGACGACGCTCAAGACCAAATCACAACGCGTCACCGCCCCCAACGTCGTCGCCATCCTGCGCGGCGAAGCGCCTGAAGCGCCCGCCCAGACCACCGGCAAGAAAGCGGCCAGCGCGCCGCCGCCTGCCGCCACACCGATTTTGCGCGATGAATTCATCGTCTATTCGGCGCACTGGGATCATCTGGGCATACGGCCCGACCAGCCGGGCGACAACATTTACAACGGCGCGGTGGATAATGCGACCGGCATCGCGGGCCTGCTGGCGATTGCGCGCGCCTATGCAAATCTGGAGGTCAAGCCGAAGCGTTCGATCCTCTTCATCGCCACGACGGCTGAAGAGCAAGGCTTGCTGGGCGCGGAGTTTTACACGCGCAATCCGCTGGCGCCGCTCGCCAAGACCGTCGCCAACATCAACCTCGATTCGATGAACGTGCTGGGCATGACCAGCGACATTACGCCGCTCGGCGCTGAGCGTTCGACGCTCGGCAAAATCATCGCAGAGGTTTGCAAAGAAAACACCGTCACCATCGCCCCCGACCCGCGTCCTGAACAGGGTTCGTTTTACCGCTCGGATCATTTTCCGTTTGCTAAAGCGGGCGTCCCGGCGGTCAGTTTCAACCCCGGCGCCAGGTTCGTCGGCCATCCCGCCGAATGGGGGCAGGAGCAATTCGCCGAATACAACAAGAACCGCTATCACCAGCCGAGCGATGAATACAGCCCGAACTGGGATTTCAGCGGCCTGGTGCAACAGGCGCGGCTGGCGTTTTGGATTGGGCTGCGCGTGGCTGATGCGGATGAAATACCTGTCTGGAACAAGGGCGATGAATTCGAGCGCGCGCGTTTGAAAGCGCTGGGACAACCGGTGCCGGAATAATTTTTCACAGGTGTGCGAAGTTGGCAACTTGTCACACCGCCCAGGGTCTATTCATTCTCGGCACCCGATGTTCGACAAACTTCAGTTTGTCGAGGTTTCGAGCCGACGACAAACTGAAGTTTGTCGGACGTTTTCCGAGAATGAATAGACCCTGTCACACCGCCCACAGCGTGTTGACAACCATGCAAATCTCCCCCGGCTGGAAACGGCTTTTGCTTTATCTCGGTTTGTTGGCCGGGTTCATCGGCTTCATCTGGCTCCAGGCCATCTTCGAGCCGGAGAATTTCTACCGCCGCGATTTCACCGCCGATTACCTGCCCGCCAAAGCCTGCCTGGCTGGCATCAACCCCTACACGCCATTGCCTGAGCTGGCAAAGCAGTTTGCTTTTCCCTTGCCCACTGACCTCTTTCGTCATCCCACGCCGCATTCACCCGGCTTGCTGTTGCTGAGCACGCCCATCGGACTGGTGAGTTACCGCACGGCCAATCTGGTTTGGATCGGCTTCAGCCTGCTCTGTCTGCTGCTCGCCATACTGTTATTGCTACGCGAATTTGGCGTCACGAAGAGTTGCGTCTGGGCGCTGGCGTTGAGTTGGATGGCGCTGGGTTATGGGCCCCTGACGGCGGATTTGGGCACCGGGCAGATTGATCCGTGGCTGTTGTTGCTGGCAGTCGGGATGTGGCTGGCGTGGCGGCGTGAGCGGCAATGGTTGGGCGGCGTCCTGTTGGGCGGCGCGCTGGCCTTGAAGCTGCTGGCCTGGCCCTTCGTGGTCTTTTTGTTATTGCGCCGCCAATGGCGCGCGTTGTTTGGCGCAGGCTTGACGGTCGGCGCAGTGCATCTGCTGGCGCTGGCGGTGTTCGGCTTCGCGGCGGTCAGGGATTACTACTTGAAAGTCGGCCCGCAGGTCGGCCAGCTCTATCGCGGCTATTTCAGCAATCTGGCGCTGACTTCCTGGGGCTGGCGCTTGTTTCAAGGCACCGGTGAGGCGCTGGAACTCGCGCCGCACGTGCTGGTCGAACCACTGTACGCTTCGGCCACATTGGCGCGCATTTTTTCATTGCTGCTGCCGTTGTTGTTGCTGGCGGTGACGCTGTGGCTGGCGTGGCGCGTGCGGCAATTCGATACTTCATTCATGCTGTTGCTCTGCGCCAGTTTGTTGTTGGGGCCGATCAGTTGGTTCCACTACTTGACCGTGTTGATTCTGCCGATTGGATTGCTGGCGCAACGTCTGCTGCATAACCACGCACTGCCGAGCTTGCGCCGCGCGGCCTTGGTGCTGGCGTTGCTGACCGCGTTGCCGCATCACGTCATCATCGGCCTTGCGCTGCATTTCGGCACGCCGCTGACCGCTTCAAAGATCACCACCTTGCCTTTTGCCGCCAGCTTGATTGCGACCTTGCCGACCTTCTTTGTCCTCGGCTGGATGGCGCTGCTCTGGCGCACGGATGGCGCGCCGGAAACGCGGCTTGAGCTTTCCCAACCCGCGTGAAAAAATGCGGCGGCATGTTAAAGTGCTTGCGGAGGTAAGCAGATGGAAAGTACAACCAACGAATTTAGCGGCACGGTCGTCAACGGTGTCGTCGTGTTGCAAACCGGTGCGCAGATCCCTGAAGGCCGGCATGTGCGTGTCAGCGTAATCGAAGAAGAATCGGAACCGCTCGGCAAACGCCTGTTGAAATTTGCGGGCACGATTCCAGGCTTGCCGCCCGATATGGCTGAAAATCACGATCACTACATTCACGGCCAGCCCAAGCAATGAAGCGCATTTTTGCCGACACCTTTTACTTTATCGCCTTGCTCAGTCCTGACGACAAGGATCATCAGCGGGCCGTGGAATTTAGTGACGGCTTCGCAGGGCAGATGGTCACCACCGATTGGATCATCACGGAACTGGCCGATGGGATGGCGAAGCCCGCCAGCCGCCAGCGTTTCATCGAGTTTTTGGAAATGTTGCGTGCTGACCAGGATGTTTTCATCGTTGCGCTGGACAAAGAACTGCACGAGGCCGGTCTGGAACTTTATCGGCGGCGGCCAGACAAAGGCTGGTCATTGACTGATTGCATCTCGTTCGTGGTCATGCAGCGCGAAGGATTAACGGAAGCACTGACGGGCGATCACGATTTTGCCCAAGCAGGATTCATTGCCTTGCTCGAATAGGCTGACCTGCACTGAGAACGTACATGAGCAATACTTTTTATCTGACCACCCCGATTTACTACGTCAATTCGCAACCGCACCTCGGCCATCTCTACACCACGATCATTGCCGACACGGTCGCGCGCTACCAACGCCAGCGCGGGCGCGAAGTCTTCTTCCTGACCGGCACCGACGAGCACGGCCTGAACATCGAACGCGCCGCCGCACAGGCCGGACTGCCCGTCAAAGAACACGTGGACAAGATCGTCGCGGCCTTTCAAAACGCCTTCGCGCCCTATCAATTCACCAACCAGCACTGGGTGCGCACGACCGACGAGAGTCACAAACAAGGTGTACAGGAGCTATGGCGGCGCATGCGCGACAACGGCTTCATTTACAAAGGCTCGTATGAAGGCTGGTACTGCGCCAACTGCAACGAATTTTATACCGAGAACGAAGCCAAGCCGAATGATGACGGCGTGCCCGTCTGCCCCACGCACGAACGCCCGCTGGAGCGCGTGGGCGAGGCGAGTTACTTCTTCAAACTCTCGGCTTTTCAAGACCGGCTGTTGGAGCTTTATGAAAAGAACCCGCACTTCATCCGCCCCGAAACGCGGCGCAACGAAGTGCTCAGCTTTGTGCGCGGCGGTTTGAACGACCAGTCGGTCAGCCGCGTCTCGGTCAAATGGGGCATCCCGGTGCCCGACGACCCAGAGCACACGGTGTACGTCTGGTTCGACGCGCTGTCGAATTACATCACGGCCATTGGCTTCGGGAACGAGCAGTTCGGCGGTGAAGCGCATTTCAAAAAACTCTGGCCCGCGAACCTGCAATTGGTTGGCAAAGACATCCTGCGCTTTCACACCGTTTACTGGCCCGCGTTTTTGATGGCAGCAGGTTTGGAACCGCCGCAGTCGGTGTTTGTGCATGGCTTCTGGCTGTCGGGTGGACGCAAGATGTCGAAAACGCTGGGCAACGTGATTGATCTGGCCGTGCTGCAAAAGCATTTCACGACCGATGCGGTGCGCTATTTCTGCCTGCGCGAAATGGCCTTCGGGCAGGATGGCGATTTCACCTACGAGGCGCTGATC
>JAYUCP010000277.1:0-4898 GCA_043740245.1 Acidobacteriota bacterium | reverse complement strand
GCCAGACTTGAAGCGCCGCTTGCTCACGCGCGCGGTACCGTCTCAGCATACTGTCCCAGCAAACAAAACGGCCCCGGCTCTCAAACGAGAACCGGGGCCGTAGTGATTTAGGCGTGAATGTTCGGCCAGCTTAATTGCAGCCGAACAGGTCGTTGCCGTTGAACAGATCCAACAACGCCGCCAGCGCCGCATAATCAGCCGTGCGATTTTGCATGACGGCGAACTGGGCTTGCATAAACAAGTCCTTCACCATCGAATCGCGCGACAGCACGGCGCCGTTCGAGAGTTGCACCGGCGCAAAGCTGATGTTGTAACAACTCAGATTGGCCCACAACACATTGGCGTTGACCACCGACCCGCCGCCGCCCGCCTGCAACAGGTTGAGTTGCGCTGCGACGAACTCCTGATTGAAGCGCTGTTGCGCCGTCAACCCGAAGCCCAGCGCATTGCCTTGCAACGCCAATTGGATAATGACGGCGTCAGTAGTGCTGACCGCGATGTTGCCGTTGAAGCCCGCGATCAGGATTTCACCACGCGGCAACTTGCGTGAAGTCAGCAACCACCATTGCGGCGCATGCCAGCAGAAGGTGTCGCATTTGATCGGCTGCACCGTCACCGTGAAGCTGCACGTCGCCGTGCCGCAACTGTTCGTCGCTGTGCAGGTCACGGTCGTCGTGCCGACGGGGAACGACGAGTTAGAGGCCGGCGCGCAAACCACCGGCGTGCCTGCCGGGGTTACCGTAGGCGCGGGGTAACTGACCGTCGCGCCCACGCCGCCTGGCCCTGACGCCGGCACCGTGATGCTGGCCGGACAGGTGAGGGCGGGCCGCGCCTGAACGGTCACGGTGAAGCTGCACGTAGCGCTCAGCGTGCCGCTCGTGGCCGTGCACGTCACCGTCGTCACGCCCAGCGGGAAGCTCGCGCCCGACGCCGGCGCGCACGACACGCTCGCCCCGCTCGGCGTGACCGCCGGCGCGGGGTAAGTCACCACCGCCGAAGTCGCACCCGCGTTGGCGCAGATGGATTGATTCGGCGGACAGGTGAGGCGCGGCGGCTCAATCACCATCACGGTGAAGCTGCACGTGGCCGGCCCGCAATCGTTGCGCGCCGTGCACGTCACCGTCGTCGTGCCCACCGCGAAGGTTGAACCCGATGCCGGGCTGCAACTCACCGCTGTGCCCGCCGGTGTGACGCTGGGCGCGGGATAGCTGACGGCGGCTCCGCTCGCGCTGGTCGCGGTCGTCTTGATGTCGCCGGGACAAGTGATCGCCAACCGCGGCGTCACCGTCACGGTAAAGCTGCACGCAGCCGAACGCCCGCCGATTGAGGCCGTGCAAGTCACCGTCGTCACGCCCAGCGGGAAGCTGGCGCCTGACGCGGGGCTGCAAGACACGCTCGCATTCGGCGGAACGGCCGTGGGCGCCGGGTAATTCACCGTCGCCGAATTTGCACCGACCGTCGCACAAGCCGTCTGATTCGGCGGACACTCAATGCGCGGCAGCGGCGGACACGCCGGGCAGATCACCGGACAAACCAAGCCCGTCGGCCAGCCGCCCGTCAATCCGCCGATCAGGCCCATGCCGCGCCGGTCGCGGTCACCCGCGCGCTCCATGCGTTTGAGCACGAAGTCGGTGAAGACCAGCGAACTGACGCCCGTCCTGCCGCCACGCGCGATGGTCGCGCCAAACTGGAAGCAGTTGTTGAGCGGCGAATCGGCCCGCATCTCAAACGCAATCGTCAACAGGGGTGAACGGTTCCCCGCCGCGCCCGCCGCCGTGCCGAAGGGAATCAGATCGCCGACTTGCAAGCGGCCCGCGCCAACCGCCAGGCGATTGCCGCGATACAGTTGCAGGTTCGGATTGAGCGCGACCACGCGCGCGTCAAGGCCTTCAAAGTCAAAAGCCGCCAGGACGATCTGGCCTGAGCCATCGGGTTTCTGCACAAAGAAGGTGACCTTGTCGCCCATCGTCACGCCCGCGCTGGCGAGCAGGAAGCTGAAATCCCACAGGCTGTCATTGCACGACAACGCCGTCACGCTGCCGCCCGGCGTCTTGTAACTGAAGCCCATCAACTCAGTGCCACGGAATCCGCCGATGCCCAGGGCGTTGCCGCCGAAGGTGGTGGGGTTGACATTGAATACGTCAAAGCCATCCATCGGCGAACGGAAGGGCACCGTCAACGTGAACGGTTCATCCAACAAGAAGTGATCGCCTTGCGGCAAGCGGTCGTTCGTCACGAAGCCGTGCGTGACCGCCGGGTTTTCGATCTCAGGACAAGGCACCGGCGGCAACGGACAAGCCGGACAAACCACAGGGCAAACCAGCCCCGTCGGCCAACCGCCCGTCAAGCCGCCAATCAAGCCCATCCCAAGCCGGGCGCGGTCGCCAGTCCGCTCTTCGCGTTTGAGCACGAAGTCGGTGAAGACCAGCGAACTCGTGCCCCGGCCGCCGTCGCGCGCGATGGTCGCGCCGAATTGGAAGCAATCGTTGAACGGCGAATTGGCCCGCTGTTCAAAGGCAATCGTCAACAACGCCGAACGATTGCCCGCCGCGCCCGCCGCCACGTTGAGCGGAATCAAATCGCCCGCAAACAGACGGCCCGCGCCCACAGCCAGACGGTTGTTGCGGAAGAGCACCAGATTCGGATTGAGTTCGGTCACGCGCGCGCCGCCGCTCTCGTGTGTGAAGACGGCCAGCGTAATCACGCCCGATCCATCGGGCTTCTGCAAAAAGAGTGTGACCTTATCGCCCGCCGTCGCGCCCGCGCTGGCGAGCAGGAAGCTGAAATCCCACACGCTGTCATTGCACGACAACGCGGTCACGCTGCCGCCCGACGTGTTGTAACTGAAGCCCATCAGATTGGTGCCGGGAAAACCGCCGACCGCTTCGGCATCGCCGCCGAAGCTCGCGCGGTTGACCATGAACGTGTCGAAGCCATCCATCGGCAAACGCACCGGCACACTCAAGGCGAACGGGTCGCGCAACAGGAAGTGATCGCCCTGCGGCAAACGGTCGTTGGTGGCAAAGCCGTGCGTGACCGCCGGATTGTCAATCACCGGACACGGCGTGACCGGCGGCAGACACTCTGGGCAAATGACCGGACAGACCAGCGCGGTCGGATAGCCGCCCGTCAGTCCGCCGATCAAACCGCGCTCCGGCAGATTGCGGTCGCCGCGCTGCTCCATGCGTTTGAGCACGACATCGGTGATGACCAGCGAACTCGTCCCCGCGCCACCGTCGCGCCGAATGCTGGCGCCGAAGTGGAAACAGCCATTGAACGGCGAGCCCGGGCTGGGATCGAATGACACGGTCAGCAGGCTCGAACGGCGGCCCGCCAAGCCCGCCGCCTGATTGAGCTGAATAAAATCGCCCACCTGCAAACGGCCCGCGCCACTGGCCAGGCGGTTCTCGCGGAACAACTGCACATTCGGATGCAACGCGGTCACGCGCACGCCGCCGCTCTCATGCGTAAACACCGCGATGCGAATGGTGCCGTCCCCGTCCGGCCGTTGCAAAAAGAAACCGACGGTGTCACCGGCGGTCGCGCCCAAGCCGGCCAGCAGGAAGCTGAAATCCCACACGCTGTCATTGCACGACAGCATGGTGACGTTGCTATCCGGCATCGCGTAACTGACGCCCGCCAGCCGCGTACCGGCAAAGCCGCCGATAGCCGCCACATCACCGCCGAAGTTGGCCTCGTTGACTTGAAACAGGCGCAACCCGGGCATGTTGGTGGACGAAGGTATGGTGAAGGTGAACGGCTGCGGCAACAGGAAATGATCGCCCTGCGGCAAGCGGTCGCTCGTGGTAAAGCCGTGCGTAAGCGCGGGCACTGAGACTTGCGGGCACAACGCCTGTGCGCTGGCGACGCTCTGTAAATTCGAGGTGGAATCAGAAGCCAGCAGTAAGAGGCAAACAATCAGACAAGCGGCGAACGCGGCATAACCGAGTCGCGCGGCAAACTTCGGTGTTCGGGGCATAAAACACTCCTTCAGGATGGGGGCAACGCCAGCGCGGCGCTTTGCGTTCGCGGCGCACAGGTGTTGCGGGCTTGAATCAAAGAGCACGGTCGGCGGCTGGAGAGGGGAAAGAAGGCGATACAGCGCAACGCGCCGCCGCCATTGACGCCCGAAGCGAGCGCACAACAGTCACGGCACTAAAGCTGCCGACAGCAGATGGGTTGCAAAGAAATAACGACGCCTTGTCGAGACGACGATGTAATGGATGCACTGTGCGAGTGTGCGGTCTTTGCAGTAGCCAATTAGTTATGACCACCAAGCAATGCCACTCTCACGGGGAAGTGGGCATTTTTAGAGGCCGCTTGTAACCACACACTGGATTGTTGAGGAGGGGATGAAAGTCGGCGCAAAGCTTAGGCGCAAATCGCGCAACGGTCAATCAAATTGTGGAACCGGCTGAATTAAATCGTAGGCAGGTGGCAACCGCAACGCCTTGGCTCGGTTGGTTCTCGCTTGGTTAGGCCACAATCTCGACATACTTGATCTCGAATATGAGCACGGCGTTTTTCGGGATACTCGCTAGCTCAGCGTCGCGATAACAAAGATGCGGGCTGGCGCTGAACCGCCGCGTTCCGCCCGCACAAAGCCCTGCCAGACCGTATCGAAGACCCGCGATAAGATTCCGGTCTCCAATGGTCACAACGGTCTCTTGGTCTCTGGCTACAAAATCGCCCTGGTTGAGTTGAATGTCGTATCTGAGGCGCACGCGGTCTCCCTTCTTCAACTCGGGGCCGGTTCCAGCTAACTCAGACAGAATTTTGATTCCCGACTTTGGCATAGTGCGCGAAGTGGCCTAACTATTTCGGTAGTGGCTAAATCGAGTGGGACGGCGTGTCAGTAGCCCGCGCGTGAGCAAGGGCTGTCTGCTGCCAGTAAAGCC
>JAYUCP010000276.1:0-11945 GCA_043740245.1 Acidobacteriota bacterium | reverse complement strand
GCAAGGGCTCGCTTGGCGGAAGTCAGCCCTTGCTTACGCGCGGGCTACTGACTCGTCGTCCCACTCGATTTAGCCACTACCCGCGAGCGTACTGCCGGGGCCTAAGACTGACAAACTCTTCCCCACCGCGAACGCCACGGTTGCAGCGCAATCGAAAGGAACCACCACAATGACCACGAACACGGCCTACCGCGCGCTCTGCATGCAGGTGAAGTGTCAAGCCGTCAGCTCAATCAAGGACAAGGCCGAAGCCCGCGCCGTGATGAAAAAATCCATCGAACGCCTGCACGTCCAAACGCTCGCGGCCAGCGGTTTTCTAGGTGAAGACCTCAAGCTGGTCGTTTTCCCTGAATACTTTCTCACAGGCTTTCCGCTGGGCGACCCGATTCCCGTCTGGGCCGACAAGGCCGCGCTCGAAATGAACGGCCCCGAATATGAAGCGCTCGGCAAGCTTGCGCAGGATGGCAAACTCTATCTGGCGGGCAACAATTACGAAGTTGATCCGAAGTTCCCCGGTCTCTATTTTCAGACTTCGTTTCTCATCGAACCCGCTGGCAATGTCGTGTTGCGTTATCGCCGTTTGAATTCGATGTTCGCGCCCACGCCGCACGACGTGTGGGACAAGTATCTGGACGTGTACGGACTGGAGGGCGTCTTTCCCGTCGCCAAAACGCCTCTCGGTAATTTTGCGGCGATTGCTTCCGAAGAAATTCTCTATCCCGAAATCGCGCGTTGCCATGCGATGCGCGGGGCCGAAATCTTTTTGCATTGCTCATCGCAGGCGAACGAAACCGCCAAGGCGATCAAAGAGGTTTGCACGATTGCGCGCGCGGTCGAAAATTCAGCCTATGTCGTCTCGACCAATTCGGGCGGCTACGCGGGCACGCCGGTGCCTGACGCTTCCACTGACGGCGGCTCGAAGATCGTGGATTATCAAGGCCTCGTGCTCACCAAAACCGGCTGGGGCGAAAGCTGGGCGGCGGTGGCGGAGCTTGATCTGGCCGCGTTGCGGCGCTTCCGCCAACGGCCTGGCATGGAAAATATGCTGGCGCGCCAACGCTTCGAGGTTTATGCGGCCAGCTATGCCGCACATCATCATTACCCGGCCAACAACATGCTCAACGTGAAACCGGAGCGCAGCCATTTCATCAAGACGCAACAAGAGACGATTGAGCGATTGGTAAAAGCCGGGGTGATTAACGAGTAAGGACGAAGGCTGTAAAAGACAAAGGATGAAGAAGCGAAAACGATTGAGCGAGATGTCCACCGCTGAACGGGCGCAGGTCGAACTGGAATATCATCAAATGAATCCGGCGGATTTTGATGAGATGATGTTGCATGCAACAGTTCATATACCCGCCACGCTCCATCTGCCGGATCAGTTGGTCGAAGGCTTAGAGGCATTGGCGGAAGTGACCGGCGAGCCGAATTACCAAACCATGGTCAGCCGCTGGATCGAAGAACGGCTGCAACAAGAAACCAGTTTCGTTTTGCGTTTGACCAAGCAGTTAAAGCGCAAACGGCCCAAAACTACTCAAGGGAGCAAATAATGAACCGAACCATCATCGCCTTGGCACTCAGCAGCGCCATTGTTTGTCTAGCGGCCTGCGACACCAGCAAACCGCCTGACCTGGCGAAACAACAAACAGCCCGTCAACCGGCAGAGCGTGCCGCTGCCGCTAGCGCCGATGAACCAACCGCACCCAAACCGACCATGACCAAAGCACCATTCGGAAAAATTGCCGACGGCACGTCCGTTGACCTTTACACGCTGGCCAACAGCAAAGGCTTTGAGGCCCGCATCACCAATTACGGCGGCATCGTCGTTTCGCTCAAAGCGCCCGACAAGAGCGGCAAGCTCGATGATGTCGTGCTTGGTTACGACAACCTGGATGCTTACGTGAAGAAGAATCCGTTCTTCGGCGCGCTGGCCGGGCGCTATGCCAACCGCATCGCCAAGGGGCAGTTCAAACTGGGCGACAAGACTTACAAACTCTTCGTCAACAACGGCCCCAACAGCCTGCACGGCGGCAAGGTCGGCTTCGACAAAAAAGTCTGGACGGCCAAAGACGTTTCCAAGGCCACGGCAGCGGGTTTGGAATTGAGCTATCTCAGCAAAGACGGCGAAGAAGGCTACCCCGGCAACCTGAACGTGACCG
Source organism: Acidobacteriota bacterium (assembly GCA_043740245.1). Lineage (GTDB taxonomy): Bacteria > Acidobacteriota > Blastocatellia > RBC074 > RBC074 > JACPYM01. Next base: position 9,786 of record JAYUCP010000276.1, on the reverse strand, counting down.
TGACCTATTGGGTTACCAACCACAATGAGTTGAAGATTGATTACGCCGCCACGACTGACAAAGAGACGGTGCTGAACATCACCAACCATTCCTATTTCAATCTCGCGGGCGCGGGCAATGGCGACATCCTCAAACACGAAGCGATGCTCACCGCCGACCGCGTGACGGCGGTGGATGCGACGTTGATCCCGACCGGCGAGGTCAAACTCGTGGCCGGCACGCCGCTCGATTTCACCAAGCCGATGGTCATCGGCGCGCGCATTGACGACGCCAAAGATCAACAGATGGTTTTCGGCAAAGGTTACGACCACAATTTTGTGCTAAACAACAGCACCGGCGCGGTGGCACTGGCCGCGCGCGTGACCGAACCCACCACGGGCCGTGTGTTGGAAGTGTTGACCGATCAACCGGGCGTGCAGCTTTACACCGGCAACTTCCTGGACGGCACGCTCACGGGCAAGGGCGGCAAAGTCTATCCGCGCCGTTCGGGCTTTTGTTTAGAGACACAGCATTATCCCGATTCGCCCAATCACCCGAACTTCCCAAACACGGCGTTGAAGCCGGGCGAACAATTTAAGAGCACAACCGTGTTCAAGTTTTCGGTGCAGTAATTTCAAGAGAAAATTGCCGCGGATTGACGCAGAGAAACGCTGATCGGCGTGTCTCTGCGTTGATCCGCGGCCAGTCTTTTCCGAGGAGCAGACACATGCGAAGAAAGATTTTCTGGACACTGTTGCTGGCAACGACCAGCTTGCTCGCGGCCTTTCAACTGGCCAGCGGCCAACAGCGCGGCGCCAGCGCCAGCCCTGACTTGATTGCGCGCCGCAACGCCATCGAAGCTGAGTTGCAATCCATCGCCATCGTCGAACGCAAGCTGATGATTCCGATGCGCGACGGCAAACGCATGGCCGCCGATCTGTACCGCCCCAAAGACACGTCGAAGAAATATCCGGCGGTGTTTGTGCGCACGCCCTACAACTTCAATTACTGGGACGTGCGCAATCGCGTCGTGGGCGATATGAGCCAGCAACTCGAAGCCGTCAAGCGCGGCTACGCGCACATCACGATGAATGAGCGCGGGCATTTTTTTAGCGAAGGAAATTACGACATCCTCGGCCCGCCGCTCAGCGATGGCGATGACGCGCTGACCTGGATGGCGAAACAGTCGTGGTCGAACGGCAAGGTCGGCACGATCGGTTGTTCATCCACCGCCGAATGGCAGTTGGGCGTGGCGGCGCAAGGCAATCCGGCTTTTGCCGCAATGATCCTGCAAGGCTTCGGCGCGGGCGTCGGGCGCGTCGGCGGCTATTACGAACAAGGCAACTGGTATCGCGGCGGCGCGGTACAGATGCTGTTTATCGCCTGGCTCTACGGCGAACAGAATCAGGTGCGCCCGCTGATGCCGCCCAACGCCACGCAGGAAGATTTGATTCGTGAGTCGAAAGCTTTCGACCTCTCGCAACAGTCGCCGCCGGTGGATTGGTCAAAGGCGCTGGCGCACTTGCCCGTGATGGACATTATGAAAGCCGTGGACGGGCCGAAAGGAATTTTCGCCGATGGGATGCCGGTTGATACCGGCGGCGCGATGATCAAACGCGCGCCCAACGATCCGGCTTGGTACAAGGGCGGGCTGTGGCACGACAACATGAAAGTCAACGTGCCCGGCTTCTGGTTTATGTCCTGGTACGACGTGTCGGTCGGGCCGAATCTGGCGGCCTACAACCACGTGCGCAAGACGGCGCGGCCCGACATCGCCAATCAGCAATACGCCGTGATCGCGCCGACGCTGCATTGCGCTTACACGCGCGCGACCGAAAACACCGTGGTCGGCGAACGCAGCATGGGCGATGCGCGCTTGAATTACAGCGAACTGACCTACGGCTGGTTTGATCGTTTTTTGAAAGGCGAAGAGAACGGCATTCTCACCAAGATGCCGAAGGTGCGCTATTACACGATGGGCCTTAACAAGTGGCAGAGCGCCGACACCTGGCCGCCAGCGGGCGCGCAACCGCTGCGGTTCTATCTGGCGAGCGGTGGCAAGGCGAATACGCTGAATGGCGACGGCGCACTCAGCGCGGCAGCTCCGGCAACAGACGCGCCTGACAGATTCGATTACGACCCGCTGAACCCTGTGCCGTCGTATGGCGGCAATGTCTGTTGCACGGGCAATGCGGTGCAAGGCGGCGCCTTCGACCAACGCAAGATGGAAGCGCGGCCCGACATCCTTGTTTACAGCAGCGAACCGCTGGCGCAAGGGATGGAAGTCAGTGGCCCCATCGAAGTCACGCTTTATGTTTCATCGGACTGCAAAGACACCGATTTCACGGTCAAGCTGATTGACGTGTTGCCTGACGGCACGGCCTACAACCTGGACGAGACGATTCAGCGTGTGCGCTATCGTGACGGCTACGACAAACCGCTGGCGTTGATGGAAGCGGGCAAGGTCTACAAGGTGACGCTGCAACCGATGACGACCAGCAATTTCTTTGACGCGGGTCATCGCATTCGGTTGGAAGTTTCGAGCAGCAACTTCCCGCGCTTTGATCGCAATCTGAATACGGGCGGGAAGAATTATGACGAGACGCAAGGCGTAGTCGCGCACAACGCGGTGCATCATGCGCGGCAGTATCCGTCAGAAGTGAAGCTGACCGTCGTCAAGAAGTAATGAAGAATGAAGAAACAGCAGGCCAAACAGCCATCATTTACCAAGCAACGGCGGGCTGCTTACGATAGCCCGTGGAAGGTGTCGGTCGAACGGCTCTTTCCACATTTCATGGAATTCTTCTTCCCGGAAATTCACCCGCTGATTGATTGGAGCCGGCGCTTCAAGTTTCTCACACAGGAGTTGGCGCAAATCAGTGCCGGCATCGAAGGAGAATTGAAAACACAGACGCGTGTTTACCACCGGGGTACGCGCGTGCCGCTGCGCCTAGACTTGTTGGTTGAGGTCTATTTCAATGACGGGCGCAAAGGGCGCATCCTGCTGCACCTGGAAATTCAGAACGAACGCGACCCTTTTTTCGACGAGCGGCTCTTCATCTATCACTATCGCATCTTCGACAAGACACGTGACCCGGTGATAACGCTGGCGTTGCTGACCGATTTCGATCCAGCCTGGCGTCCGGGCAAGTACATGCGTGAGTTGGCCGGATGCAGCGTCGAGTTCAATTTCCCGAGCAGAAAATTGACGGACTACAATGACGAGGAACTGGCGGCGAGCCGCAATCCGTTCGCCTTTATTGCGCGTGCGCATCTCGAAGCGCGCCGGACCGGCGGCGATATGAAGCGCCGCTACGATTTGCGGATGGTGTTGCAAGACGCGGTGGAGGCCAGTGGGATAGGCGAGAGTGAAGCCTTGTGGGTGATGCGCTTCATTGAGGAAGTGATGACGCTGCCCGAAGACTTGCATCGCAAACTGTTTTTTGAGCGACAGGCTCGGAAGGAGAAAGCAATGGTATTTACGACTTACGCCGAGCGAGTCGGCGAGCGCAAAGGCATCAAAAAAGGGGAGCTTAAAGGAACGTTGAAAACCCAAAGGGCGAACGTGCTGCAACTTCTGGAAATGCGGTTCGGTAAAGTGCCGAACCGCCTCGCGGTCAAAGTGTCTGATTTGACCGACTCCGCTTTGCTGAACGAATTATTCGAGGCCGCCTTCCGCTGTGACTCGCTGAAGGAATTCGAAGCGCAGTTGCCAGCAAAGTAGTGCTTGCCATGATTGCCGCAAGACTTGCATCGCAAACTGTTTTTCGAGCGTCAGGCGCGCATGGAGAAAGCTATGGAATTTACGACTTATGCGGAGCGAGTAGGTGAGCGTAAAGGCATCACCAAAGGCATCAAAAAAGGAAAGCTGAAAGGCAAACAAGAGAGCTTGCTACAACTCTTGCAGATACGTTTCAAAAAAGTGCCGCAAAGCGTCACCCTCAAGGTCTCCAAGTTGACGGATGCCGCATTGCTAACCGAATTGTTCGAGGCTGCTTGCCGCAGTGATTCACTGAAGGAATTCAAGGCGCTGTTGCCGACCAAGGGATGAGGGCGCTGGGCGCAGATGCCTGCTGTTGATCTGTCTCGCCTTCTCGCGCTTTGATCGCAACATGAATACGGGCGGGAAGAATTATGACGAGACCAAAGGCGTGGTCGCGCATAACGCGGTGCATCATGCGCGGCAGTATCCGTCGGAGGTGAAGCTGACGGTGGTGAAGAAGTAGTTCGTTGTCTCTCGAACGTAATGCAAAAGATTCTTGTCATAGGTTCAGGTGGCGCGGGCAAGACTACTTTTGCGACACAGCTTGGCGAGCTTCTCAAGCTCACCGTCATCCATCTGGACAAGCTGTACTGGAGGCCAAGCTGGGTCGAACCGCCGAAAGAGGAATGGGCCGCCACCGTAGACGCGCTCATCAGCGGCGACGCCTGGATTATGGACGGCAATTATTCGGGAACGTTGGCGCGGCGGCTGACGGCCTGCGATGCGGTGGTGTTCCTCGATCTGCCTCCGCTGGTGTGCGTGTGGCGCGTGCTCAAGCGGGTGCTGCAATACCACAATACAACAAGGCCCGAAATGGCGGCAGGCTGTCCCGAACACTTCAGCCTAAAATTCCTGCTCTGGATTTGGAACTATCGCCGGCGGACGCGACCGCGCATCGAGGGCTTGCTCAACCAGCGTGATGTTGATGTGAAGATGATCCGGCTTCAATCAGCGGCTGAAATTGACCAGTATTTGCGTGCGCAAGAGGCGACGATAAATGGGACGAGTTGAGGAACGCATCCGCGCTTGGAACATCGTGGTCGAGCACACACTGGAAACACCAAGCTCTTTCATCGTATTCGGCCAACGCAACCTGCAGCCGGTCGTACTCAAAGTGGTGCGTCAGCCGGGTGATGAGTGGTGCTGTGGTGAGGTGTTGCAAGCCTTCAACGGCAAAGGAATCGTGCGCGCTTATGAATCCATTGCAGGCGCGGTGTTGCTCGAACGACTGCAACCGGGGACTGCGCTTGCCGAAATGGCTTTGCGCGGGCGCGATGAGGAAGCGACGGAAATTCTCGCTGACGTTATTCAACGAATGTCTCATCCGAACGGATCCTTGGCAGCGTTCGTGACCGTGCAAGATTGGGGCGAAGCATTTCAGCAGTATCTGGCGAGCGGCGATCAACAAATTCCGCGCGACTTGCTCGAGCAAGGCGGGCGCTGGTATGCGGAACTCTGTGCGTCGCAACGAGACGTTCGCCTGCTGCACGGCGACTTGCAGCATTACAACGTGTTGTTCGACAAGGCGCGCGGCTGGACGGCGATAGACCCCAAAGGCGTTGTCGGAGAGATTGAATACGAAATCGGAGCCAGTCTGCGCAATCCGTATGAACGCCCGGAACTGTTCGCCGTGCCTGCGACGATTGAGCTAAGGCTCCGGCACTATGAAGCACGGCTGAAACTGGATTCCAATCGGGCGTTGCGCTGGGGTTTTGCGCAAGCGGTACTCTCGGCCATCTGGTCGGTTGAAGACGGATTCGCGGTTGATGCCGCGAGCCCTTCCATCAAATTAGCCGAAACAATAGGTGCGATGCTGGGCTAACTGAGCAGCTCATCTGCTACGGATCACGAAGTTGATGGGCAGATATTTTATTCCGCTGATGTAGTCGCACGACCCAGCACCTTGGCGACTTCCTTCGCCTTCAGCGCCGTCTTGCAAACGATCACGTGCGGCGGCAATGAGGCCGGGCCTTCGCGGCTGCAACGCAGTTCTTCGACCACGACGAATAAATAATTCGCCACCTTGCCGCGTTCCAAAACCAGCAGCCGGTCTTGCAAATAACGCGGCGTCCAATAGCCCAGCATCTCTAAATGCACCGTGCCCAGTTGCGGATGCGTGAAAACCAAGTCCGGCACCAAGGCCGTTTCGCCCAGGTCGAGCACCGCTTGGTTCACCGTCAATGACCACTCGCTGCCGTTGCTGGCCCAATCCTGCACCAGTTTTTCCAGCAATGCTGCGTTTGGTCTGATCTCTTCGGCCAGGTAATGCGAATGCAATTTGCGCTGCGTGCTGTCGAGTTGAAAGAAGGCCTTGCCGCGCTTGGTCTCGATCTCGGCGCGCATTTGCCAACCTTCCTGCAACAACAGCGCGGGCAGGAACACGGCCATCTGCACACCATACCGTTGCGAACGATGAAAGAGCGAGACCGGGCCGCTCAACCGCACTTCGTAGCCCGTGCGCGCATTGCCGCGAATGGCGTGGATCAGGCGGAAGGCTTTGATCGCTTGAAACAACTCGCGCGTGCGGTGCGCGTTGTCATGATTCGCCGGAGGCGCAATCCACAGCCGTATTTCAGAACAGCGATACAACAGCGCCTGGGCTTGCGCGACGTTGTACCGATCCAGCAATTGCGGCGCATCGAGTTCATCAATCAGCGTCAACACCTGATTGTCGGACAGATCAGCGTAAAGACCCTGCACCACTTCTTCCGGCGTGCAAACCAATTCGGCGGCGAGGGCCGAGAGCACTTGCTGACGCGCTTCGGCAGTAACGACGGGATGTTGTTCGACGGCTTTGAAAAACAGCTTGTGGCGCAATTCGGCGGCGTTGCGCACGCTGACGCTCTCAAATTCGCAACGATCCAGCAACAGCTTGATCAGGCCGCGCAGCACTTTGTAATCGGTGCCGACGCCGATGTATTCGTCCAGCGCCTGTTGCAACTCGGCGCGCCGCTGGCCCGCGTGCTGGCGCACGAGCAGGATCAAATCCGCCGCCGTCTGCAATTGGCGCGGGTCTTGGGCGTCAAGGTAACGCGGCGTGATCTTATCGCCGCGTTGGGTGTGAATTGCCAGGTCGGCGGTCAACATAGGGAATCCGATTCTTGCGTTGGCGAACATAGTGGAGTGGCGGCTCCGCCTACGACTACCGCGCAGAGCAGTATTGCCTTCACCTCCGCAATCATCAAAAAAACAAGCGCCGCAAACCGGGGCATTGCCGGTCTGCCGCGCGCAACATTTGTTGTCTAAGGCCGTTGTCTCACGGCGCGAAATAGCCCGACGCATCCAGAATTAAATCCGTCATGAATTGCGTCAGCACTTTGAACTTGCCATCCGCCGGGCTCAACCCGACAAAGTAATGCCAGTTGTAACCGAAGCTCGCGGGCGCCGGGTAACTCGATGTAGCCATCAGTAGCGCCGTCGTCAGGTTCGCCGGGAACAGCGTCTTCGACATATTCCGGCTGCCCTTGGCCCGTCAGGTTGAAGCTGCGGTCGCGCGCGATGGCGACCGCTTCAAAGCTGCGGTTTTCGAGCTTGCTGTCCGGATACTGGCCCCACGAAAACCAATCCTGCGCGACGTTCAGCCCCGTCGAACGATTCCACATGATTGCCACGCGGTCAGCATCCTTGAACGGCAACGGCCGCAGCAACAGCGCGTTGGCGACGCTGAACAGCGCGCTATTTGCGCCGATGCCGAGAGCGAGCGAGAGCAGGGCGACGGCGGTGAAGCCGGGGTTTTGGGTTAAGCGGCGGAAGGCGTGGGAGAAATCGTGAAAGAGAGTTTCCATTTGTTTGCTCCTCGTGCGTGCTTTCGAGGTCAGCGGCCTGACGAACTCACACCCAGCAAATGTTCAAACCATTCGGCGATTTCAGCAATCCGGCGTGGTGTGACGTTTTCACCCCGCGCCTGGCGCAGGTTTTCCTCAGCCAGCGCAACACAAAAATCAATCACTTCATTCAACGGGAATTGTTCAGGCAGGATGTAACCACAGCGTTGCAGGAAGAAGAGCGTTGCCGCAAAGGCGGTGCGTTTGGTGCCATCCATAAACGGATGACTTTTGATCAGCGAATGAAACAACGCCGCCGCTTTTTCAAAATCGTTTTGGTAGAGTTCCTGGCCACCAAAAGTGGCAAAGGGGCGCGAGACGGCAGCATGCAGCATCGCCGCTTCGCGCAAGCCAACGATGCCGCCGCTTTCAGCGATGATGTATTCGTGGATTTCGTAGACACGCACGAGCAGATTGCCAATTTCGTCAGCGTGATCTGGCATAGACAACTTTCAGCGGGCTAACGCTGCGCTAAGGCTTCAAACAGTTCCCGATTCTGTGCGACCAACTGACGGACAAAGGGTAACGCACTTTCTGAAAAACGTCCGCCATTCTCAGCTTGGTGGGCAGGCTGTTGTGCCAGCCAGATTTCCAACGCGGCGATGGCGACGGCTTCAATCTCTTTTGCGGGAATCTGCCGCGCGCGAAATTGTTCGGACAAAGTGTCGGGTAATTCAATTGCTAATGTCATTTCAACCTCTTGTGTTCAGTGTTCTGAGTAGGCAAGCACATCACTACGCAGCCATCGTGATGACGGCAGCTTTTTCATTGCTCTATCTTATACTGCCGCCACCGAGTTTACTCTTCACCCCATTGATGCTGAAATCCAGCCAACCCCGCTCATTGCTGTTCTTACACTTTGCCCGCAACGTTTCCAACGCCTTTAGCTTCGCCTGCAATGCCGCCTGATGTTTGCCATCCACCGCCAACGCCATCTCGCTCAGATGCAGCGCCTCGACGGCTTGGCCTGCATCCGCGCGCGCCTGCGCCAGTTTCGCAATCGCATCCGGCCCGCCCGCCAGTTTGACCACGTCGGGATAGATGGCCGCAACGGGCGTCTCATACATCGTCGCCGGTTTCAGATCGAAATAGCCGACATAGCCTTCATAAATTCCGCGCACCGACCACGACAGTTTGCCGTAGCTTTCGCCGATGTCGAGCGCCGCCGGCAGCTTGATCTCGCGCATCAGCGTCCAGACGTCTTTACCCGCGTTCATGCCTTTGACCGTTTCGTCGTGCACGTACTGAATCGCGTCGCGATAGCGCGTCAGCCGCTTGACGATTTCGGCATTGCCCTTGATCGCCATGCCGTGCGAAGGCAAGACAAGCTCCGGTTTGAGCGCCAGCACCTTGTTCAGCGAATTGACGTAATCAAGCGCCCAGCGCGGTTGCGTGCCGCGCAGCGTGTAGATATTCGGGAACGAATCGTAGTAGTTGTCGCCAATGAAGGCCGCCTTGAGTTGGGGGATCCAGACGGTGGCGTGGTCGTAAGTTTCACCAGGCGTGCTCAGCACGATGAATTTCAGCCCACCCAATTCAAACTCGTACTTGTCATCAAACAGAATCGTCGGTTCGATCTTGCCGCCGTAATTGCCGGGCCAGGCGGCGTTCTCAGGCGGCAGGGCGCGGGCGAATTGGGCGGCGTTGCGCAGGCCGTAAAAGCCATTCAGCCGCGCTTGGTAATGCATGAATTCGGCGTGATTCTTTTGCGCGATGACCTGCGTGCCCGCTTCTTTCCAAGCCGTCACGCCGCCGGTGTGATCGCCGTGGCCGTGGGTGAGGATGATGTATTTGACGGGCGCGGCGCTTTCGGCGCGCAACAGTTTGGTGTGCAGCACCGTATTGAACGCAATCGAAGTGTCAATGATGACGTTGCCCGCCGGGGTCGTGACCATGAAGGTGTTGCCCCAGCCGATGGCTTGGTAAATGTTGTCGGCGATCTTGGTCGCTTTGGTCTGGTCGCGCCCGACGGTGGTCAGCGTGACGGGGTTGGCGGGCACTTGATCCGGCACTTGACCCTGTTGGGCGTAGCCGGACTGGCGCGGCGGCGCGCACAGGGACAGGTAAAGAAACACGAAGGCGGCCAATGGCCGGAAGGCGCTGCGGCTCATAAACAATGCTCCTTGTTGGTTGCTGGTTGGATTTCGCGGTGCTGGTTTGCGGCCACACCGGGCGCGGATTATGCACGCGCGGGCCGCCAATTGCACGATCTGTCAGCGA
>JAYUCP010000275.1:0-11954 GCA_043740245.1 Acidobacteriota bacterium | reverse complement strand
CCCAAACGAACTTATCAGGTAATCGGTGTAGAGATCCAAGAGTGTTTTGTCCATTTGTCAAGTTTACTCATGAATCTCTCACTGCGTAACATCAGTTACTGAGCTTTGTTCGCGTATTACCGTGCGTGCTGGTTTAGCCTGCCAGCGGTTTACACAGCCTGTTTTTCCCTTCGTGTTAAACGCCAAGCCCGCTTGCCGGCGCTGTGGCGATTACGGAAGTGTCATAACTCGCGCGGCTCACCTTCCTTCATTCTCCTACTGTGTCCACCAGCGCATTGCCGGCTGAAAACATGGCGCTTTGCGCGGTGTGCTGTTTGCTTTACTGTGCACGCGGCAACGCATTCGCGGAGCTAATCAAACAAGGTAGTAGCTAAGTTAGGTGGGATGTGTCAGTAGCCCGCGCGTGTGCAAGGGCTTTACTGGCGTCAAACAGCCCTTGCTCACGCGCGGGCTACTGACACGCCGCCCACTCGATTTAGCCACCACCGATCTTTCATTGTTTAGACCTACGAAAGCTATGCCAAAAGTTCGCATTCAAAGCACGGACATCGAATACACCGAAAGCGCCGTCATCACCTTCGAGGAAGGCTTGATCGGCTTGCCGCAATTGCGCCGCCTGGTGGTCATCAGCCAACCGGAGATTGCGCCGTTCTTTTGGCTGGCTTCGGTCGAAGCGGATGAAACGGCATTTTTAGTGCTGGAACCGCAAGCCTACTTAGACGGCTACACGCCGCGTTTGCCCGCCGAGGCCTGCGCGCGCATCGGCCTGCAAACCGATGAAGAGCCGTTGTTGCTGGCGATCACGCGCATCATGCCGGAATGGCATGACTCGACGCTCAATCTGAGGGCGCCGCTGGTGATCTCGACCGGCGCCATGCGCGGCACGCAACCGGTGTTGACCGAAACCGAATACCGGCTGGATGAACCTTTGGCGGCGCTGGCGGCGCTGATTTAAGGACGGGACGGCTGACGAAAACCGTTGCCAGGACGGCAGCGGGCCATTGGCCAGGAGGGCTTTTCATGTTGGTGTTGAAACGGCAGGCCGGCGAAAAGCTGGTGATCGGGAATGAAATTACGATTGAAGTGTTAGCCGTCGGCGGCGATGGCGTGCGCCTGGGCATCGTGGCTCCGCGCGAAACCTCAGTCCATCGCTTTGAAATTTTCGCCGAGATTCAGGCCGCCAATCGGGCCGCCGCGCAAACGACAGCCACACCGCGCGCCGCGCTGACCAGCCTCGCTGCCAGCTTGCGCCCACCCTTCACCGAAACCGAAGAAGCCGGCGCAGCAGCGCCCGAGAAACCTGGCTAAAAACGCAACGAGGCTGAAGGCGCGGCCCCGCCTTGCGCTTGAGTTATTTGAAGCCTGTGCATAAATGAAATGCCAGCAAAGCAGGGGAAACAGGTACGCGGATGACGCGGATGTAGCGGATCAGCGCGGATCAACCCGAAAATGAATCTGCGGAAATCCGCTGCATCCGCGTCATCCGCGTATCTATTCGCTGGTCGAATTACGCACAGGCTTCAGTTATTTAGACAAGCAAGCCGCATCCCTGCCAAAAAACCAAACAAACACCTTTATGAAACGCCGCGATTTTTCAGTATTGATCGGATGGTTGATCGGCCTGGCCGCGATTGGCGGGGGCGCGTTGCTCGAGGGCATCCGCTTGAAGTTTCTCTGGCAACCGACGGCGGCGCTCGTCGTGTGCGGCGGGACGCTCGGCGCGGTCGTCGTGCGGCGCGGCCTGGGCGGGCTGCGCGAAGCCATCCACGCGACCTATGTTTATTGCTTCCGCGAGCAGGATGACGAATTGGAAGCCGGTCTGGCGCGCCTGACCTGGCTGGCCCGGCTGGTCAGACGCGAGGGCGTGCGCGCGCTGGAAGCGCATGCCCACAACAGCGAAGACCCGCTCCTGGCCAAAGGGCTGGCGTTGATTGCCGATTACGCCGAACCGGCGACCGTGCGGCAGCGGCTCAATTGCATGCTCGATGCTGATGATGAACGCGGGCTGGGCGAAGTGGCGACGCTCGATGCCGCCGGCAGTTATGCGCCGACCTTCGGCATCATCGGCGCGGTGCTCGGTCTGATTTATGTCTTGCGTTCGCTGGCCGACCCGAGCGCGTTGGGCCTGGGAATTGCCACAGCGTTTGTGGCGACCATCTACGGCATTGGCATCGCCAATCTGGTTTTCTTTCCGCTGGCCGCGCGCCTGCGCGAGCAGCATCGTTTGCGCATGAAACGGCGCGAAGTGCTGGCTGAGGCGCTGGTCGCCTTTGCCGCGCACGAAACACCCGCCGCCATCGCCGCGCACCTGGCCAATCAAACCGGGTATGGCGGTTAGCGTACAGTAGCAGCGTGAGTGGTAAGAAGCACGACACACGCTCCTAACCACTCGCGTTACTTTTGCGGATCTTGGACGCGGCTAAATTGAGCCCGTCCGGATTGGCACACTCACGTTCGGCTGCGCGCGTCGGTGGCAAGTGTTTAGAGTACCGCCTTTAGGCGGCGCGGGCGCGCAGCGCCCTAATGACGCGCCTGCGGCGCGCTACCGCCTAAAGGCGGTACTCTAAACACCTGCTTGCCAGGGTTGTAGTTGCTGCCGGTGATCCAATGTTCAGTGGTTTGATTGAGGAGAAGAAACAGGTGACCAAACACACCAACCCAAATGCCAACCGCCGCAGTTCTGACAATGCCGCCAATCACGTTGGCGATGATGCACACCACCGTGATCGTTGGCTGGTTTCGTACGCCGATCTGATGACCCTGCTGTTTGCGTTGTTCGCCGTGCTCTACGCCGCCGCCGACCGCGAGCGGGCGCTGGTGCTGGCCGCCGCGCTGAGCCAGCAAATCGCCGGTGCGCCGGTGCCGGGCGTAACCGCCGGGCCGCCGGGCGGCAATGGCGTGTTGCCGGGCAACGATTCAGTCGTCGAAGCGCGGGCCGCAGTCGAACAGGCACTGGCGCAAAATGAAATGTTGCGGTCACGCGCGCGCGTGCGGACGACCGCGAACGGTTTTGTCGTGTCGCTGGCCGAGGCTGGTTTTTTCGCGGCTGGCGAGGCGGCAGTGCGTGACGATGCGCGCGGTTTGATTGATACGCTGGCCGATACGCTCAGCCGCGCGCGCACTCAGATTCGGGTCGAAGGGCACACCGACGCGACGCCGATTGCCACGGCGCGCTACCCTTCGAATTGGGAATTGTCATCGGCCCGCGCTTCGACTGTGCTGGCACAACTGGTCGCGCGCGGCATCGCGCCAGCCCGGCTTTCGGTGGCCGGGTATGCCAGCGAACGGCCGGTGGCTGATAACAACACGCTCGAAGGCCGCGCGCTGAACCGCCGCGTTGACCTGGTGATTTTGCAAATGAACAAGTAAGGCGGCAACAGCGCTGCGCGCGCGTGACGGCCAGCCACTCCAGCCGGAGCCAGGCTCGCCAATCCACTCGCCAATCCACTCGCCAATTCAGGCCGGCGCCGCTGCGCTGGCCTGGGAACTGGAACGGTTATGAGAAGCTACGGCATCGGAATAAGACGACTCATCAGGCTGGTGGCGGCCGTGTTTTTGTTTGTTCTGCTCTTGGGTGCAATGGTTCTCCCGCAAGTCAAGAGCAAGGAACCCGCCTGGCACACCATCGAAGCTTGGCGCCAGCCACAAGGCCTGCCCCAGAATACCGTGCTGGCGATTCTTCAGACCCACGACGGCTATCTTTGGGCCGGGACTAAGGGAGGCTTGGCCCGTTTCGATGGCGTGCGCTTTACCAACTTCGATGATCGCAACAAGCAGCAGTTGCGGGAGAGTGAGGTTTGGGCGCTCGCCGAGGGTGACGACTCCAGTTTGTGGATCGGTACTTACGGGGGCGGTGTCAGCCGGCTCCGGCACGGGCAATTCACGGTCTACACCACCCAAGACGGGCTGGTGAATAACTTCGTCGGAGCGCTTTGCCGGGATGGCGCAGGCGGTATTTGGATTGGCACGGATGGCGGGCTGAGTCACTTTAAGGAGGGGCGGTTCACCAACTATACGGTGAAAGATGGGCTTGCTCATAACGCGGTCCATGCGCTGTACGCTGACAGTGATGGCACCCTGTGGGTGGGCACGAGTAATGGCGGACTCAGCCGGTTCAAAGGCGGGAAGGGCGAGCGCCAGATGATTGCCGAACTGAGTCCCAAAGCCGAAGTAAAGTCAATTTGCCGTGACCGCAACCAGGCCCTCTGGCTCGCGACCACCGAGGGGTTATTCCGGCTGCGGGACGGCAGGTCCACCAAGTACACCGCGCACGACGGCTTATTATCCGAGCGGGTTAATAGCGTGCTAGAGGACGCCACGGGTACCGTCTGGATCGGCACAGAACGGGGACTGAACAAGTTCAGTGGCGGGGCGCTCTCGGTCTACCAAATCAGCAGCGAGGCCTCGTCAGTAGACATAATCATGGCGCTCGGCAGCGATCACGATGGGGGCGTTTGGATTGGCTTTCAGAGTGAGGGACTGGGCCGCTTACGCCAAGGGCAATTTGTCAGCTATGGCAGGCAAGACGGACTGGCAGATGATTTCGTCTCGACCGTTTTGCAGGATAAAAAGGGCAATGTTTGGGCGGGAACCAACAAAGGGCTGACACTTTTCAGGCATGGTGAATTTACGACCCAGCCCATCGAAAACGCTTCTTCAGACAACCGCGTCACGGCCCTCGCCGAAGATCGCAAGGGCGGTCTCTGGGTGGGTACGAGAGCGGGGCTGTATCGGTCGAAACCCGGCACTGAATGTTCTGACCGGCAATGCGCCCCGCAATTCATGCCCATAAAGAATCCTGCCGTTCCTAATATGTTCGTCAGGGTAATCTACGAGGATCGGGCCGGCGCCATTTGGGCTGGCCTGCACCTGGAGGGCTTGGTCAGGTATCAGGATGGTCGCTTTACGACCTTCACCACGAATGATGGACTTTCGAATCAGGCTGTCCGCGCTTTGTGTGAAGATCGCGACGGCAATCTGTGGATCGGCACGCGCGGCGGCGGCTTGAACCGTTTCAAAGATGGCAAGTTCACCGTCTATAAAGAAAAGGACGGGTTGGCGAGTGACGGCGTCCAGGCGCTCTACCTGGACTACGACAATGTGCTTTGGATCGCCACGCGCCAGGGGCTTAACCGGCTCAAAGATGGCCGGTTTACTACTTACACGATGAACGACGGGTTGTACTCGAACTATGTCTACGGATTTGCCGAAGACTATCTGGGCAACTTATGGATGAACTGTAGTCGCGGCATCTTCCGCGTCAGTAAGCAACAGCTCAATGATTTCGCCGCCGGTAAGGCGCGCTCAGTTACCTCGGTGGCTTACGGCCTCGAGCATGGTTTGAGCAGCACCGTCGGCGTGCCCGGCTTTCATCCCGTGGCTTGCAAGACCAGCGATGGGAAGGTCTGGTTCGGCACTTATCGGGGACTGTCCGTAATTGACCCGGCGCAGCTCTCGACCAGCGCCTTGGCTCCGTTACCCGTACACATCGAAGAAGTCAGCATCAACAATCATACTTTTGCGCTGGACAGAGTAGCCAAAGCCCCGCCGGGACGAGGCGACCTCGTTTTCCGCTATACGGGTCTGAGTTTCCTGGCGCCGGAGAAAGTGCGGTTTAAGTACCGGCTGGAAGGTTACGATCAAGACTGGGTAGAAGCCGACGGCAGACGCGCGGCCTACTACAGCAACATCCCGCCCGGGCGCTATACCTTCCGCGTCAGCGCCGCGAACAGCGCTGGGTTTTGGAATGCAGCAGGCGCGGCCTACGGCCTCGTACTCGCGCCGCATTTCTATCAGACCTACTGGTTTTATGCGCTCTGCCTGTTTTTACTGGCCTTCAGCGTGGGTGCCGGGTACCGCCTGCGGCTCGCGCAAATGCAGGTGCGCGAACGCGAGTTAACGCTGGTCGTCAATGAGCGGACACGGGAATTGCAGCAGGAGATTGCCGAGCGCAAACAGGCCGAAGAGGTGCTCCGGCAAAGCGAAGAGCGCTTCCGCACGATCATCGAAGAAATGACCGATGGCTATTGGGAGACGGACCTCAGAGGGAATTACACTTTCTTCAATGACCTGGTGGTCAAAGCGCAGTGCCGTTCGCGCGCGGAATTGCTGGGTTTCAACAATAAGCAATATATGGACGAAGCCACAACCAAGCGGGTGGGCGAGGTGTTCAAGCAGATCTACCGCACCGGCGAGGCGGTGCAAGGATTCAGCTATGAGATGCTGCGCGGCGACGGCACGAGCTATCACGTTGAATCAAATATCTCACTTTCCCGCGATGCAGCCGGCCAGCCGAGCGGATTTCGCGGCCTCTCGCGCGACATCACGCAGCGCAAGCTGGCCGAGGTCGCGCTGCGTGAGCACGCGCGGCTGCTCGCCATCAACGCGGAAATCGGCGCCGCCTTAAACAAACCCGCCAGCCTGTCTGAAACGCTTCAGCAGTGTACTGAAATCGTGGCCAGTCAACTGGACGCCGCTTTCTGCCGCATCTGGACACTCAACGAAGCTGAAAACGCGCTGGAACTGCAGGCGAGCGCCGGCCTTTACACACACCTTGACGGGCCGCACCGCCGCGTGCCGGTCGGTCAATTCAAGATCGGGTGGATCGCCCAACAGCGCGCGCCGCATCTGACCAATGACGTGCTGACCGACCCCAATATCGGCGACCCCGAATGGGCGCGGCGCGCAGGCATGGTCGCCTTTGCGGGCTATCCGTTGCTGGTCGGCGACGAATTGTGCGGGGTCATTGCCATGTTCGCGCGCCAGCCCTTGTCCGAACACACGTTCGAGATTCTCAGCGGGGTGGCTGACCGCGTCGCCGAGTGCATCGTGCGCAAGCGCGCGGAAGAAGAAATACGGCAAGCCAAAGAATTGGCTGAAGCCGCCAATCACGCCAAGAGCGAATTCCTCGCCAACATGAGCCATGAAATCCGCACGCCGATGAACGGCATCATCGGCATGACCGAACTCACGCTCGACACCGATCTCACGCACGAACAGCGCGAATACCTGGGCATGATCAAAAGCTCGGCGGATGCGCTGCTCACCGTCATCAACGACATCCTCGATTTCTCGAAGATCGAAGCGGGCAAGCTGAACCTCGATACGGTGGACTTCGACCTGCGCGAAACCATCGAGGAAACCATGAAAACCCTCGCCCTGCGCGCCCATCAGAAGGGCTTGGAACTTGCTTGCCACTTCGGCCACGGCGTGCCCGAAGCGCTGGTGGGCGATCCGGCCCGCTTGCGCCAGATTCTGATCAACCTCGTGGGCAACGCCATCAAATTCACCCAGGCGGGCGAAGTCGTCGTGGAAGTGCGGATTGCGGATTGCGGATTGCGGATTGAAGAACTGGCGCAAGCCCAACGCACCATTGATCCCGCGCATTCCGCGCATTCCGCTCATTCCGCTCATTCCGCTCATTCCGCTCAATCTGCAATCCACAATCCGCAATCCGCAATCCGCCTGCATTTCGCCGTGCGTGACACGGGCATCGGCATCCCGCCCGAAAAACAGGCGCGCATTTTCGAAGCCTTCACACAAGCCGATGGCTCGACCACGCGGCAATACGGCGGCACGGGGCTGGGGTTGACGATCTCTTCACAACTGGCCGCCT
Source organism: Acidobacteriota bacterium (assembly GCA_043740245.1). Taxonomy (GTDB): domain Bacteria; phylum Acidobacteriota; class Blastocatellia; order RBC074; family RBC074; genus JACPYM01. The sequence continues at coordinate 4,339 of JAYUCP010000275.1, read as the reverse complement.
TGATGGGCGGCGGCTTGTGTGTCGAAAGCGCGCCCGGCCAGGGCAGCACCTTTCATTTCACCGCCGCGTTCGGCGTGCAAGCCAATCCGATTGAACGGCCCGCGCTGATCGAGTGCGACAAACTGCGCGGCCTGCCGGTGCTGGTGCCGGTGTTGGTGGTGGATGACAACGCCACCAACCGCCGCATCCTGACAGAGATGCTCGGCAACTGGGGCATGCAACCGGTGGTCGTCGAGAGCGGCCAGGCGGCGCTGATGGCCATGTATCAGGCCCACGAAGCGCAAGCGCCTTTCCCGCTTGCGCTACTCGATTGCCATATGCCGGAAATGGACGGCTTTATGTTGGCGGCTGAGATTAAACAACGGCCCGCGCTGGCGGCCACCACCTTGATTATGCTGACCTCGGCGGGCCAGGTCAGCGATTGCGAACGCCGCCGCGCGATCGGGCTGGCCGCCTGCTTGACCAAACCAGTCAAACAGGCCGAATTGCTGCACACCATCCTGACCGTGCTGAGCGCACCGCAGCAGTCCAAGCCGCAACCCGGCCAGCCAGCCGCGACTGCCCCGGTCATTGCCCAGGGCAAACACATTCTTTTGTGCGAAGACAATTTGGTGAATCAGCGGCTGGCCGTGCGCTTGCTGGAAAAACAAGGGCATACGGTCAGCCTGGCCAACAATGGCTGTGAAGCCCTGGCCTTGCACGCAACCGGCGTCTTCGATCTGGCGCTGATGGATGTCCAGATGCCGGAGATGGATGGCTTCGAGGCGACCCGGCAGATTCGCGCGCGGGAAGGCCCGTCTGGCGGCCCGACTGGTGTGAGGCTGCCGATCGTGGCGATGACGGCGCACGCGATGCAAGGCGACCGTGAACGCTGCCTCGCCGTCGGGATGGATGGTTATCTCGCCAAACCGATCAAGGCGGCTGAACTCTACGCGGTGATTGCTGAATTCACCCACGCCGCGCCCAGCGCTGCTAGCGCGCCGGGCGCAAAGGTTTTCGATGAAACCGCGCTCTGGGCGCAGGTCGAAGGCGATACGGAACTACTGGCCGAACTGGTCGAGTTGTTTACTGCGGACAGTCCGCGCCTGTTGACCGAACTCAAGCAAGCTCTCACCACGGGTCAAAGCAGCGGCGTGACCGAAGCGGCCCACGCCCTCAAAGGCGCCGCCAGCAATTTTGGCGCGCAGGACGTGGTGGCGCTGGCACGGCGCCTGGAAGAAGCGGGCCGCGCCCAAACATTGGTTGAAGCCGACACCCTCTGTCTGGCGCTGGAAGCCGAGGTTGGGCGCTTGAATTTCGCGCTCGGCGCGTGGGTAGATAAAAGCAAAACAACTACAGCGTCATAGAGATTGATAACAGCAAAAGGTAGGTAGTGGGTCAAGCGGGAGAGAGGCAAGCCGCAGATCAACGCAGGATACGCAGATCAATCCAATTAGGTCAGGGGTTTGATCCGCGTTTTTCAGCGTTCCTCTGCGGCAACAGCTCTCTTCTTTGAGCCACTACCAGCAAGAGGTAAAGAGCAGGTGCGAACAGCGGGAACTCAAGTATGCAATCCATAGCCAATGTCGAACAGCAAATCCGTGCGCGCACGGCTGAGTTGCACGCCAGCGAAAAACGGTTCCGCACGCTCAGCGCCGCCGCGCCAATCGCGATCTTCGAGATGGATGCGCAAAAAAACAATATCTATAGCAATGCTCATTGGCACGGGCTGTCGGGGCTGAGTTTCGACGAAACGCTCGGGAACGGTTGGACGCTGGCTGTCTTGCCAGAAGACTTAGAGGTTCTCGTCGCTCAGCGCGGCGCTGAAAGAGACGGACGCGAGCGGCTCAACGAATTCAGGGTGCGCGATAAACAGGGCAACCTTCACTGGGTGCATAGCTGTTCAGCGCCGATCTTTTCCGAGACCGGCGAACTGACGGGTTATGTCGGCACAATGATGGACGTGAGCAAACGCCGGGAAGCCGAAGAAGCAATCCGGCAAAGCGAAGAGCGTTACCGCACCATCATCGAGGAAATGACCGATAGTTATTGGGAGACAGACCTCGATGGACACTTCATCTTCGTCAACACACGGATGTTGGAAGAGGGCCGCTTCACGCGCGCAGAAACGCTGAATTTCACTTATGACTATCATCCGTACACGGACGACGAGAACTACGCCATTATTTCCGGCGCTATCAAAGAAGTCTTTCGCACGGGCGACCCGCGGCGCGGCATCGTTTATGAAGTCACGCGTGGCGACCAGACACGCTACATGGTCGAAACCAGCGTCTCGCTCATCCGCGATGCCGCTGGCAAGCCGCAAGGCTTTCGCGGCATCGCGCGTGACATCACCGAGCGCCGCCGGGCCGAATTGGAAATGCAAAAGGCCAAGCAAGCCGCCGAAGACGCCAATCGCGCCAAGAGCGAATTCCTCGCCAATATGAGCCACGAAATCCGCACCCCGATGAACGGCATCATCGGCATGACCGAACTCACACTCGACACCGCACTCGATGCCGAGCAGCGCGAGTATCTGGAACTGATCAAAACCTCCGCCGACTCGCTGCTCACGGTCATCAATGACATTCTCGATTTCTCGAAGATCGAAGCCGGGAAATTGAGCCTCGATACGGTGGACTTCGATCTCTGCCACGAAACCGAAGAGACCATGCGCGCGCTGGCCTTCAGGGCGCACCAAAAGGGCCTCGAATTAGCCTGCCACATTCACCCCGAGGTGCCACGCGCCGTGCAGGGCGACCCGACGCGGTTGCGCCAAATCCTGATTAACCTGGTGGGCAACGCCATCAAGTTCACCAATCAGGGCGAAGTCGTCGTGGAAGTGCGGATGGCGGATGGCGGATGGCGGATTGAAGAACCGGCGCAAACCGCACACACCATTCATTCCGCTCACTCCGCTCATTCCGTGCAATCTGCAATCTGCAATCCGCCATCCGCAATCCGCCTGCACTTCGCCGTGCGCGACACCGGCATCGGCATCCCGCCGGCCAAGCAGCGGCATATTTTTGAAGCCTTCACCCAAGCCGATGGCTCGACCACGCGGCTTTATGGCGGCACGGGTTTGGGCTTAGCCATTTCAGCACAACTCGTCAAACTGCTGGGCGGCGACTTGTGGGTCGAGAGCGAACCGGACGTCGGCAGCACGTTCCATTTCACCGTGTCATTCGCGGCGGCGCAGCACGCTCCGGTCAAAGCAGCGGAAGCCGCGCAGGTCAATTTGGCCGGGCTATCGGTGTTGGTGGTGGATGACAATGCCACCAACCGCCGCATTCTCGAAAGCATGCTCAGCAATTGGCAGATGCGCGCCACGCTGGTCGAAGACGGCGGCGCGGCGTTGCAAGCATTGCTGACCGCCCAACAACAGGGCACGCCGTTCGAGCTGATCTTGCTGGATGGACACATGCCGGAGATGGACGGCTTGATGCTGGCTGCCGAACTTAAGCGGCGCCCAGCCCTGGCCGCGCCCCCGATCATCCTGCTGACCTCGGCGAACGAACTGATTCCCCAAGCCCAACGCCACGAACTCGGGCTGGCCGCCTGCCTGCTCAAACCGCTGCGCCAGGCCGAATTGCAACTGACCATCTGCGAAACGCTCGGTCACACCGGGCGCGATGCGCGGCCAGTTCCTGTTAACCAGCAACCAGCCGACCAATCATTCCAGCAACCAGCCGACCAATCATTCCAGCAATCAGGCCACCAACCGGCCCACCAATCAGGAGGAACCTTGAACATACTTTTAGCCGAAGACAACCTCGTCAACCAGCGCCTGGCGATTCGCCTTTTACAAAAACAGGGCCACTCCGTCGTCACCGCCCTCAATGGCCGCGAAGCTCTCACAGCCATCAACAACACCAGCCGGGGCGAACGCTTCGATCTGGTGTTGATGGACATTCAAATGCCTGAAATGAGCGGCCTGGAAGCCACGGCGGCCATCCGCGCCCAAGAGCAAACGACGGGCGGACATCTGCCCATCGTGGCCCTGACCGCGCACGCCATGAAAGGCGACCGCGCACGCTGCCTGGCTGCCGGCATGGATGGTTATGTCTCGAAGCCGATTCAGGCAGCCGAGCTTCATCAGGCCATTGCCGAGGTCTACGCGCGCTACGCCCCGCCCGCCCCAGCGCCCGTGCTGCCCGTGCTGCCCGTTCTTGTGGTTGAACCAGAGCCGCCCTTCGACCCGGCCCGCTCGCTCGACATGGTTGAAGGCGATCAGGAGTTGCTGACCGAGTTGATCGCGCTCTTCTTGCACGAAAGCCCGCAACTCGTGGCCGAGATTCAACACAGCAGCGCCAACGGTCAGAGCGGCCAGTTGATGCACGCCGCGCACTCGCTCAAAGGC
>JAYUCP010000274.1:0-11982 GCA_043740245.1 Acidobacteriota bacterium | reverse complement strand
TTTCACTGGCAGACTCTCCTTCAGCAGATTTCACGTCACAAGGTGAGTCTACCTGCAATCACTGGAATTGGCAGGTTAATTTCCAAGCCATTCCTTAGCTGCAAGGCTATCGAGACGCTGCGCTTCGCTTCCGGCGACGAAGACATCCGAGCTGTGCTTTACGACCATTTGGACGAAGTCCTGTTTGAAAATCCAGCTTCCGTGCGCAAGGAACTGGAAAAGCTCGTCAACGAATGGGGCAAGGGCGACGCCGAGGAAGAAGACGAAGACAGCAATGATAATGGGGACGCAAAGAAAACCCTGCCTGATGCGAAGAAAAAGAAGCTCCTGAACGAAGCCACCTGGCGGCGTGATGCGATGCTCCTGGACGTTGCTACCCGGTTGCGCCACGAATTGGGCGACGGCCTGTTTGAAGATCACAACATCTTTCGCGATCAGGTCGAAGCCGCGCTGAAAAAGCTGAAGCTTAAGCCCAACGCCGCTGACCTGAAGATCATCATCAACGCTGTCAGTTGGCGCGTAGAAGATACGCCCCGCGTCATCAAGAAATTGCACAAGCCCGGCAAGCCTGAAGCCGATTCATTGCATGGTTTCTTTGAAACTGAAGTTGAGGGCAAGGTCTGCGTCGTTGAATACGAACCCGACAGCGAACTCCGCGACTTCGAGCAAATCCCGCTGCTGGAAGAAGGCGGCATCGAAGCCTTCATCCGCCGCGAGGTGCTGCCTTACACGCCCGATGCTTGGATCGTCGAAGCCGACACCAAGATCGGCTACGAAGTCAGCTTCACGCGCCACTTCTACAAACCGCCTGCATTGCGCACATTGGCAGAGATTCGCGCTAACATTCTGGCCGTCGAGCAGGAGACTGAAGGCTTGCTGGACGAATTACTGAAAGGGGCTGACCGATGAGCAGAAAAAAAGCTATTGCCAGCATCGCACCTTCGCCAGCCAAGCCTGAAAACCTGCTGGCTGAGTTGAGAGGGTTGATCCTCAGCACGCGCGTGCAAGTCGCACAGGCCGTGAATGCCGGACTGACTGCGCTGTACTGGCAAATCGGCGACCGCATCCGGCACGAAATCCTGAAAGAGAAACGGGCTGAGTATGGAGCCGAGATTGTCTCCGCACTGGGGAGACAATTGGAGAATGAATTTGGGCGTGGCTTTTCAGAAAAATCTTTGCGTCACATGCTCCGCTTTGCCGAATCGTTCCCCGACTTGGCAATTGTCTCATCACTGCTGAGAGAATTGTCGTGGACGCATTTCAAAGCACTGATCTATCTGGACGAGCCGCTCAAACGTGATTTTTATGCCGAGATGTGCCGCCTCGAACGCTGGAGCACGCGCACTTTGCAGGGACGCATTCAGTCCATGCTTTATGAGCGCACCGCCATTTCAAAGAAGCCGGAAAAACTGATCGAACAGGAACTCAAGGCCTTGCGCGAAGAGGACGCACTGACGCCTGACCTGGTCTTCCGCGATCCTTACCTCCTTGATTTTTTGGGATTGAAAGACACCTACAGCGAGCAGGATTTGGAAGCCGCCATCCTGCGCGAAATCGAAGCCTTTCTGCTCGAATTGGGCGCGGGTTTCGCTTTCCTTGAGCGGCAGAAACGCATCACGCTGGATGGCGATGATTACTATCTTGACCTGCTCTTTTATCATCGGCGGTTGCGGCGGTTGGTGGTCATCGAATTAAAGCTCGGCGCGTTCAAACCCGCCGATAAGGGCCAGGTCGAACTTTACCTGCGTTGGCTGGATCGCCACGAACGACAGGCGGGCGAAGACAAACCCCTGGCGCTGATTCTGTGCGCCGGCAAGAAGCGCGAAACAGTGGAATATCTTGACCTCGGCGCCAGCGGTATCCACATCGCCGAATATCTGACCGAATTGCCGTCCCGCGAACTGCTGGCCAAACGGCTCCACGACGCGGTCCTCCGCGCCCGGCTCCGGCTGGCACAGGCAAATGCTGAAGCCACCGCGCCGCCCGCCGATCTGCGCAGGAAACGGAAGCCGAAGGGAGGCGCGCAATGATCGAAGGACTCGAGCCGTATCCGGAATACAAGGAGTCGGGTTCACTGTGGCTTGGCGCTGTCCCAGCCAAATGGGAAGTGCGGAATCTCCGCACGCTCATCTCGAAGAGAGCCGAACGAGATCGCGCTGATCTGCCGCTGTTGTCGGTTGCTCGGGAGAAAGGCGTGTTCGTGCGCTCGCTCACCGATGCGGACGAGAATCACAACGTCATCCCTGACGACCTGAGCAACTACAAGGTGGCTCGCACTGGCAATCTGGTGATCAACAAGATGAAGGCGTGGCAGGGTTCGATGGGCATCGCACCATGCGATGGGATTGTCAGCCCAGCCTACTTCGTTTTCGACTTCCGCATCGCCAATCACGCCTTTGGTCAGAGGCTCCTTCGCAGCAAACCGTATGTCACGCATTTTGGGCAGGCATCCGATGGCGTGCGCGTTGGTCAGTGGGATTTGTCCATTCCTGGAATGCGCCAGATTCCCGTGCTCGTGCCCAGCGAAGACGAACAAGCCGCCATCGTGCGGTTTCTGGACCACGCGAACCGGAAGATGGACGGCTTCATCCGCGCCAAGCGGAAGCTGATTGGGCTGCTGAACGAGCAGAAGCAGGCCATCATCCACTGCGCCGTCACCCGCGGTCTAAACCCCGACGTCCAACTCAAGCCCTCCGGTATCCCATGGCTCGGCGACATCCCGGTGCATTGGGAGGCTATCCGCTGCGGATGTCTCTTCAGAGAAGTCGCCGATGTCGGACATCCAACTGCGCGATTGCTTTCTATTGACCGGTTCAAGGGGATCATCCCGCAAGACGAAACGGGACGCAGGACTCGAGCCTCGCGAGATCGTGGAGCATACAAACGAGTAAAACCCGGACAGCTCGCCTACAACCTGATGAATGCATTCATGGGAGCGCTCGGGTTTTCCCAATATGATGGCATCGTCAGCCCAGCGTATGCAGTCGCTCAGCCACTTCGAGAGATTGAAACTCGTTATTTCCATCATTTGCTCCGAACGTCGAGCTACACGGGGGAATACAACCGTCTCAGCTACGGCATAATGTATGAACGGAATCGCCTCTATTTCGAGCGGTTCAAACTCGTTCGCGCCTTACTCCCGCCGCTCCCCGAACAGAAGGACATCGCGGATTGGGTTGAAGGTAACACCCAGAAATTGAACACCGCCATCGCCCGCACCGAGCGCGAGATCGCCCTGATGCAGGAATACCGCACCCGCCTGACCGCCGACATCGTGACGGGCAAGCTGGACGTGCGCGAAGCGGCGGCCAAGTTGCCGGAGATCGAAGACACCACCGAACCTTTGACGGATGCCGACGCCTTCGACGAAGACCTGTTGGAAGAGGCTGAAGCGGATGATGAAGCCGAGGCTTGAATTTCTTTTCCCCAAAGTGACTGCTCAGCCTCTTTGTCCCGATAGGGACAATTGAATTTAGGCAGGTCGTTTTACGGCCTGCAAAGACGGCAACGGCATTGCCCGTCCCATCGGGACGGTTGAATATTCGAGTGAATAAATCCATTTTGATCGCAAATTCAATCGTCCCGATGGGACGAAAAAGATTTTACCGTCACACGCAGGCCGTAAACGACCTGCGTGTGACTAAAATCAACCGTCCCGCTGGGACGAAGAAGGCAGCAGCAGTTACTCCCCATAAACGTTCCGGCCTTTTTCCAGCGGCTCTGCCGCCTGATGTGCGGAAGTGCTCTGCACTTCCGCACGCCGCTTGAGTTGTTATAGGGGCTAGGCCCCTACCGTTGGGGCCTAGCCCCGGAAGAAAAAGCCCCAATCACGGCAAGTCAGAGACTTGCCGCACATCAAGCGGCAAAGCCGCGCCGAAACTTACAGAAAGAATTCTTTTTCTCGCTGCCGCAGTCATGCGATAAAGTCCGCCCCGTCCACGCAGCAAAGAAGTACTGAACCGGAGTTACGACCAATGAGCAACCGTCCTGCCATTCCCAGACAAACTCAACTTGACCTGCTATTCGAGTGCCGCTACCGCTGCGCTTGCGATTGCGAACCGGTTTCGCTGGAAAAGGCTCACATTAGACCTTGGTCCGAGACGCAGGATCACAGCTTCGCGAACCTTGTCGTCCTCTGTGCGAACTGCCACACGCGGGCAGATACTGAGGAATGGCCGGAATCACAGCTTCGCCGTTTCAAACAGCAACCCTGCGCGCTGGAACGCGACTGCCTGCCAACAGTGTCGGGCGAACAGAAGGCAATGATTGATTTCGTCATCGCCATGCACCCAGACGCGATGAACGAAAAGGAGCGGCTGCGATTTGCGATGATGGCAGCGGCCTACGCCGGAGTTTCGTTTACAGAAATCTCCGTTGTCGCTGTAGCCGCAACCAACAGCTCGCTTGTCCGATTGGAACTGCCCAAGGCCGCTGCCGAACGCATTATTTTGGGCTTTCAATCGGAAGACCCGCGCCTCGTTTCCTTCCTCGGCGATTTCGCCCAAGCAGAAGCGCTGGTTCGCATTGGTAAGGAAGAGCAAGGAACACTGGCCGTCTGCTATGGCGCTGAAGGCGGCATCAAACGCATCGAAACCGCACGTCCGACATCTGCTGAGATACTGCCTGTCACTAATACCAAAGAAGAGGGACTCGAATCCCTGATCTTCAATTCGATGACCAGCTTCGGCTGGCTTGCCGGAAAGAATGCGGATTACGACCGCGAATACGCGGTTGACCTGTCGCAATTGGCGGCCTTTCTGGAAGCTACGCAGGAACAAACCGCCGCCGCGTTGCAACTCGGCGCCGACGGCCCGGAGCGGCGCAAGTTTCTGGCGCACCTGCAAGGCGAAATCACGCGGCGCGGCACGATTGACGTGCTGCGCAAGGGCGTCAAGCACGGCAAATTCCAGCTTGATCTGTTTTACGGCACGCCCTCGCCGGAAAACCAGAAGGCCGTCGCCCGGCACGCGGCGAACCGGTTCAGCGTCACGCGCCAATTGCATTACAGCCGCGAACAGACGCGCCGCGCGCTCGATCTGGCGCTGTTCATCAACGGCTTGCCCGTCGCGACCTTCGAGTTGAAAAACAGCCTGACCAAACAGACCGCCGAAGACGCGGAGTTGCAATACAAGCAAGACCGCGACCCGCGCGAGACGTTGTTTTTATTCGGGCGCTGCGTGGTTCACTTCGCGCTGGATGACCACGAGGTGCGGATGTGCACCGAACTAAAGGGTTCAAAGGGCATGGCCAAGGATTCGTGGTTCCTGCCGTTCAATCAGGGCTGGAATGACGGCGCGGGTAATCCGCCGAACCTTTACGGCATCAAGACCGACTATCTGTGGCGGCGCATCCTGACGCCCGGCGGCCTGACGGATATTCTTGAGAACTACGCCCAGATCGTGGAAGTGAAAAACGAGAAGACCGGGAAGAAGAAGCGGGTGCAGATTTTTCCGCGCTATCACCAGCTCGACGTGGTGCGCAAACTGCTGGCCGATGCGGCGTGGTTCGGCGCGGGCAAACGATACCTGATCCAGCACTCGGCGGGCAGCGGCAAGTCGAACTCCATCGCCTGGCTGGCGCATCAGTTGATCGGCCTGCACAAGGACGGGGCGGAAGTCTTCGACTCGATCATCGTCATCACCGACCGCCGCCTCCTGGACAAACAAATCCGCGAAACGATCAAGGGCTTTGCCCAGGTCGGCAGCATCATCGGCGCGGTGAAGGAGGGCGCGGGCAATTCGAAGACAGAGCAGCTCTCCAAGTTCCTCAGGGACGGCAAGAAGCTCATCATCTCCACAGTGCAGACCTTTCCCTTCGTGCTCGACAGCATCGGCGAGGCGCATCGGGGCAAGAAGTTCGCCATCATCATTGACGAAGCGCATTCCAGCCAGGGCGGGCGCACCGCTGCCGCGATGAGCATGGCGCTGTCCGAAGGCGGCGCGGAGCAGGAGGACGAAACGACCGAAGACAAGATCAACCGCATCATCGAATCCCGGAAGCTGCTGACGAATGCCAGCTACTTCGCCTTCACCGCCACACCCAAGAACAAGACGCTGGAGATTTTCGGCATCGCTTACCCAGTCGGCGACGAGGTGAAGCATCGCCCCTTCCACGGCTACACGATGAAGCAGGCGATTCAGGAAGGCTTCATCCTCGACGTGCTGAAGAGCTACACGCCGGTGGAGAGCTACTACCGCCTTGCCAAGACCGTCGAAGGCGACCCGGAGTTCGATGTGAAGAAGGCGCGCAAGAAGCTGCGCCGTTACGTGGAGAGCCACAGCAAGGCCATCCGCGACAAGGCGGAGATTATGGTTGACCACTTCATCGAACAAGTGATCGGCCAGAACAAGATCGGCGGCCAGGCGCGGGCAATGGTGGTGACCGGCAGCATCCAGCGAGCGATCCAGTATTACTTCGCCTTCCGCGACTACCTGACGGAGATCAAAAGCCCCTGGAAGGCCATCGTCGCCTTCTCCGGCGAGCCGGACTACAACGGCGAGAAGGTCAGCGAATCGAAGCTGAACGGATTTCCGAGCAACGACATCGCCGACCGGATTCAGGAAGACCCGTATCGCTTCCTCATTTGCGCCGAAAAATTCCAGACCGGCTACGACGAACCGCTGCTGCACACGATGTATGTTGACAAGGTGCTCTCTAACATCAAAGCCGTGCAGACGCTCTCCCGCCTCAACCGGGCGCACCCAAAGAAGCACGACGTCTTCGTCCTCGATTTCCAAAACGACACCGAAACGATTGAGAAGTCCTTCGCTGACTATTACCGCACCACGATCCTGAGCAAGGAGACGGACCCGAACAAACTCCACACGCTGAAAGGTGAACTCGACCAGTATCAGGTCTATTCGCCCGAGCAGATCGCCTCGCTGGTGGAGCTTTACCTGGGCGGAGCCGACCGCGACAAGCTGGACCCGATCCTCGACGCTTGCGTGGCCGTGTATGTGGAGGAGTTGGACGAAGACGGGCAGGTGGATTTCAAAGGCAAGGCCAAGGCTTTCACGCGCACGTACGACTTTCTCGCCACAATTTTGCCTTACGGCGTGCAGGAGTGGGAGAAGCTCTCGATCTTCCTGAACTTCCTGATCTCCAAGCTGCCCGCGCCTGTCGAAGAAGACCTCGCTAAAGGAATCCTCGAAGCGATTGACATGGACAGCTACCGCGCCGAAAAGAAGGCGACGATGGCCCTCGCCCTGCCCGATACGAATGCGGAGATCGAACCGGTGCCGACTTCAGGCGGCGGGCGCAAACCGGAGCCGGAGATGGACAAGCTTTCAAACATCGTGAAGGCGTTCAACGACCAGTTCGGCGGGCTTTTCGGCGATGCGAAGCGAATGGAGAAGCGCATCACCGAAGAAATCCCCACGAAAGTATCGGCAGACAAGGCTTACCAGAATGCGAAGCAAAATTCCGACAAGCAGAATGCCCGGATCGAGCACGACAAAGCGCTCCAGCGAGTCATCACCGCGCTATTTAAGGACGACGCGCAACTCTTCAAACAATTTCAGGACAACGATTCCTTCCGGCGCTGGCTGACGGATACGGTCTTTGGGATGACATACGAAGACTGATTGCGTACATCCCAATGCGGCACACCGAACAAAACACCAAGCCGCGCCTGGCTTTGTCTTGACACACTCCGCCCTCGTCCGTATCCCCCACGTTTTGCGTTTGCCGCTCAAACGCTGACTGTGTGACCGAAACCACATGTTTGACGCACATTCCGACAAGCTGAAAAAAAGTCCTGAAGGACTTGCGCGGCCAGGGCCGTCTGACGCTGGAGCATCTGGATTTGGCGCTGCGCGAGATTCGCATTGCCTTGCTCGAAGCCGTCGTCAACTTCAAAGTCGTGAAGGACTTCGTCGAGTGCGTCAAGACCAAGGCCGTTGGGCAGGAAGTGATTGGCTCGCTCTCGCCGGGGCAGCAGGTCATCAAGGTCATGCATGACGAGATGGTCGAAATGCTGGGCGGCACTTCGAGCCGGTTGCTGTGCACTTCGCGGCGGCCCAATGCGCTGCTGATCGTGGGCTTGCAAGGGGCGGGCAAAACGACTTCGAACGGGAAACTTTCGAGATGGCAGGCAGCGCGCGCAACACCATCGTCAACATAGACCTGGCCGGCAAGCTGGAGCAATTGGCCGCCGCGACTGGGATCCCCAAACTGACAAGTTGGGCAGGGCAGTTCGACGAATTGCGCGCCAGACTGCGGTTCAATGTCAATCGGCAACTGGCGACAGAGGCGCTGCTGCTCAGCCTGAGCAGCGTCGGCTGAGCGTGAAACCCAAATTACGCCTCAACCATTGCGCCAACGTTCGTGACGGGCAGCGGCTTCAAACATGAGTTGTAACCGAGCCAGATCAAGATCACGCCGATGAATTCGCCGATGTAAAGCAATTCCGTATGGCCCATGCGGCTGCCCATCCCGCCAATGCCAGGCAACAGCGCGCCAATGGCGATGAAAATGTTGCCAAGCGAAACGTGGCGCGAGGCCGCGTCCTTGAAAAAGCGCACGGCGGAATAGGCCGCGCCCCCGACCAGAAACAGAAAGGCCGCCGTATTCAGAAAAGGCGAAACACGCCGGATGCCCTGCCAGCCGAGCACCTTGCTGCTGAGCAAGTGCGGGTCTACCAATTCGTAGCGGATCGGTGAGAGGATTACGAAAACGGACGTGATGCCGGCTACCAACAGCAACACCGCCACGGCCAGGTGTCCCGCGCGTTTGCCGTGCAAGAGGTAAATCGAACCGATGGCGAGCGGCGCGCCGCCCAGCAACGCGCCCGCGATGTACCAGGCCTTGAACAGCGGCGCTGACCAGCCGAACAGCGTATTCCACGCTTCGATCAGCGTGCCCGCGCCATAGGTCACCACGCCGACGCCCCACCACAACAGTTGATAGGCCTCCGGCTTGCGGCGGTAGCGCGCAAAGATGACCCAGGCGAAACAAGCAGAGATGATGGTCGAAAGGATCGGCAGGTAGCGACTGACGGTGACGATGGTTTCCATTGTTTGAGCGAATGGAACTATGTTGATGGTTCAGTGAGGTGACGCGCGGAGCATAAATGACGAAGGCGCGTTTGCCCAGCCCGTCGCGCCGCGCCATTGGCTGCGGTTGACATCGTTCACGCGCCGGATAAGATAGCCGCTACTTCAACGGCTGACACACACAGCAACGCTGCGGCCACGGGCTAGATGAGGCCGCCGCGATCATCAACTTAGTCCTGCTGGCAAATCCCGGTAGCAAACCGAACGCTCATTCTTTATTCATCGTCCTCTTTGGCATCGTTGTGGAGTAACGCAGTATGCAGTGGCTCGTTCAATCTTTACCACGTTATGGCCGCGTGTTTTTGGCGTGCGCGCTGTTGGTTACGCAAACGGCGTGGCCGGTGCGCGCTGTCGTGAGAAACGTGTCCGAGTTGGAAGCAGCGCACGGAATAACGCTGATTGCCACAATTGATACCATCACCGGCACGTTGATGGGTTGGGTCTTCGATCAGAATAAGGTGGGGGTACCTGACGTCATCGTGCGCGCCATCAATCTGGAAACGGGTAATCCGCGCAGTACACGTACCAATGCCATCGGTTATTACACCCTCCCAAACTTGTCAGTGGGCAAGTTCCGTGTTGAAGCCGAAAAAGAAGGCTTTTTCATGAAAGAAGGGAAAGACCCTGTTACGGTCAATCTCAATGCAAAGATAGTGAAAGTTCCCGACATCATCCTTGCGCCCATCGCTGTGCAACCACCTTTGGCCGTCAATCCACCCACGCCCACACCGCCTACACCTAAGCCTACCCCTGCGGCACCGGTACTCGTTTCGAGTGGGCAACTCGCAAATCAATTCGACGCCGCGCGCCGCTCGAATGCTGACGAAGTGCAATTGCTCGCCATGCCGCTGGCGGACAGCCGCACCTTCGACGTGCTGGCGACGCTGGCTGCGGGTGTCGCATCGCCGCCCCAGGTTGCGGGCACAGCCGGCCCCGGCATCGGCGCGGGCATCGGCACGGCCGGGCAATTCGCGGTGAATGGGCAGCGCGCGCGCTCCAACAACTTCACGGTGGATGGTTCGGACAACAACGATGAAGACGTGGGCGTGCGCCGGCAGGGCTTCACGGCGCTGGTGCCGCAAAGCATTGAGAGCGTCAAAGAAATTCAGATCGTCACCTCGCTTTGGGACGCCGAAGCCGGGCGCAGCAGCGGTTCGCAGGTCAACGCCGTGTCGCGTTCGGGCACGAACAAGGTGCACGGGACGCTTTACGATTTCTTCAATCACAACGCGCTCAATGCGCACAATTTTTTTGATTACCGTTCGGACAAGTCGAAGAGCTACGCGCTGACGACGCCCGCGATTCTGGATTTTGAGAATGGACGCGCCATCACCGCCTGCGCACAACGCGGCTTGCCCGAAAGCCAGTGCCGCTTGCCGGTCGTGCTGGGCGATAGTTTGGGCGGCGCGTTAAAACCCGTCGTGCAACCCAACCCGTCGCTCGACGAAGATCAGTTTCAACGCAATCAACTGGGCGGCGTCCTTGGTTTCCCGTTGTGGAAAGACCGCACGTTCTTCTTCGGCTCATTCGAGCGGCAACAGATCAAGGCGCGCCAGGAACAGCATTTTTCGGTGCCGACCATCAATCAACGCGGCTTTTTGAATTTCGGCGCGACCGGCTATTTGCTGAATAATGTGCCCACGATTCCCACGACGCTGGCGGGCGATGCGGTCTTCTCGCTCTTTCCGTTTCCCAACAATCCCATCGGCCCGTATGGCGCGAACACTTACACGCAGGTGCTGCCCGCCGATGGCGTCGCCACAGTGTTTTCGGGCAAGCTCGATCACAGCTTCAAGGCCTGGGGCAAAGACCAGACCGCGACGGCGCGTTACAATTTCACCAACGATGAACGCATCGTGCCCAGTGTGGGCGGGGCCATCTTTTCCAGCCTGATCCCGCGCGTCGGCACGCAAAACCTTTCGCTGTTTTTGAACTCGCAACTTTCAGAAAAACTGGCGAGCCAGTTCCGCGCCAGCTATGGGCGCACGCGGCTGCGCTTTGCTGAAAAGCGCGATGCGTATTTGCGCAAGCCGACGAATAACGCGCTCTATCGCTACCCGCAGAATGAGCCGTTCCTGTTGAACGCGCCGGTCTACGCGAATTTGAATGCGCCGCAGGCGAATTGTTTCGCTGTCCCCGCAAATTGCAACGTGCTTTATCAGCCCGAACTGGAAGCCAACAATTCCATCTCAGGCACAGACCAGCATCTGGGGCCAGTGGGACAGGTTGTCATCGCGCCCTTCAGTCCGGTGGGTTTGGATGTGTACTTGTTCCCGCAAGCGCGCGCGAACAACACCGTGCAGGCGGCGGATGCGTTGACGCAATTCAGCGGCAATCACACGTTGAAATACGGCTTCGATGTGCGGCGCACGCAACTCAACAGCTTTCTCAATCGCAACTATCGCCCGCAGGTCGTGTTTGGCGGCGCGCCTGATTTGACGCGGCTGTTCCCGCAAGCGCCGCTCGTGAACGTGAGTCAGGACGGGCCGACGCCGGGCTTTTTCAGCGGCAGCGATCTGGCCGCGCTCGGCATTCCAACGAACATCTCGCAGGCGCTGGCGTTGAATGCGCCCGATTCGACGATTGGTTTGCGTTTCTGGCAATTGAACTTTTTCTTCAACGACAACTGGCGCGTGCGGCGCGGGCTGACGCTGGATTTTGGCTTGCGTTATGAAGTGAACACCGTGCCGAACGAAGTCAATCGGCGTATCGAACAGAGCTTCGCGTTGAATCAAGTGCCGGCCAACAACCCCGGCCTCAACATCGGCACGACCTTCAACAACGTGCTGACGGTGTATGACGCACAACGGCTGCTCGGTTCTTACAACGCGACGCTCGAAGCCTTCCGCCGCGTGTTGGGCGGACGCACGGAAATTTACAAAGCCGACCGCGACAATTTCGACCCGCGCGTTAGCCTGGCCTGGGATCC
>JAYUCP010000273.1:0-30664 GCA_043740245.1 Acidobacteriota bacterium | reverse complement strand
GGCGATTCTGTGCGCGGACGAAGGGCGCGCGTTGGCGCAGATGAAACTAAAAGAACAACTCACGCGGGGCGAGTTGGAGCGCCGGTTAAGCCGCCCTGCAACGGCGCTTGAGACGCGCGAATTGTATGCGCGGGCCTACCGCGAAGTGCGGGCGTTGATTAAAACTAAAGGCGAAGCCAGCGTCTGGGAACGGGTGGCGCGGAAGAACGGATGAAAGAAGCAGCAATGGATCAGGCTGAAACGAGTGAGCGGTCGACGGTGTCCGTTGAAATAGAGGGCGCGCTGCGTTGTCTGGTTTGCGACACGCCCGTGCCCGGCGCGGTGTGCGGGCGCAAGCAGCCTTGTCCGGGCTGCGGCTTTCCCTATCCGCTGGGAGATTGTTCCGACTTGGCGGAAAATTAAGTTACTCTGGTGTTATCAAGAAAATTTATTGCCCGGTAAATAATATGCGCCTGCGGAAATTGTGCATTGACAGTCTGGCGCAGGGCGTGTATTTTGCCCGCACACTGAATTAAGGGTGAGTTAGTAACGAACAAGCAAAAAGGAAATTCAAATGGCTACGATCACTTCAAATGGCTGGACAAGCAGCGGCAGTTCGCCGACGCGGGCGCTGGCGCAGTCCTTCCACATCACTCCTTCCGTTTCTCCTTCCCTGCCGTCCGGCAAATCTTCCCTAAAAACCTGTTGTTGTCGCTGTTGTTGTCGCTAAGCAATAAGCTTGTGGCGAAGACGCTGAAGCAGACGAGCCGATAGCTGGGCTTGCCGTGGTGCTATGCCTGACCGGCTTGTGACCAGTGGAGCCATCTTTCAGGTGCTGCTTTGGTTTAGCTTCAACGTAACGCGAATAACTTAAATAGCGCAGCCTTATCTTTGCGCCGCAGTACTCGACGTGTAACTCGAAGTAGCTTGTGGCGTAACAAGAGAGGTTTGCGTGTGAGTAACTTGTCGGCGTGTGCCGATAACATCGGGAGTAACATAATGAGTTTGATACAGCCGCACGGCGGCAAATTGGTGGATCGCAGAGTAACCGGCAACGAACGGGCGGAATGGCTGGGCAAGGCCAAGTCTTTGCCGCGCGTGACGCTGGATGCGCGCAACGAGGCGGATTTGGAATTGCTGGCGAACGGCGCGTTCTCGCCGTTGGAAGGCTTTTTGAACGAGGCCGATTACCGGCGCGTGCGCGACGAGCGCCGACTGGCAACTGGGCTGGCGAATGGGTTGGTCTGGTCCATCCCGGTGACGCTGGCGGTGAAGGCGGCGGCGCGCAAGACATTGAAAGAAGGGCAGGACGTGGCCTTGCACGCGCGTGACGGGCGGTTGCTGGCGGTGCTGCACCTGGAAGAAATCTACGGCTACGACAAACAGGTTGAAGCGACGGCTGTTTATAAAACGACGGATGAGAAACATCCGGGTGTGGCGGCGGTGTATGCGCAGGGTGAATACTTGTTGGGCGGGCGGGTGAGTTTGCTGGACGAGGTGAATCCGACGGCCTTTGCGCAATACCGCTTGAGTCCGCGCCAGACGCGCGAGTTATTCGCGGCGCGCGGCTGGCAGCGCATCGTGGCCTTCCAGACGCGCAATCCGGTGCATCGGGCGCACGAATACATTCAGAAGAGCGCGCTCGAAATTGTGGACGGTTTGTTACTCCATCCGATTGTGGGCGAGACCAAGTCGGATGACATTCCGGCGGAGGTGCGCGTGCGGGCTTACGAGGTGTTACTCGCGGGTTACTACCCGAAAGAGCGCGTGCAGTTGGCGGTGTTACCGGCGGCGATGCGTTATGCCGGGCCGCGCGAGGCGATCTTTCACGCGCTGATCCGGCAAAACTACGGCTGTTCGCATTTTATCGTCGGGCGCGATCACGCGGGCGTGGGGAATTACTACGGCACGTATGAAGCCCAACAGGCCTTTGGCGATTTTGCGCCGGGCGAAATCGGCATCACGACGCTCTTTTTCGACAACACCTTTTTCTGCCGCCGTTGCGACGGGATGGCGTCGTTGAAGACCTGCCCGCACGACGCGGTGGAACACGTTTCGTTGAGCGGCACGCGGGTGCGCGAGTTGCTAGCCGCGGGCGAAATCCCGCCGGTCGAATTCACGCGCGCGGAAGTGGCGCAGGTGTTGATCGAGGGTTTGAAAACACAGGCGTTGAAGGCCAGCGCTTAAACAAATTCGGGCGGCGTGGCCGAGTGGTTGAGGCAAGGGCCTGCAAAGCCCTGCACACCGGTTCAATTCCGGTCGCCGCCTTCAAAATTTGCGTGTCAGTAGCCCGCGCGTCAGCAAGGGCTTGACTGCGAAGCCAGCCCGCTCTCACGGTCGGGCTACTGACACACTTCAAGAGGATTCAATCGGTTATGGCGCAAGGATTCACTCTCTGGTTTACGGGCCTGTCGGGCGCGGGCAAAACGACGCTCACCAACGAACTCGTCCCGCATTTGAAAGCGTGGGGACTCAAGCTCGAAGTGTTGGACGGCGATGAAGTCCGCACCAATCTGAGCAAGGGGCTGGGCTTCTCGAAAGAAGACCGCGATACCAACATTCGGCGCATCGGCTATGTGGCGCGGCTGCTGGCGCGCAACGGCGTGGGCGTGATTGCGGCGGCGATTTCGCCGTATCGCGCGATTCGTGACGAGGTGCGCGCGAGCGTCGAGGCCGAGGGCGCGCGCTTCGTCGAGGTTTATGTGCAGGCTTCGCTCGAAACGCTGGTGGCGCGCGATGTGAAGGGGCTTTACAAGAAGGCGCTCGCGGGCGAGATCAAGGAATTCACCGGCGTGTCCGATCCATACGAAGCGCCGTTGCACGCGGAAGTGGTCGTCAGCAGCGACAACGAAACCGTGGCTGAAAGCACGGCCAAGATTCTGGCGAAGCTGGCGGAGTTGGGTTTGATCGCGGCGGCGCAGACAAAGGCGGCAGCGGCATGAAACTGGCGCAATGGTTCAAACGCTGGCTGCGCGCGGCGCAACCACGCGCGGCGGAATGGCCGGACACGCAATTACCAAATCCATTCTTCGCGGTCTTGGGCAGTTGAAGAATGACCACGCCAAATAGGAGTTGAAGATGAGCGCAGTTGCAATGACGAAAGCCAGTGTGGGCGAGGCCGAAGCCGCGCGGTGGGCGCGGCAGTTCGAAGGCAAGCCAGCCGAAGAAGTGCTGGAATGGGCCGTCGCGCGCTTTGCGCCGCGACTGGTGATGACTTCGAGTTTCGGGCCTGAAGGCATCGTGCTGATTGACAAGCTCGCGCGCATCGCGCCGCAAACGCCGGTGATCTTTTTGGACACGGGCTTTCATTTCGCCGAGACGCTGGCCGTGAAAGAGCAGGTGCGCGCGCGGTACGACTTGAATTTGATCGAGGCGCGCGCGGCCTTGACAGTGGCCGAGCAGGACGCGCGCTTCGGCGCGCAATTGCACGCGCGGCGGCCCGATGAATGCTGCCGCTTGCGCAAGGTCGAGCCGTTGCGCGGGGCGTTGGCGGGCTACGATGGCTGGCTTTCGGCCTTGCGGCGCGATCAGTCGCCGACGCGCGCGCGTATCGCCAAGCTGGAATGGAACGCCAAACACGGCCTGGTCAAGCTCAATCCGCTGGCCGATTGGACGCGCGCGCAGGTTTGGGAGTACCTTGTGCGCCATCAATTACCGTACAACCGGTTGCAGGACGCAGGCTATGCCAGCATTGGCTGTCAGCCCTGCACGCGGCCCGTGGCGCAGGGCGCGCCCGAACGCAGCGGGCGTTGGGCGGGGCAGGGCAAGGTCGAGTGCGGGATTCATCTGTGAAAGGTGGCGCGCGGTGTACCGTAGGTTGTCCAACCTGCGGAGCACTTCGGCAGCAAGCTACTGGTAGCAATTTAGCGGTTCCGCAACCGAGCTTCCGCAGGTTTGACAACCTACGGTACATTTTCCGAGGAGCAAATCATGGCTGACGAAGAAAGAATCATTCACAACACGGAAGAGGATCAGGCCTGGGCCGATCTGCTTTCGCCGCGCCGCCGCCAGTTTATTATCGGTGCCGGCCTGACGGCAGCGGGCTTGACTGCCGTGAACATCGAAGCGGCGGGACAGGAATTGGTCACGCCCGCCGGTTCGAGTTTCAAGCCGATTGTGCCGCCGCCCGATGTGGGCAAGAGTCCGTGGGGCTACGAAACAATCAAAGAAACGACCGCGCGACCGCGCAGCATTCGACCGGGCGAGGAGAACGGCTTGCCGAAAGCGCCGCGCCCTTACACCGACATCAAGAGCTACCACGCGCATTTCTATTTCGACGAGGACAGTTATGAAAAAGCCGCGCTGGTGCGCAAGTGGTCGTTGGAGCGCTTCCCGGTGGAATTGGGCAATTGGAATCTGGAGCCACGCGGGCCGCACGTGACGCCGTCGTTTTACTTCGGCTTCACCAACGACCTGCTGCCGATCCTGGTACCGTGGCTGCAACTCAACAGCCTGGGGCTGACGATCCTGCTGCATCCCAACACGACCGACCCGCGCGCCGATCACCTGTATTACACGTTGTGGGTCAATCGCTCACAGCCGGTGAATGCTTACGGCTTGCCCAAGCAGGCGAGCGTGGAGAAGACTTTTCCCAACACGAAGCCCACGGTGAAACTGGAAACCTAGTTTAACCACGGGGGCACGGGGCTGCGAATGGTGTTTGGTTTTCCCCGTGTTCCCCGTGTCCCCCGTGGTTTGAGTTTATCCGCTTGAATAAGGCGTTTTGCGCGCGGATTCAAGAATTGACTTTGCCAAAACGCGCGTGTATAAGGCACGTGTTTTCCACGAAAAGACAAAACGTTTACCACAAACTCACACACACGTTTCGTTGCCCAACCGACACTGATACGCTGGAACACAAACGAAAGGCTTGGGACAACCGCGCTGGGATTGGTAGCTTGAAATTGGCGGTGCGCCCGCGCCCAAAGCAAAGAGGGAACTGATGCAAATGACAATGACAAACTGGCATTGCCGCTGCGCGCTGGTTCTTCCTGACTTTGCCCAAGGCGGGGCCGCTGCCTGCCCAGCCACAGTTGTTCCCGGTTCCCTCACAAGACGTTGTTTTGACGTAACCCTTCTGAATCTCCCTGAGTAAAGTCGCCGGTTTGCCGCACAGGCGCGCGGGACGCAGTCGCGCCCGATTGCTGGCGACTTGTCTATGCCGCGCGGGCTCGCGAGCCTGACGCGGCGCGCAACAACTGAACTACCAAGCCACGCGTGAGCGTGTCACTACCGTAACTCTATGACCCCAGCAGTGACGCAAGCAATGGGCGGTGGCACGCGGTGGCAACGCTGGGCGGGCTTGCTCGGTGCGCTGTTGCTGGCTGGGTCTTTGATAAATTGCCGCCGCCAAACCGACATTGCCAAAGAGGCCACGCTCACCGTTTATGGCTTCAGCGTGGTCAAAGAGCCGCTCGAAAACGAGATCATTCCGGCCTTTGAACGCGAATGGGCCAAAAAGACCGGACAGAAGTTGAGCTTCACGCCGTCGTTCGCCGGTTCCGAAATGGTGACGAACCAGATTGTCTCGGGCGTCGAGGCCGACCTGGCGATTGTGGCGATCGAGCGCAACGCGCAACGCTTGCTCGACACCAAGACGACGAAGAGCGACTGGCGCTGGCTGCCGCATAACGGCATCGTCAACAAGACGCCGATGGTGATTTTGGTGCGGCAGGGCAATCCGAAAAAGATTCGGGATTTCGCGGACTTGGGCAAACCGGGTATCAAGCTGATTCATCCCGACCCCACATCGTCGGGCGCGGGGCAATGGTCGCTGCTGGCGATTTACGGTTCAGAGATTGCCAAGTCGGAACACCGCAAAGACGAACGCGATGAAGCGGCGGCCTTTGCGTTATTGAAAAAGGTCTGGGCCAATGTGATCGCCACGCCCGATTCGGCGCGGGCCGCGCGCACGCAGTTGGAACGCGGCGAAGGCGACGCGCTGGTGACTTATGAATTGGAAGCCTTGCAGTTGAAGGATAAGAAGCTGCCCTTTGACATCGTGGTGCCGCAAAGCACGATCTTTTGCGAGCATCCGGTCGTGATCGTGGATCACGGGTTGCCGCCGGCGAAGTATGCGCTGGTCGAACTGTTTGCGCGTTATTTGTGGTCGGAAGATGCGCAACGTGCCTGGGTCAAGGCGAATTTTCGCTCGATGAATGATGAGTTGAACAAGGCCAATCCGCGCTTCGCCAAAATCGAATTGCCCTTCACCGTGGGCGATCTGGGCGGTTGGCCGCGCGCCTATCCTGAAATTATTGAAGGCGTGTGGAAGAAACAGATTCAAATGGCAAAGTGATTGCCGTGTCAGTAGCCCGACCGTGAGGGAGGGCTTGATTGCGTGAGCCAGCCCTCCCTCACGGTCGGGCTACTGACACGGCGCATAAGGTTGATTATGAATAGATGGAAACGTGATTTGATGGTGGCCGTGCTGGCGGCGGGCGCAACGTTGACAGGCGTCTCGTTCGCGCGCGCCGACAAGCCGGTGCTGGGTTCAACGGTGTGGGACTGGAAAGATATTGCCGCCACGCCGAACAAAACCGGCGCGGTGCGCAAGTTCTTTCAGGCGCCGACCGCTACGTTGGACGAGTTGGAGTGCCACGTCACCACGCTCAATCCCGGCGAAACGCCGCACGCGCCGCACAAACACCCCGACGAAGAGATCATCATCGTCAAAGAAGGCACCGTCGAATCGCTGAACGGCGGCCAGAAATACGTGCTGGGGCCGGGGTCGGTGATCTTTCAGGCCGCGAATCAGGAGCATGCGATTCGCAATGTCGGCAAGACGCCCGCGACCTATCACGTCTTCAAGTGGAATTCGCCGGGGATGTTGAAGGCCAGGGAACAGAAATGATTTTCCATTTGTCAGTTGAGATTTGTCAGTTGTCATTGGCGCACGCGGGGGCAATGACAAATCCCAAATGACAAATGGAAAATGGAAAATGCCATGAGCACTGCCTGGGAAAAACAAGCTGCACCATTGCCGGGCCACGGCTTCGATTTGGCGCGCCCCATCGGCATTGGCTTCGTCATGACGGCGATGTTGCCGTTGGTGATATTGCCGCTGGCTTCGATCTTTATCTATTCGCTGAGCAAAGGGCCAACGCATTTTTGGCAGGCGTTGCTCAATCCGGCGGCGCTCTTTTCATTGAAGCTGAGCTTGCTGACCAGCAGCGCGGCCACGGCCTGCAATGTCTTTTTCGGCTTGATCGCGGCCTACGTGATGACGAAGTACGACTTTCGCGGCGAATCGGCACTGACGATCATCATCAGTCTGCCGACCGCGATTCCGACGGCGGTGGCGGGTTTTGCGCTGTTGTTGTTGTGGGGACGGCAAGGATTGCTGGGGCAGTTTCTGGAACGCACCGATTATCAAATCATGTTCACGACCTCGGCGATCATCCTGGCGAATATCTTCGTGACGTTTCCGCTGGCCTTCGGCGTGATCAAACCCGCGCTCGAAAACCTGGACACCAGTTTGGAAGACGCCGCCGAAACGCTGGGCGCCTCGCGCTGGCAATCGTTCCGCTACGTGATTTTGCCGAGTTTGCGCGGCGCGATCATCACGGGCGCGCTGTTGACCTTTGCCCGTTCGATTGGCGAATTCGGTTCGACGATCATGGTCAGCGGCAACCTGGCGTTGAAAACGCAAACCGCACCGCTGTACATCTTCACCAAATTCAACGAAGGTGATGTCGAGGGCGCCAATGCGATTGCCGCCGTGCTGGCGATTATTTCCTTTGCGATCTTTTCGTTGATTTTATTGACCCGCAAGAAACTTGAGAAAGGATGAAGGATGAGGGATGAAGGATGAAGTGACCCGGTTTTCATCCTTCATCCCTCATCCTTCATCCCTCATCCCTCATCCTTCCACAAAAGGAGGTCTGTGATGGCGAGAGAAATGGCAATCCCCTTTTATCCTGAAACTCGCACGTTTCAGACGCATGCCGAGGGGCAGGCCAGAGCCGAGGCGCGCGCGGCCTTGCGCGTGCAGCATCTGGTGAAATACATCGGGGACGAATTGATCCTGGATGATGTCAGCTTTTCCGTAGCCGAAGGCGAGAGCCTCGTGCTGCTGGGGCCGTCGGGCAGCGGCAAGAGCACGACGTTGCGCTTGCTGGCCGGCTTGGCCGCGCCCGATGGCGGCGATATTTTTCTGAAGAACCGCCACATCGAACATCTGCGCGCGCGCGAACGCAATATCGGCGTGATCTTCCAGCATTATTCGCTCTTCCCGCGCATGACCGTGGCCGAGAACATTGCCTTCGGGTTGAAGATTCGCGGCGTCAAAAAACAGCAACGCTTCGACAAAGCCGACGAGATGCTGACGATGATCGGACTGACCGAGCATCGTGACAAATACCCCGCGCAACTTTCGGGCGGGCAGCAACAACGCGTCGCGATTGCGCGCGCGCTGGCCTATGAACCGGATTTGCTGCTCTTTGACGAATCGTTCAGCGCGCTCGATCCACAAACGCGCGTGGGGTTGCGCCGCGAAATTCGCACGCTGCTGCGCCGCTTGCGTGTGCCGGCGATTTTCATCACGCACGATCAGGAAGAAGGCATGGAACTGGGCGACCAAATCGCCATCCTGAATCGCGGGCGACTGGAACAGATCGGCACGCCCTACGAGGTCTACAACGAACCGCAGACCGAATTTGTGGCGACCTTTCTGGGCGCGGCCAACGTGGTGACCGGGCGGCAGCGCGACCGCGTCATCGAAATTGACGAAGAGCATTTTCTTTTCAGCCAGGGCGTCGAACTGCTGCATGCCGACAATGTCAAGATCGTCTTTCGCCCCGAAGACATCGTGCTGGGCCATCTGAATGGCCGCCTCGAAACGCCGCATCAAATGGGACGCGCCGAAGTGTTGGATGTCGCTTTTGCGGGCGCTGCGGAATCTTTGACCGTGCGCTTGCTGCCCAAAAGCCAAAGCGGGCTCACGCTCGCCAGCAATCTTGCGAGCGGGGCCCGGCTCACCGCGAACATCGTGTTGAAGGTCACGCGCACAAAATGGGATGCGCACAAATTGCCTTTGCAACCGGGCGATGTGGTGACGCTGGGGCTGAAGTCATATAAGCTGTTGCGCGCTTAACACGTCGCCGCACTCATCAAAGATGTACTTGAACAGAGCACGAAGCGGTTTCGTGCTCTTTGTTTTTGGAGGGAACCGATGTTGAAACGAAGCGCTATTTTATTTCTGTTACTCTTTGCCATACCTGCCCGGGCGCAAGAGATGCCGAATGAGACCGGCAATTTTCGCGCGCCCGATCTGGTCGAACTCGTCAAACTGGATGCGACGATCAAACTCGACATCCGCTACGCCACCGCGAACAACTTCGTCGGCAAGCCCGTCTATCAGGAGGCCCGCGCGTTCTTGCAACGTCGGGCGGCCGAGGCGCTGGTGCGCGCGCAGCGCAAGTTGAAAGCGCAAGGTTACGGCCTGTTGATCTTTGACGGCTATCGTCCGTGGGCGATCACCAAATTGTTTTGGGATGTTACGCCGCCCGAGAAACACAACTTCGTCGCCAATCCGGCCAAGGGCTCGAAACACAATCGCGGTTGCGCGGTGGATTTGTCGCTCTACGATTTGAAGACCGGGCAGGAAGTGCCGATGCCGGGCGCTTATGACGAAATGACCGAGCGATCTTATCCGACCTACAAAGGCGGCACCGATGAACAGCGCCGCACGCGCGACCTGTTGCGCCACGTGCTGGAAGCGGAAGGCTTCGCCGTCAACGAATTTGAGTGGTGGCATTTCGATTACAAAGACTGGCGGCGCTATCCGATCCTCAATGTGAGTTTCGCCGAACTGGATCAGCACGCGCAGCAGCCCAAGGCCAGCCGCATTCAACGCCTGCCTAAGCTCGCCAAGCCGATAAGCCTGGCAGTCGGCAGTCGGCAGTCGGCAGTTGAAAAAAATCTGCGTTGAAGCGGCTAGCAAACTACAGCCAAGTGGTTGGAACTGCCGACTGCCGACTGCCGACTGCCGACAATTGACGCATATCTATGCTCTGGACGCCGCTGTGAAAGTGCGTGAGGATGGGCGCGGAGAACAAGCTATGGAAACAGTTGCCAGCACCATTCACGTCGCCATCGTCGAAGACGACCGTTCGTTGCGCGAAGGCTTGAGCTTATTGATCAATGCCACCGCGGGCTTCCGCTGTCCGCGCACCTTCGGCTCGGTTGAAGAGGCGCTGCACGAACTGGGCGCAAACGTGCCCGAAGTGCTGTTGCTCGACATTCATCTGCCCGGCATGCTCGGTTCCGATGGCGTCAAAATCTTCCGTGAACGGTTCCCGCAGATGCAGGTGTTGATGCTGACTGTGTATGCCGAACAGGACAAGATTTTTGAATCCATCTGCAACGGCGCGTGCGGCTATTTGCTGAAGAAGACGCCGCCCGCCCGCTTGCTCGAATCCATCCGCGAAGCGCACGAGGGCGGCTCGCCGATGTCGCCCGAAATCGCGCGCAAGGTCGTGACCCTCTTTCAAAAGACCGGCCATCTCGGCGGCGCTTCGGCGCAACCCGAAGCACAACTCACGCCCCAGGAAGTCCGGCTGTTGCAACTGCTCTCTGACGGGCACAGTTATCAAAGCGCCGCCGGCCAACTCAACATCAGCGTCAACACGGTGCGCAATTACATCCGCAGCATCTACGACAAACTCCACGTCCATTCCAAAAACGAAGCGGTCAGCAAAGCCCTGCGCAGCCGCATCATTTCGTGAGGGATGAAGGATGAAGGATGAGGGATGAAGGATTTGTTTCCTTCATCCCTCATCCCTCATCCTTCATCCTTCGGGGTAACAGCGATGTCACACAGCGAATTGCAATTTGGGGCCTTTCGTATTCCCGCCAAGGTTGATCTGCTTTATCGCGGCGCAGAGCTGGTGGCGCTCGAACGCCGCGCCGTGCAGGTGCTGCGCTTTTTGGCCGCACACAGCGAACGCGTCGTCACCAAGGACGAATTGCTCGAAGCCGTCTGGCCCGACACCTTCACCACCGACGGCGTGCTGAAACGCGCGGTTTCACAGGCGCGCCGCGCCTTGGGCGATGTGGCCGATCAAGCGCGCT
The DNA here is from genome assembly GCA_043740245.1 of Acidobacteriota bacterium. Classification (GTDB taxonomy): domain Bacteria; phylum Acidobacteriota; class Blastocatellia; order RBC074; family RBC074; genus JACPYM01. Next base: position 19,612 of record JAYUCP010000273.1, on the reverse strand, counting down.
TCATCGAAACCTATCACGGCCAGGGCTATCGCTTCATCGCTGAGGTGACGAGCAATGTGTTGAATGACGCGCCCGCCACCTCGCTTGCTGCTGAACCACAACGCAGTGATGGGACGGCGACAGCGGCAGCGCCCGCGCTGATCCCGCCTGCGCAAGCCGTGACCGGCGAACAGCACGCGCCTGCGTTCGATTCGCCTTCAATGCGGCACGCGGGCGTCGCCCTGTTCACCACCGGCGCGGGCCTCGGCGTGCCTGATTACAACCAACTGGTCGGACGCGACGCCGAGTTGCAGCAATTGCAAACCGAATACGCGCGCGTGCTCGCCGGCAACGGGCGGCCGGTGATGATCTTTGGCGAACCGGGCATCGGCAAGACGCAACTGGCGCGCGCGTTTGTGCGCTGGTCACAGGCGCAAGGTGCGTTGTGCCTTTACGCGCGATTTTTTGACTATCAAGCCAGCCGCTTGGCGCCTTACGAAGTCTTCCTCGATCTGTTGCGCACGGTGCTGGGCGTGCCGAACGCCGGCGCGAGCGAAGGCGCGCAACCGTTGGCGGCCAGTGATCTGCGCGCGTTGGCCCTGCAACAACTCGGTGTCAGCTTGCCCGACGAACTCTTTGCCGATGCCAACGCGCGGTTGATCAAAAACACCGGCGCGCTCGTGATGCCTGACCAATCCGCAATCCGCAATCCGCAATCCGCATTTCCCAAAACCACCGGCCCGCTCATCAGCGGCAATTCGCGCACGGTCGTCGCCTTGAGCCAGTGTTTTGTGCGCGCCAGTTTGCATCGTCCGTTGGTGCTGGTCTTCGACGATTTGCAATGGGCTGACGAAGCGAGCCGCGATTGCGTGGGCTATTTGCTGCGCACCTTGCAAAGCGAACCGTTGATGATCGTCAGTCTGGCGCGCGCCGAAGCCGCCAACGACCGCCATCATCCGCTGGCCGAATGGTTGCGGCAGCAGGCCAGTTTGCGCAGTTACACCGCACTGACGCTCGCGCCCTTGAACGCCGATGATTGCTGCCGCGCCAGCGAGGCCGTCTTCAACCAAACGTTGCCGGTGCCCGCTGCCGATTTGCAGCGGCTGCATCACGTGACCGGCGGCAATCCGTATTTCCTGACCGAGATGTTGCGGCTGTTGGTGTCAGAGGGCGCGCTCACGTTCGACGCCACGCAAACGGCCTGGCAATGGCAGGGCATCAAGGATTTGCATTTGCCCGATACGATCGTGATGGCCGCGCACGCCAAGCTGGATCGGTTGAGCGAAGCGGTGCGCGAACTGGCCGAATCAGCAGCGGTGATCGGCGACGAGTTTCGCATCGAAACGCTGGCGCAAATGCTGGCGCGCGGCGAAGAAGAAATCGAAAGCCTGCTCATGGCCGGGGTCAAGGCCGGCGTGCTGTCCGAACGCGGCGTTTCGGCGGGCAATGACGCGCGCTTCTATCACACGATCCTGCGCCACGTGCTGTATGAAAACCTGCCGCCGCGCCGCAAGAAACGTCTGCACCTGCAAGCCGCGCAAGCGCTGGAACGCGTCTATCGCCGCGACCGTGAGCGCGTCGCCGAAGCCTTGAGCGTGCATTACGAAGCCGCCGAGGACGCGCTGCGCACCTTTGAATGGAGCATGCGCGCCTGGCAAGCCGCCAGCAGCCGTCAATCGTGGAGCGAAGCCCTCTCCAATATCGAACGCGCCCGCCGCGCCGCTGATGAAGTGCAACGCGGGGCGACCGCGCCGCTCGATCCATCCGAACGCCTGCGCGTGTTGTTTGCCTGGGGCGAAACCTGTTATGCCATCGGCAATTTGCAGGAAGCCGAACGCGCCTACAGCGAAGCCGTCGCGCTGGCGAACGCCGTGCATGATCGCAGCGGCTTGGCGGTGGCGCTCTTGCAACGCGGCCAAACGCAAATGGGGTTGAGCCAGTACCGCGAAGCCACGCTGGTGACCGAGCAGTCGTTGGAACTGTACCGGCAATTGAATGATGCCGAAGGCGCGGCGCTGGCGCTGCTGCAACTGGGCGGCGTGCAGGTGCGGCTGGGCCAATACGAGGCGGCGGCTGATTTCGCGCAGCAAGCGCTGGCCGACGTTGCGCTCAACAGCCAGATTGCGGCGGTGGCCTTCGGTCTGCTGGGCTGGGCGCGCGCGCTGCAAGGGCATTATGCCGAAGGCGTGCCGCTGCTCGAGCGCGCGGTTGATTACATGGGCAGCATCGGCGATGTGCAGCGGCGCGCGCTGTTGTTGCGGCGGCGGCATTGGGCCGATCTCGCGCGGGGCCGGTACGAAGGGGCGATTGAACTGGCGCTGCGCGCGCGCGACGACTTTCGCGGCGTGGGCGATGCGCGCGGCGAGGCGCAGATGGATTTGGGCATCGGCCAGGCGCGGCTGGCGCAAGGGCTTTATGACGAGGCCGTCGAATTGCTCAAACACGCGCAGGAAAGTTTGCGCCGCGTCGGCGACACGCATCTCGAAGCCGAAGCGCAGTGGCTGTTGGGCCGCGCCTATTGCGAACTTGGGCAATACTCGCCCGCCGAAGCGCACTTGACCGGCGCGTTGCTGACCATCCGCGAAAGCATCGGCGACCGCGCTGACGAATTTCGCATGCTGACTGACTTGGCGCGCTTGCGCCTGGCTCTGGGCGAAGCCGAATTCGCCTTGGCATTGGCGACCGAAGCCGTTGGCAGCGCTGACGAGTTGCACAATGGTGATGGCTTGGGCCTGGCGTTGATTGAACAAGCGCGCGCGCAGTTCGCCTTGGGCGATGTGGCCGAAGCGTTGAACGGATTGCGGCGGGGCTTGAGTTTGTTGGAAGAGAGCGGCGCGGGCGAATGTTGGCGCGGCTATCAGGCGTTGGCGCTGGTGTTGGAACAAGCCCCGGACGAAAAAAGCCAACGCGAGGCAGTCGAGGCGCTGCGCAGTTGCGTGCGGCTGTTGAATGAGATGCGTGAACAAATCGCGAAGGCGGATGCCGGGCGCGGCGCGGTCTTTCGGCGCACACGCGGCTTGTGGGCGGAAAAATTGGCCGCGAAGCTGCGGCAACAAGGGGTGAGTGCGGAAGCTGAGACATTGGCGCGCGCGTGGGAATTGTAATGGTCACGATGATTGCCGAGTATTCTCAAGCGGGCTAGAATGGCGGCGTTTCAAGGTTCAAACAATGCATAGCGCAACTAGGAGGAAAACTGATGACCGCGACAACACAAGTGGCATTTGAAGACGACCTGGATTACGAAATCGTTGACGGGCAAAAGGAGGTCAAGATGGCGGGAGCGAGACACGGCAGTATCTGTGTGCAACTTATCACGGAACTGAATAATTATTTGCGGCAAAGTAAGACCGGAAAAATCTATTCACCCGATACGACATTTCAAATAGGCAAGAATGAGCGACTGCCGGATGTTGGATTTGTCGCCGCAACTCGTATTCCGGCGGAAGGAGAGCCGTTAAGCAAATGGGAGATCGCGCCAGACTTGGCCGTTGAGATCATTTCGCCCAATGACGTCTGGGATAAGGTAAATGACAAAATACGCGAATACTTCGCGGCTGGTGTGAAGCAGGTTTGGCTGGTTTCGCAAAAGGCCGAAGAAGTGCTGGTTTACGATTCGCCCACCCAAATTCGCGTCGTGACCGCTGATGAAGAATTAACGAGCGAAGCCATACTGCCCGGTTTCAAATGCCGTGTCGGCGCGCTCTTTCAGAGTTGACGCCACCGCGCCCGACAGCGCCAAGCGCAGAAAAGCCAAAACGGAGCGTTTGATTTTAGTTCAGCGCTCCGTTTTGGCTTTTTAGTTTCAAAGGCTTACCCGCCATCACCAAAACCTCACCAAAGCATCACCAAAGCCTCATGAATCAAAACCGCCTCCTGCGTAGAATCGGCCTCGTTGATGGACGTGCCGGACGCCAGCGCGACGTGAAGCGAGCCGAGACAAGCGATTCAAGCAACACTTTGACAAGACCGAGTAGACGAAAGTGACAAACAAGATTTCATCGCTTACGGGCGGTGGAACTGGCCCCGCAGCGGTTCCCGCTCCTTGTTCTCCGCGCCTGTTAGAAGGGGCGGGAACTGCTGCAGGCCAAAACGATGAAGCTAGGTGAGAAGGAGCAGGATTCTTTGAAATTTCATCGCCTGCGTTGCGCGGCCTGTCCCCACTGGGCCGCCCAACGCGAGCCCGCACACGTGGCAGGTGATGAAGCTGTCTGAACCGGCCCTGGCCCCTTGTTCTGTAGCGCCTGTTGGGGGCGGGGGCCGGTTTGGGCTGAATTTCAAAAAAGAGACGACGCAGTCGAGTGCAAGCTTTGGTTCGCCTGACCCCCTGGGCGAACGAATGGTTGGACTCACTGATGGACGCGAGTTTTCAACTGAAGCAGTAAACACCGTGGCCCGACAAACGGCCACACATAGACAAGGAGCAATTATGAAGAACAAGTTTTTCGCGTTGATGGCAATGGCGGCGCTGACGACAATGCTGGCCCTGGCGGTATCGGCACAAAGCAACAAGAAGAATGATCCGGCGACCAGACCGTCCCAGCCGAACGGTCCCATGGTGAAGCCCGGCGGGCAAAAAGTGATGTTGACCTGCTCGCCCGGCCAGGGCAAGGACGTTTCGACCCCGCTGAACGTCAAGAACCCCACCGCGCAGGACCTGCCCTCCGGGACGCTGGTTTACTGGTCGGCCAAGAGCGGCGGCACCGCGAACAACAAGCAAACGCTCAGCAGCGTGCTTAAAAAGAACAATGGCAACGAAGTCAGCTTGATGGGCCCCCCAGGCAACCAGGCTTCGTGCCAGGCTTGGGTGATCAAATAGCCGGAGTGGCGCGCGGCTGAGCCAGCACGTGCTAGCACGTAAATGACTGCTGGCTCAGCCGCACGGCCCTGCTGGATTCCAATGGGCCAGCAGGAGTAGCCGAACCACAACGGCTTAGTTCAAGACAGCATCCCCAGACAAGCCGTTTTTACGCTCTTGCCTTGCCGTGAAAGACCGGCGGGGCAAGGGCGTAATTGTTTTTAGAACAGCAAGACACCACGGAGTACCAGCGCGATGGGCACGTAACAAAGACAGACAGTGAGCAGAGAAGCGAGGAATGATGATCGAGGCGAACAACAGCAACATCAGCGGGCCAATCGGGTGGTCGGGCGCGCTACCCAAAGCGGGCAACTTATGCCATAACCTGGGCGTCACCGCGCGCGCGCAGCACGAGCCGCGGCAAGCCAAAGCGCTCTGGCAGGGCGCGCTGGAATTGGCCGAAACGGCAGCCGGTGCTGACCCGCTGCATGCGGCGCAATTTCTCGATCAACTGGCGAAACTTTACGAAGCGCATGACGATCAAGCCAAAGCCGCCCGGCTCTATGAACGGCTGGCGCGCGTGCTGGAATTCGCTGCCCAGCGACCCGAAACGAACCGTTGGCGTTTGCACGCCTGGCGGCGCTTGGCGGCCCTACAACAAGCGCAAGGCCGCACGGACGAAGCCGAACATTGGCTGCGCCGCGCGCTCACCCTGGCCGAAAACGCCTTTCGCAAATGCAGCCCCGAAACCGGCGCCGTACATCATCGGCTGGCGATCTTGTTGCAAGCGCGGCAACGCCTGGACGAAGCCGCCGCGCATTACGAAGAAGCGCTGGCCATCAACGAGACGCTCTTTGGCGAAGAGCACACTTCCGTCACCGATCTGTGCCGCGATCTGAGCCGTTTGGAAGCCGCCCGCGGCGGCTGGGCCGAAGCCGAGCATTTTGCCCATCGCGCCCTGGTGATGCGCGAACGCGTGCTGGGCGCGGCGCATCCGGCGCTGGTGCCTGAACTGAAGATGCTGGCCGCGATTCAAGAAAATTTGCAGCAGTTCTCAGCCGCCGAACAGCTTTATCGAAGGGCGGTTGAGATTGTCGAACGCCGCTATGGCGTGGAGCATTACGAGATGGCCGTGCTCTGGCAGATGCTGGCCCGGTTGAGCGGCGCTGCCGAAGCCGAGCGTTGTTATTTGCGCGCACTGGCCGTCAAAGAAAAGCTGCTCGGTGTGCAGAATCTGGAAGTGGCCGAGTTGCTGGAAACGCTGGCGCAGTTTTACCAGACGCAAACGCGTACGGAGGAAGCTGAAGTTTGCCAACAACGTGCTGACCGAATTTACGGCAGGATGAGAGACGAGGAGTGATCCTGGGTACCCCAGGGGTTGTGTCATAACTTTTTTTGAACCTGATGATGATTTTGCGGGCCAAAAAACGCTTGTGTAGTTGACGCACCGCGACTATGCGAATTTACGTCAACTGGGGTGTTCACTGTGAAGCGGAGTCGCAGTTCAATTCAAATCAGCAGGCGCGTGCTGTGCGCCTGTTTATGGCTGGCGCTGGTTGGCGCGGGCACGTTGGCAATCGCGCAAACCAACGTCCCGACGCTGACCAGCCTGGCCCCCAATTCCGCACCAGTGGGCACGCCGGGCCTGACCATTACGGTCAACGGCTTGAATTTTAACCGCCTGACGACGGTGCGTTGGAATGGCGCGGATCGCGCGACCAATTTCATTTCGGCCACGCAACTGACGGCGCTCATCACGGCGGCGGATTTGGCGGTGGCGGGCACCGCGCAGGTCACGGCCTTCAATCCGGGCGCGGGCGGCGGCGCGTCCAATCCGCAAATCTTCACGATCACACAACCCGCGCCAGCCGCGCCCACGCTGACCAGCCTCAATCCCAATTCGGCGAATGCGGGCGGCCCGGCGTTCACGCTGACGTTGACAGGATCGAACTTCGTCAACGCCTCAGTCGCGCGCTGGAACGGCTCGAATCGTCCGACGACGATTGTCTCGGCCACGCAGTTGAGCGCGCAGATTCCCGCCAGCGACATCGCCAACGCGGGCACGGCTGCGGTGACCGTCTTCAATCCACCCAACGCGACGGGCGCGGGCGGCGGCACGTCAAACGCGCTGACCTTCACGATCACGCAACAGCAAAACCCTGTGCCGACGCTGACCGCCGCGACGCCCAATCCGCTCACAGCGGGCGCACAGGGCGCGACCTTGCTGGTGACGGGCACGAACTTCGTCGCCAATTCGGTCGTGCGTTGGAACGGCGCGAACCGCACGACGCAGTTCGTCTCAGCGACGCAATTGAGCGCGCAGATTCCGGCTTCGGATTTGTTGAATGCAAGCATGGCGCAAATCGCCGTGTTCAACCCCGCGCCCGGCGGCGGCCAATCGAATACGCTGACGATTAACGTCAACAATCCCGCGCCCACGCTCACCGCGCTCATCCCCAATTCGATTGTCGCGGGCAGCGCCGACTTCACGCTGACGCTCAATGGCAACGGATTCCTGCCCGCGTCGGTCGTGCGCTGGAACGGCGCGAATCGCACGTCGCGCTTTGTCAGCGGCACGCAGTTGACCGTGCAGGTTCCGGCGGCGGATGTCGCTAACACCGGCACGGGGCAGATCACCGTCGTGAATCCCGCGCCTGGCGGCGGCACTTCCAACGCGCTGGTCTTCACCATCACGCCGCGCCCGTTGCCGCCGCCGATGCTGACTTCGGTGACGGCCAGCGCGGTGGCGCAGGGCGCGCGCCAAGTGCGCCTGACGCTGATCGGCGCGAATTTCCGCCCCGGCGCGCGCGTGGTGATCGGCGCTAGCGAAAGCAACACGGCACTCGTGCCCGCCGCCGACATCCTGGTCGAAGCGGTCAACCGCGCGAACGAGACGACGATTTACGCCATCGTCAGCGTCGCCAACAACGCCGTGCTCAACCTGCGCGCGGTGGACGTGGTCAACGCCGATATGACCAACACGACGGCGCGCGGCTCGCGCACGACCAAGCCGTTGCAGGTGCGCGGCGCCACTTCGCTGGGCGCGCCGCTGCAAATCACCAGCGTGCTCATCATCACGCCGCGCAACGGCACCGTCATCGCGCAAAGCGAAAAACTTTTTGCCGAAGCCGTGCTGGCCGGCGCGGGCACCGGCACCGTGATCGGCCAATGGCTGTGGGACGGCAATGTGACCGAACAATTCGCGTTGAACTTCACGGCGGGCGAACGCAAGACGCTGCGGCCGAACAATCCGCTGCCGACGATTTATCTGGGGCCGCACCGGCTCGAAATCAAAATCACTTCGCCCAATTTGATCCAAGCGCCGCCGGTCGAGATCGTCGTCAACAACGGCACCTGGAAGCTGCTGCGCTTGCTGGAACCCAATGCCGGCGCGGGTTTCGTGGCCGAACAGACGCCGACGCTGCGCTGGACGCTGGTGCCGGGCGCAATGAAATATCAGATCGGCTTTTCGACGCAGCCCTACTTCAACACGATCAAACAATGGCACGACGTGACGGGCACCGAATGGCAAGTGCCGCTCACCGTCTGGCAAACGCTGCCCGAAGGCGAATGGTGGTGGACGGCACGCGTGGTCGAAACGGCCGGCAATCTGCGCGAACCGGCGGCGATGCGGCGCATTCAGCGCTTGACGGCGGGCGCGTTGAAACCCGTGGCGCTGACTTCGCCAACGGATACGACGGTGCTGGAGTGGCAGCCGGTGCGCGCGGCGGTGCTTTACCGCGTGACGATCACCAGCGATCTGGCGGGCAAGCTGGTCATCAAACGCTTCGCCACAGCCAACGCCAAACTGGATGTGGGCAAACTGGCGGACAAGTTTCAACCGGGCGTGCTGTATTACTGGCGCGTCGAAGCGTTCAATTTGAAGGGCCGGTTGCTGATGACCAGCGAGCGCTACAACTTTTTGCCGAAGCCGCAGAAGGTGAGTTTGCTTGAGAAATTGGATTGGCAATTCGCGTGGGCGGATGTGGCGGCGAGTGTGGCGCGCAAGCGTGACAGTACCGGGAGCGGTAGCGACAGGGTTTCGGCGAGTGGGTCTATTGTGGAGAACCCGGTCGCTACCGCTCCCGGTACCGCACCTGATGCGGCTGAGGTGCAGGCCAATGTTGCCGAAACAGATGCGGCAGGCCCGGCAGAAACTTCGCCCATTTACGGCGCGCACGCTCGGGTCATTGGAAAAGAGAAGGCGGCACAGCCGCAAGACCAGAACCAAAACCAAACGCAAAGCCTATCACCGACGCTTGCTGCCAAGATCGCCGCGCGTTCGCCCTTGCCCGATGCCGTCGTCAAAAGCGCCACGCCGTCCGTCAGCATTGAGTTCAACGCGCCGATCTTCTCAAGCCAGAGGCCGAGCGAAGTCGGTCTGCAAATTGATGACACCGATTACAGCGCGCTCGCCAAGATCACCGAACGGCAAGTCGCCTTTCAACCGACGATCCCGCTGGCCAATGGGCAACACCAAATTCTGCTGACTGTCGGCGCAGAGGCGCTCGGCTGGTTTTTCACGGTCAAAGCGGCAGCGACCACCGAAGAAGCTGATCCCGAAACCAAAGGCACCGACGCCGAACAAACGATCGCGCCGACGGCTGCCGCGAATGCCGAAGCGACCGCCGCCGCTGATGCCGCCGCCGCGCAACAAGCGTCCGATGGCGCGACGCCTGTGCCGGCGGTGGAAAAAGAATTCAAGTGGGAAGCCGCTTCCAATCAGCAGGACGTTTCGGGCAGCGAGCAGGACGCGCACAACCTTTCGCTTTCGCTGCAGGGGCGCTACAAAAACGGACCGTGGCTCGGCGAGATGAATGGCAGCGGTTTGCTCAATTCGTTGCTTAGCCCGAATCCGCGCCATGCGCTGGGCCGCTTCAACGATTACATCTTTCACTTTGGCCGCGAGTGGCCGTTCGGCGCTGCCGTGCCTGTCGCGCAACCCGGCGCAACACCCGGACAGACTGGCTTGCCCGCACCGAAGTGGGGCGTTGATCTGCGCTTCGGCATGATTTCGCCGCAGGGGTTTTTGAACGCGGAATACCTCTCGACCGGCTTTGCGCGCGAGGGTGTGGAGGCCGCGCTGAAAACGCCGGGCGGCACGTTTGGCTTCTATCGCAACACGAACGACAAGGGGCAGGGCGAAGGCATCGGCTTCGGCTTTCATCAGCGCGTGCACGGCGGCAGCTACGACGCGCCCGCGTTCACGAAAGACCCGGAGCGCGTGAAGTTCCGTTTGATGTGGATGAGCGCGAGCGACGTGGGCGGGCATCCGCTGAAGATCGGTTACGACGAGGAAGGAAATCCGATTAATCAGATTGACGCTTTTGCCACGCCGCGCGTGGGCGATTCGTATGGCGGATTGCTGTCGGTCAAGCTGAACAAGGACTGGGCCTGGGTGTCGGAATACGCAATCACCTCGAACAACGTGAACCGGCTCTCCGCCGAAGCGCGGCGGCAATTCGGGCGCGCCTGGCGCACGGGCTTTGTCGGCAAGTGGCACAAGGCGAACATCAGTTTTTCATTCCGCGATGTCTCGCCGAACTACGCGATTCCGGCGACGGCGTCGTTGACGCAACTCAGCGCGAGTGACCGGCGCGGCGTGGATTTTTCGATTTCGCGCGACACGCTCTATGGCACCTTCTCAGGGCAGTACCAGTATTTGCAGAGCGATTTCCGCTACGGCGACCGCGCGCACGTGGGCTTGAACAACCTCAACCTGAACTGGGCGAAACAACTGACGCACAAGACGGTCAAAGATTCCAGCTTCAGCACCATGCTTTCAGTGGGCGGCAACATCGCGCGCACGACGACCAGCAATCGCACACAGCCGGGCATCATCGGGTTGGCCGATCAAGGCCGCGACGGCGCAAACGTCAACGTCACCGAAACAATTCAGACGCCGAAGCTGGGCACGCTCGCGCTGACGGTGGGCGGTTCGCGCAACTGGTTCCGCGACACAGTCAACCAGCGCGCCAACAACATCATCACCTCGCTGAATTTCAGTTTGATTTGGACGCCCGCCGATCCGTGGTTTCAGTGGAACTCGACAGTGAGCGTCAACTGGCTGGTGGGCGAACGTTTCAGCGTTGGCGGGTCGCGCACGCTGACGGCTTACATTCAACCTTCGTTCAATTGGACGCGCACGGGCTTGTCGCTGACGCCGCTGGTGACGCTCAATCAATTGTCGTCGGAGATGCTGCAATGGCTGGAAGGCGCGCCCATCCGCCGCATGACGACGGGCGATATGTGGATGACCAATCACGGCGCGCGGCTGGCGTGGCAATTGCCGGGCAAGCTGCGCTTCAATGTATTGTCGTTCGAGGGCAGCCAGATGTGGCTGCGCGATGGGTTGTCGGGCCGCACGACGCGCACACCGCGTTTGCTGTTCCTGTGGACGATTGTGCAACCGAGCAAACCCGCGCCGCCGAAGGAAGAGAAGCAGCCGCAGCCGGAAGCGCCGCCGCCACAACCGACGCCGCCAGCGCCACAACCGAAAGGCTGACAGCACTTGGCTGTTGTGCCATAATCCCGCCGCTATGATGACAATGACTGCTCCCGCAATTACGGCAATCGAAGCTGAGGCAGAGGCGTTCGCCTTTTTGAACGATCATTTACCGGATCGCATTATGCCCGGCGAACCCCGGCTGGACGCGGTCGCACAGGTTTGGCGCGTGCCTGTGGTGCTGGCCTATCCCGGCCTCGGCGTGCTGGGCGAATTGGGCGAAGTGCTGGTCAGTGTGGGCCACGCGCAGATCGTTGGACATACACCAATAGCAGAAATCAAGCAGGCAGCCTTAGCCTTGGCTGAACAACACCGCGATGCCATCAAAGCCCCCCTTTCATAAACAGGAAGCGCACGATACCTGTGTTCCTGCTTGTTTGCGCATGGTGTTGGCCGCTTTCGGGCTGGAACTTTCGGAGCACGAGTTATGCGTGCTCTGCGATTGCACGCTGGACGGCACTGATGCACTCAAAGCGGTGGATGCCGCGCGACAACTCGGCTTCCCGCGCAGTGGCAAGCACACGCTGAATGAACAGCAGTTGCGTGGGGTGCTTGCCACCGGACTTTTTCCCATCGTCTATCTTTCCATGATTCCGCTTGAGGGTGTGCGCGACGTGCACGCCGTGGTTGTGCTTGAATTGACGGCGCGGGAAGTTGTCATTCTTGATCCGGCGAAAGGGGAGTGGCGGTTACCGCTCCCCTTATTCAACGAGGCCTGGAGGCAAAGGCGGAACTTGGCGATTTTGATCGAGCCTTGAAGCGCAGTTGTGCTTTCCTTCCACACCAGCCAGCCTGCATAATCCGCCCATTCGAGCAGAGGAACAATGGCAACACCTCAAGCAAAACTACAGATACCGTCGCCCGCCACGCCGCTGGTGACGATTGAGCAATACCTCGCACAGGAACGGCGCGCAACGGAACGGCACGAGTATCTGGATGGCCGACTTTATCGTATGGCAGGCGAAAGCCCGGAGCACGCCGACATTTCCGCCGATTTGGTAATGCTGATCGGCACGCAACTTGGCGACGGCCCGTGCCGCGTCAGAACCAAAGACTCCAAAGTCCGCAGTGGGCTGATGCCGGTGCCGCGCGATTCAACCAAAGGCTTGTTCTCGTATCCTGACCTGGTGGTGATTTGCGGCGAGCCGGAGTATCTGGATGCGCACCGCGATGTCATCACCAACCCGACGCTCATCATCGAGGTGATGTCGGAATCCACGGCACTCTTTGACCTGCGCGAGAAGTTCTTCCGCTACCAAATCTACAACCCGACGCTGCTTGAATATTTGCTGGTGCGGCAGGACATGCCCGCCGTTGAGGTGTTCGAGCGGCAAAGGGATGGTTCGTGGCGCTACACGCCGCACATGGATTTGGCCCAGAGCGCCAAGCTCAACTCGATCAAATGCGTTTTGCCGCTAGCGCGCGTTTACCGGCGTGTGGCGTTCGCCTTGCCAAACGAACCGGCCAAAGTCAGCCCGTCGAAAAAGACGCCACGCAAGCGCGCGAAGAAATAGATCGTTGGGCACTGGCGAGAATTTACCTGTCTCCATAAACAAAAAGCGGAGACCGTTGCCAGCCTCCGCTTGTCTGATTGAACTGTGCCGTCCGCTTAGAAAGCGAAGCGGAAGCCGATCTGAATTTGGCGTTCGCGGTAAAGCGTGCCGCCCGCCTCGTTGATCGTGCCGAAGCTGGGTTGGTAGGTCAGCACGGCCGCTTGCGCGGTGCCGCTGATCGCGTAGAACGTCGAATTGATGCCGGTGAACTGCGTGCGATTGGCGATGTTAAAGACTTCGCCCAAGAACTCCACGTTCATCTTCTCGCGCAGGTAAATGCGCCGCGAGAGCCGCAAGTCAAAATTCTTCACGTTTGGTCCCGTGAAGGCGTTGCGCGAAATCAACGGGAAGCGGTTGGAACTGCTGCCGGCCCCGTTGATGCCGCTGCTGGTGGCGTTCGGGATCGTGGCAACCGTCGGGTTGGCCGCAGGCAGGGAGCCTGAGACGATCCCGTCGTAAGGACGGCCCGTGTAAAACTGAAAAACCGGCGCGATGGTCCAGCCGTCAGAGAGCGCCCGCAGCGCTTTGTTGTCCGCTTTCACGCGCGGGGAATAAACCACGCTGGCCACGAACTTGTGCCGGACATCGAAGTTCGATCTGCCATGCTCCGCTTTCGGGTCGAAGACGTTGAGCGGGACGTTGCCCGTCGTGAAGGTTTGCGAAATCTGGCTGTCATCATCCGACTTCGAGAGCGTGTAGCTGGTGAGGAACTGCAACCCGCCGGTGAAGCGCCGATTGGCTTGCAGCACCAGTGCGTTGTATTGCGATTTGACGCTGCTGGAAATCTCGGTCAGGTTCGAGTAACCGGTATTCGGACGCGTCCCACGGAAGACGGGCAGGCTGACGGTTTGGCCTGCATAAGGCCCCCCTGCCACAGTATAGCTTTGGGTTGCGGCCGAAACGTTGAGGTTCCGGTCAAGGAAGGTGGGCAGCTTCCGTCCGATGCTGAGCAGATAGGAAGCCGAAACGGTCGTATTGCGCAGCACCTGCCGCTCGAGAATGAGATCGGCCTGGTGAATCATCGGATTGCCGAAATTGGGCGCGAAGTACTGAATCGCCCCGGTGCCGGTGATTGGCGTAGTCAACACGTTCGGGAAGATCGGCGACGTCGGGAGGGTAAACGAGACGCTGGATTGGATCTGGCCCGCCGTGTTGCCGGTATTGGTCAAGGCGCTGTAGATGGTCGAGTTGATGATGCGCCCGTAATAGAGTCCGTAGCCGCCGCGAATGGCGGTCTTGCCATCGCCCGTCACGTCAATCGCAAAGCCGGCGCGCGGGCCGAAATTGTTCTTGTCGTTCGGCAAATGCGAGGTCACCTGATTGAAGGTCACGGCCGTATTCGGAATGACATCGGTGCTGGGATTCGGAATCTGCGTCTCCGGCAGCTTCTCGTATTCATAGCGCAAGCCGAAATTGAAGGTCACCTTGGGCAGGAACTTCAAGTCATACTGCGCATAAAAATTGTAATCGGTCGTCGAGAGTTCGGCGGCTGGCGGCCCGAAGCCCTGCGCAAAGTTGCTGGTGTAGCAGCGCCCGCGCAGGCGCGTGGTGGTGGAGCAGACCGTGGTCGCGGCCAGCGGCGTTTTCCAGTTGACGTAATCAATGATGAAGTCATTGATGTTGCTGTATGAGTAAGCGCCGCTTTCGTTGCGCAGGTTGCTGAGCACGTTCTTGACGCGGTTGATGTCCACGCCGAACTTGAGCGTGTTCGCGCCCAACGAGTAGGTCACGTTGTCGGTGAACTGTTTGCGCTTCTCATCCGGATACTTGGGGCGCTCCAAAAATGTCGGCTTGCCAAATTCGATGCCGTTGGTCAGGAAGACATCCGGCGCGCTGCCATTCAGCGCCGTGGTGGGTTCGCCCGCCAGCGGCTTCTGGCTGAACTCGTATTCCAAGTCGCGCGCGATTTGGACGCGGAATTCATTGAGCAGTCGCGGCGTGATGGTCGAGGTCAAGCGCGCCGTGACCCAATCAATATCTACGAAATCGTCGCCGAAGCTGGCGCGCCCGCGCGCGTTGGTCGCCTGCGTCTGAATGCCCGCCGGCGAATCCCAGCGTAAGCGGTTGTAGTTGACCGTGAAGGTGTGTTTGTTGTTGATCTGCCAATCAATCTTCGGCAACAGCAACAATTGGTCGCCCCGCCGTGGCACGGTGCCGGTCAGCGAATTGAGGAAGCTCAGCGCGTCATTGATCTGCGTGTCAGTGAGATTCCGGCTGGGGTTCTTCAAGGAGCGCGGGTAGTTTTGGGGATTAGCGACATCGATGATCGTGGGGTCTGTCCCGCGATTGGTCGTGTTGAGATAGTCAGCGGTTGAGAAAATGCCCAGCCCGGGGAAGTTGCGCCGCTGTTGGTCGTAGCTGAAGAAGAAAAACAGCTTGTCTTTCTTGATCGGCCCGCCGATGGTGCCGCCGAACTGGTGGCGCACGTCTTCCGGCTTGATGCCGGCGCGCGTCACAACGCCATTTGAAACGCTGGATAAAAACGCCAGCGGATTGCGCGCGCCCCAATCGTTGTTGCGTTGGAAGTAGAACGCGTCGCCATGAAGCTGGTTGGTGCCGCTCTTGGTGACGGCATTGGTCACGCCGCCCGCCGCGCGGCCATATTCGGCGGAGTAGTTCGAGGTGTTCACCTGAAACTCGCGAATCGCCGACTGGCTGACCGAATAGCTGATGCGCGTGCGCCCGCGCTCTTCGGAAAAGAACGCCTGGTTGTTGTCGCCGCCGTCAATCGTGTTGTTGTTGAGCAAGCCCGAAATGCCCCGGAAGCTAATCAGGCCGAAACTGCCGTCAGGCACCGAGCCGGGCGTCAGGATGGCGAAATTCGACCAGCGCCGCCCGTTGATTGGCAAGTCATTGATGGCCGTCTGATTGATATTGCTGGCGAACTCTTTGGATTCGGTGTTGACCGGCGCGGCGTCGGCGGTGACCTCCACGCTGGCGTCGGCCCCGCCGACTTTCAAGGTCGCGTCGGCTCCGGTCGTGCGGCCGACTTCGACGACGACACCGCCGAGCTTGTACTCGGAAAAGCCCGCGGCCTTGATCGAAATGGCATAGCCGCCCGGTTGCAGGTTGCCGAACCGATAGCGGCCTTCGGGGCCGGTGACGGTGGATTCTTCCTTGCCGGTGCCGGCATTGCGCAGCGTGACCGTCGCGCCCGGAATTACCGCGCCGCTCGGATCAACAGCCGTGCCGCTGACCGCGCCGGTCACGGCGGATTGGGCAAAGGCGAGCGCGCTCAAAAGCGCCAGCAGAACTAGCGTGCGCGCAAATCGAATAGCGATGCACATATTAAAACCTCCATTGGTTGTGCGAATCTTGGGTGGCAGTGTGAGACTGCCCGCTCGACAGTCGGCACACTGCCGACATCTTGGTGCTTTTTTTTCATCCCGGCTGATGCGTTGAATAGTGCCGCGTCTGCTTCTGGACGCGCTGTGATCTTAGCTTTTAATGAATGCTTTTATTGGGACGTGCCAGTCGTCTGAAGTAGGCGGCAGAGTAGTTCAGCGCATGCGGGCTGGTCAAGTTAAGTTCGCTTGAAGCGCGTAAAGTTTGGCTTATGCGCAGCAAGCATTCCAGCCTGAATCCACGGCTAACGATGTACAGTAGACTGTCCAGTCGACTGGACAGTCTACTGTACACGCCGGTCAACGCTTCTTGCCGCTTTCTTTGGGTGCGCACCATTGCGCCATTCAACCCGCCGCTTGGGTACACGCCGGTCAACGCTTCTTGCCGCTTTCTTTGGGTGTGATGCGCGTAACTTTGGGCCGCCCGTTCTCGACAAATTCAAAGCTGAAATCCACGGGTTGCGACTGATTCGCCTTGTCGAGTGCGAGCACTTGAAAGGAGCCGTGTTTGTCTTCGCTTTTGACCTTGATGGGAAAGCGTCCCTTCACGTCTTCGCGGAAGGGCGTGTAATACTCGCGCCGTTTGGGATCGAAGGCTAAGACTTTCAGCCGGTCGAAATCGAGTTGTTCTGCGCTGTCAAAAAGCTGTTTTTCGGCGACCAGATAATGCTCTTTGGTTTGGTTCTGTTCGTCCTGCGTCGAACCGATGGCTTGCCAGCCGGTGATGCGGCGTCCGGTCGAAGCAAAGAACGAGATGTCGCCCGGCACGTCCAATTCGACCGAGCCGCCATAAATCCAACCGGCGGGCACAATCGCCAGATTCTTGATGCGCACCTTGTACCAGTCGTCGAATTTCGAGCCAGCCGGCGCTCCTGCGTTATTGCCAGCATTATTGGAAGCGGCAGTTTGTTGGGCGATGAGCTTTTCAGGGCGCGGCTGGCGTTCGCGCGCGACGATGTCGAGCACGGTGCCGGCCGCGAGTTCAAAGGCGACGTTGTCATCGTTGTTGCGATCAGGGGTCAGCCGCAGCTTGAGCCGCGCTTTTGATTTGCCGACGGCTTGCGTAGGGATGTCACGGATTTCATTGGCGATCTTTTGCGCAGCCTCCACAATCGCCTGTTTAACGAGCACCTTGCTTTCGACCCAGCCGCTCACGCCATTCGGGCCGTTGATGTTGGCCCAAGCCGTATTGCCCTCGGTTTTGCGTTCGGTGATCGTGACCTGGTCGCCGCTTTTGAGTTCGCCGACGGCGCGCGCAGCCTCGGCGGTCGAACTGCGCAGCCGGACTTTTTCGGGAGCGACGAACGCCGTCTCGCCGCCCAGCACGCCTTTCGCCGATGAACAGGCCGTCAACCCCGCGATCAACAGGCCAAACCCCAGGCAGAGCAAACAGGCCGGAATGCGCTTCCGGCTATCGAACAGAGAGCTTTTCATAGCTTTAATACCGCAGATGATTGGTTAGTGAAGATGTCGTTCTTGAACGCCGGAAGTTTACAGGGCAGGTATGAGCGTGGCAAGGAAGAGGTGAAGGATGAGGGATGAAGGATGAAGCTGTTTCATCCTCATTCTTCATCCCTCATCCCTCATCCCTCATCCCTCATCCCTCATCCCTCTAGTTACTGCATCCGCACCAGCGGCGCGACGCGGTCAATGCTGGCTTTGACATCGGCGTTGCTGCGTCCGCTGGCTTCAAAGGCGCGGTTGTAGGCGTCGAGCGCCTGCGCGAACTTGCGCTGGTTCTCAAAGACGTAGCCCAGGTAATACAGCGTGTTGAAATCAGCGGGTTGGAGGCGATCCGCATTGGCCAGCATCTCTGCCGCGCGCACCCAGGCGTGGTTTTGCGCGTGGGCGAAACCGGTGGCGAAAAAGAGCGTGGCGCTCGGATGGCTGGACGCCGCCAGCGCGCGTTCGAGCGTCATCTCGGCGTTGGTGTATTTCTTGGCGGCCAGGAAGGCACGGCCCAACAGTTCGAGCGAGGCGGCATCCTCTTTGTCGGGGCGCGCCGTTTTCAGCGTGGTGGCGACGCGGATGGCTTCGTCGAGCAACGGTTGTGCTTTGCGTTCGTCGGTTTCATTGGCGCCCAAGCGCAAGAGGCTCTCGACCAACAAGCCCATCATCTCGGTGTTTTTGGGCGTGGCGTTCAGGCCATTGCGCAGCGAATTGGCCGCTTCGGTAAATTTGCCTGCGCGGAATTGCTGCACGCCCAGGTAATACCAGGTGTCGCCGTCTTTCGGGTCAAGCTTGAGCGCCGCGCGAAAGGCGGCGTCGGAATCAGCCGCGCGGTTCAGGTTGGCCTGGATTACGCCGAGCATGTAAAAGTTCGCCGCCACGTTGGGTTGCAGTTTGCTCAGCGTCTCGAAGTAGGGCAGGGCGCGGTCGTACTGTTGCAAGGCGACGTGGATGCGGCCTAGCGCCTGCAAAATATCCACGTCCTGCTTGCCCTCACCGCGTTTGATCGTCAGGGCCTTTTCCAGCGGCGCGACGGCGGGGTCGTACTCTTTGAGTTGGTAATAGGCCAAGCCGACGAACTTCCAGCTATCGGCGTGTTCGGGGAATTCGGCCAGCACGGTTTGAAATTCCGTGATCGCGGCGCGGAACTGTCCTTGTTTGTAAAGCGAGACCGCCTTTTCCCAATCGAAACGAATGGTCGGCGCAGCCTTGGTTGGCGCGGCAAGTTGAGCAGCCAGCAGCAGCGCCAGCGCGAAAGAGGAGATAGCAACGCAAAACTTCTTCATAACGAATCTCCCAGCGGGTTTTGATTTCAGCTTACGATGCGCAGCTTGCGGGGGCAGCGAGTTGCGACAGTTGTTGAACGTAAAGGACGCGGACAAGTTGCAATGCCAACTTGTCCATTCGCGGGTGAATATAATCGTTTGCCGCCGTTTGCTGTCGTTGGGTTCATAAGGGGTGGGCGTATGGTAACGGATGCGGGCGCGAGTTTCCATCCCGCTAAAAGCAAAGGGTGCCTGTCCAAGTTTTGCGCAGGGGGAAACGGACGGCGCGGCCAGAGTAGCGCAAACTGTCTAGTTTGCGCAGCTTCAGCAGTCGAGCCAGGGGGGAACAGTCACGTCAAGGTTGAAGTTCCTGAGGCCACGCAAACTGGACAGTTTGCGCTACCCTGGCCGCGCCGTCCGTTGCGCCTGAAGCACGCTCAGGCAAAAACGTGACGGGCACCCGCCAAAGCGAAATTCGACTGACGCTGCGGCTTCAAGCTGGGATGAAAATTTGGAAACATGGTCTTCCGGATCGCAGGCCGGATCGCAGGCCGGATCGCAGGCCGGATAAAACCGCGGAAGATCAGCCCCGATGGAGCGAGCTACAGCAGAGCGCTTTTAACGCCAAGACGCCAAGAGCGCCAAGAGTGGTTCAATGAACTCGGCCTGCTGCGTGTCTTCGCTTGGCGCTCTTGGCGGCTTGGCGTTTGAGCTTTCTCTCC